>NZ_CADCWS010000011.1 GCF_902806475.1 Candidatus Frankia nodulisporulans
TGACGTGGGCGAGCAGGAAGCCGTCCCAGCCCTTGCCGCCGACGGTCTGCACGGCCGTGGCCGTCAGGCGGGGCTTGTCGCGCACGATGGTGAGCAGTTCCTGGGCGCCGTCGGCGGCAGGCCCCCCGGTGCCCTCCGCGGCGGCCAGCGCACCTCCGCCGCGCACCAGGTTGTCGACGACGATGACGCTGCCCGGCCGGGTCAGGCGCAGGGCGGCCGCCAGGTAGCGGGCGTTGTTCTGCTTGTCGGCATCCAGGAAGACCAGGTCGAACGGCTCACCGCCGGCGGCGATCAGGGCGTCCAGCGAGTTGGCGGCCGCGCCGAGCACGATCTCGACGGACTTGCCGACGCCCGCCTGATCGACGTTCTCCCGGGCGACCTGGGCATGCTTCGGCTCGATCTCGAGGGTGACGACCTGGCCGTCCGGGCCGACGCCACGGGCCAGCCAGATCGCCGAGTAGCCACCGAGAGTGCCGATCTCCAACACCCGGCGCCCGCCGAGGATGCGGACGAACAGGGACAACAACGGACCCTGGCTGGCGGTCACCTCGATCGCGGGCAGGCCGGCGGCATGACTCGCGGCGCGGGCGGCCCGCAGGGCATCGTCCTCGATGGCGAGGGCACGCACGAGATAGTCGTCGACGACTGTCGCGCGCTCCACGACTTCGGTCACGGGAGGTCCGCCTTTCGCGGCTGTGCCCCGAGCCCGCGCCCGGACGCCTCAGACGCCCGCGTGAGCCCTGCGCTGGGTGGATGGAGGCGAGTTCGGTGGTGCGGGACCAGCGCCGTCGAGCCGGGCCTGGGCCTCGTCCTGCGGGCTCACCGTGAACCAGGCGACCAGCAGCAGGCCGAGTCCGGTGACGACCGGTGCCAGCAGACCACCGGACAGCACAGTATAGAAGATCAGTACTGACCCGGAAAGCACAAACGACTGCGAGCCGCGCACGAACATGGCCACGATGAAGCTGAGGAACACGACCGTGCCAAGCACGCCGTACTCCAGGATCAGCTTGGGCACCAGGGCGTAGTTCAACGGCAGGCCGGTGCGGGTGAAGAAGGCGCTCGCGTCGCGGTCGGCGAATCCCGGGCCGGTGCCGAACACGACGGTCAGCGGATCCTTGCCGAGGGCGTCCCAGGTCCGCTGGTAGGGCTGCACGAAGCGCAGGCTGCCGCTGGAGGTCGACGAGGACGTCTCCGTCGCCCGGGCCGCGAAGATGCTCGACGCCGGGGTGAAACTGACGATGAGAACGATGAGGCTGACCCCGGCCAGCGCGCTCAGCGCGAACTTCGCGCCCTTGTGCACGGCCAGCAGCACCCCGGCGCAGGCCAGCAGCAGCAGGCCCGTTCCGGACACGGTGCTCAGGATCGCCAGGATGAACATCGGCAGCCGCCACCAGTGGCCACCGCGCAGCACGCAGACGACAATGCCGAACCCGAGGAACTGCGAGCAGAACGACGCTTCCAGGCAGATGAAGGCGTTCGACTTGTACAGCGACGACCCGTACTGGACCGGGTAGGACGTGTTGAAGCCGTGCATCAGAAAGTTCGGGGGCACGATGTCGTGCACGACATCGGTGTACGGCACGCCGACGAGCTGGATCGCGAACTGGAACAGGGCGAGCCCCGCCAGTGCCGTGATCATGATGAGGAAGCGGTCGAGGACCCGGGGGAGCAGCGCGCGGGCATCCGCCGGGCGCAGGCCGTAGATGAACGGCACATACGTCGCCAGCAGCAGCAACAACGAGGTGAAGGACGTGTCCTGCTTCTGTCGCAGGAAGCAGACCAGAGCCGACAGCGAACAACCCGCCATCGCCACCAGGTAGCCCGTCATCCGCCCGGAGTTACGCGCGAGCCCACCGCGGCGCAGCATGACGGCCAGACACACATAGGTGATCGGCAGAATGACCTGGACCTGCGAGGCACCGACCGGCAGCGCGATCCGCTGCAGGAAGATCTCGCAGAACATCAGGAAGGTCAGTACCCGCAGTGTCGCCTCGTTGACCGCGCGACTACTACCCGCCGTCTGGGACGGGATCACCCACGACCGGGGGATTCTGGTCGTGAGAGTGGTGGTGACCACGAGTCTCCCGTCTCCCGTTTCCGACATCTGTGACCGGAAGCCGTCCAGGCAGCAAGTCTAACCAGCCCCTGTTTCGCCCCCGTCGGACGGTCTCGGCTACCCCCGGGCCCGCTGTTCATGGCCAAACTGCCGCGGATCCATGACCGTCCGTCGTCATCCGATGGGCATCATCGAACGTGGTCGCGCACCGGCTGTCGTGGTACGCACCGGTCGGGCTCGGGTCCCGTGGGCTCTGGCGCGCTCATGGGACCCGAGCGGCCCGTCGGCCGCCTGCTCGGGCGAGGCTCAGTAGCTTTTCTTCGCCGGCCGCAGGTGCAACTCGGTGATCTCCGCGGTGGGTGGCAGAGCGATCAGGTAGGCGACCAGGTCGGCCACGTCGTCGGCCTGCACGAGCAGGTCCGGCGTGTAGGCGCGGCCCTCACGCGCGTAGATCGTCTCCTGCCGTGGGGTGGCCGTGCGGCCCAGATGGATCGTGGCGACCCGGATACCGTCGGCGTTGATCTCCTGGCGCAGGCTGTCGGCGAAGGCGCGCATGGCGTGCTGGGTCGCGGCGAACTGGCTGGTTCCGGCGCCGGCGCGGACACCCTGCGTCGAGTTGACGACGATCACATCGGCGCCGCTGTCGGCTCCCGCGACCCGAAGCGCCGGGAGCAGCCGCTGGGTGAGGGCGAAGGGTGCCCGCACGTTCGCGGCGAACTGCGCGTCCAGCTCCGCCAGGGTGGCCGTCTCCACCCGGGCGCTGCTGTAGGCACCGGCGCTGTGCACCAGATGATCGACCCGGCCATGCCGTTCGACGATCAGCTCGACGGCGCCCGCGACGGCGCCGTCGTCGGTGAGGTCGAGCCGGACCGGCAGCAGCGTGCCCGGGCCGGTGGCCTGCTTGCCGAGGCTGTCGAGGCGGTCCTGATCCCGGCCGAGGGCGTACACGGTGGCACCGTCGGCGGCCAGCCGCAGGGCGGTGGCCCGTCCGATCCCGCTGGTCGCCCCGGTCACCACCGCCACCCGCCCGGCGGACGGCACGCTCGTCACGCCTGACCCGGATGGGTGAAGACCAGCACGGCGTCCGCGCGGGGCGGCGCGGTGTCATAGGACAGGCAGACCTGCTCGTCGATGCGGCTCAGGTCGGTGCCGCGCAGGTAGTCGCGCATCGTGGTGCCGGTGCACTCCGAGTCGACGTTCGGCGCGCCGACGTGGTTCAGGACGTCGTCCAGGTGCACCGTGCGGAAGTCCATGCTGAACCGGGTGCGTCCGGTGTTGTTCGGCACGGAGGAGTGCAGTTGGGCGCCGGAGAAGACCAGCATGCCGCCGGGCGGGGCGACGACCCGGGTCTGCGGGAAGATCTCCACCTCCTCCTCGGGCCTGGGCTGCTTACGGGTGTCCGACCTGATGTGCTTGGCGGCGCTCGCGCGGTTCTTCGCGTTCCACTCGTAGTAGTCGTAGTCCCGTGAACCGTTCGCGACGGCCTGCGAGAAGTACCGCGGATGGAAGGCCAGCCCGTTCTCCGCCACGATGTCGAAAATCGGCATCCACCAGTTGAGCTGGCAGAACGGCGCCGAATACCAGGTGTCGCGGTGCGGGTGGAACGCGTACGCGATACCGGAGGTCAGATAGTCGTCGGACGTCGAGGTGCGCAGCCGCGGCACGTCGAAGTAGGTCTTCGTGAGGTCGCAGCCGTGCTCGGCGAGAATCGCCGGCAGCAGTTCCTTGCAGGTCGGATGGTGGATGAACCGTGGCTTGAGCTCGGCGAGCAGCGCGGCGAAGTCCTCCACCGGCATGTGATGCTGCGCGGTCTCCGGGTCGAGTTCGCCGAAGGCATCCCGGATCAGTGCCCGGCTGAACTCGACGAACTCTCGTGTCGCCGGCTTCGACGCGTAGACGAACAGATCGCCCTGATAGAGCTGGGCCCGCCGCTCGTCATCGGACAGCGCGGACTCGACCAGTACCGTACTCATCGGGTTCCCCTTCGGAACGCATCTGACGGACGTGGGTGAGCAACAACCGGGCCATGGCGAGTTCGTCCGGCGTGGTGACATGAATGTTGGCGGGTTCCCCCGGGACGACGACGATGCGCCCGCCCGCCGCGGTGACCATCGCCGAATCCTCGACCGCCTCGGGCGCGCCGGCATGGACGGCGCGCAACAGTCCGGCCCGGAAGGCGTGCGGTGTCTGCACCAGCCGATGGGTCTCGCGGACCAGCGACGCCCCCGCCACCAGCCGCTCGGTGCCACCCGGCCCGGGTTCGGGCCGGACCGCCTTGACGACCTCGGTCAGCGGCAGGCCGGGTACGGCCGCGTCGGCACCGGCCCGGACCTCGGCGATCACCCGCCGGTACAGGTCGGCGCTGGCCAGCGGATGCGCCGCGTCCGTCACCACGATGATCGCCGCGCCCCCCGGGACGGTCGCGAGCCCCGCCCGCACGGACTCGGCTCGGGAGGCCCCACCGGGCACCGTCAGCACCCCCGGTGTGGCCAGCCCGTCCGGATCGCTGTCGCCGTCGCCGGGCAGCACCACGACGATGCCGTCGCTGGCCGCCCAGGCCGCCCTGACGGGATGGGCGACCAGCGGCTCGCCGCCCAGGTCGAAGAACTGCTTGCGCCCACCGAAGCGGGTCCCGCCACCGGCGGCCAGCACGATCGTCCAGACCGGCCCACCCCGATCAGACACCGCCCACCTCGACCTCGGCGAGCAGGTCGACGCCGGCGAGGGCATCCGCGGCCTCGACGATCGTGTCGAACGGCAGGCCCGCCCGCTCGGCGATGTCGAGCAGGCTGCGGCTGCCGTCCGCGAGGTTGAGCACCCACAGCAGGGCCATCTCGACGGCCTGCCGGTTCATCGTCGCGCCGATCGCCCGGTACAGGCCGCGCCGGCCGAGCTGCGGTTCGCCGTAGGGCGCGGTGTTGCGCCAGGTCCGGTTCTGATCGCAGATCGTGATGATGCGGCGTAGCAGGGCGTGCGAGTCGGTGAGCGACCCGGGCGTGACGAAGTCCAGATCGTCCGCGCTGGTGTGGTACTGCGGGTACTCGCCGTGCTGGCCGCGGCCGAACCGGCCGACGGGCAGATCGAAGCCCGGTGAGCAGAACTGCCGCTCGTCGTAGCCGTAGGGCGAGAAGTCGACGATCCGGTGTGGCTGACCGCTTTCCGCCAGAGCCATGGCGGCGGCCCGGTCGACGGCGGCGTCACCGCGTCGGCTGCGCTTGTACGTCGGGTCGGAGCGGTCGCCGAGGCCGGTCAGCACCAGACCGTGCCGAATCCGGCCGACGATGTCCCGGTTGCCGGCCAGCCAGGTGATCGAACCGATCGTGCCCGGAATGAACAGCAACCGGAAGGTGTGCCGCCGCGGGGCCGCGGCGAGTTCCCGAGCCAGCAGGGTCGCCGTGGCGATGCCCGAACAGTTGTCGTTGGCCATCGCCGGGTGGCAGGTGTGCGTGGTGATCAGAAACTCGTCCGTGGTCTCGCCCGGCAGCACGATCTCACCGTAGGTGAGTGAACCTTCGGTGAGGGTGGTGTCGATCTCGACCTCGTACTCGCCGTCGGGCAGCGCGGTCAGCTGCCGGTCGGTCAGGCAGAAGCCCCAGTTCTCGTTGTAGTACGACGTCCGGTAGGGCACCCAGTCCGGCCGGTCGGGCATCGAGAACAGATGCGGCCGAAGCTCGTCGAGCCCCATCCGGGCCCGCATCGGCGTGCTGTACCCGAGCAGGTGCAACGGATTGTCGGCCACGTCGACGACGGTCCTGCCATCCGGCCCGATCAGCCGAGCGGAGCCGACGTTCCACTCCCGCGGCACCGACCAGTCGAGCACCTGCGTCCCGCTGGACATCTCGTGCACGGTCAGGGGGATCTCCGGTCCGAGTGCCCGCGCGACGGTGCGCAGCGTCGCGCGCACCCCCGCACCGGTGATGCTGCGCATCGGGGGGAGCAGCTCGGCGACCAGAGCGTGCAGCCAGGCACCGGTGTCGGCCGCCGGGCCCGCCGCTGTTACCGGATCCACTGCTGTTACCGGATCCACTGTCAGTCGGCCCACACGCGCCACGGCGCGGTGCCGGAGTCCCACAGCTGGTTGAGCTCGGTCCAGTCCCGGAAGGTGTCCATGCCCATCCAGAACGACTCGTGGGTGTGCAGGGTGAGCTCGCCGTCGCGGGCCAGCTGCTGCAGCGGGTGCCGCTCCAGCAGCAGGGAGGGATCATCGTCGAGGTACTTGTCGATGAACTCGCGCTCGAAGACGAAGTACCCGCCGCTGACCCAGCCGGACTGCGGCGGCTTCTCCGCGAACAGGCTGACCTTGTTGCCGTCGGTCTCCAGCTCGCCGTAGCGGCTCGAGGGACGCACGCCGGTGACCGTACCGATCCGACCGCTGGCCACATGGTCGGCCAGTACGGTGCCGACGTCGATGGCGCCGACGCCATCACCGTAGGTGAGCATAAAGCGCGGTCCGGTCAGGTACTGCGCGACCCGGCGCAGGCGTGCGCCCGTCCCGGTGAGCAGACCGGTCTCGGCGAAGGTGACTTCCCACTTCTCGTCGCCCACCGTGTTGTGGAAACGCGGAGTGTGGTCATCCGAGAGGGTGAGCGTGAAGTCGGCGACCTGCTCGCGGTAGGCGAGGAAGTAGTTCTTGATCAGGTCGCTCTTGTATCCGAGGCAGAGGACGAACTTACGGAACCCGTAGTGTTCATAGGTCTTCATGATGTGCCACAGCACCGGCTTGCCGCCGATGTCCACGAGTGGCTTGGGCAGCTTCTCGCTCGCCTCCCGCAGGCGCGTCCCCATGCCTCCGCAGAGGATGACGACGGGGATGTCGGCGGGATCTACGGATTCGGTGCGCTGTGCGCTGTCGGTGCTCACGACTGTTGCGTCTCCCGTGCTCGTGCCCCGGTCGGGCCGCGGCGGGCGGATGGGCGCAGGCGGCACGTTGCCCGCGACAGAGCGCCCAGCGGCCCGTGGCGTCTGGTGGGCAGACCGGCGGGCGAACCACCTGCTCTCGGGCCCCCGGTACTTTCGCCGCAACGGTACCGTACGACCCTCCACCCGCTGGCCGGCTCCTCCCGGCGGCAACGTCAGCTGCTGCGGCCCGCCCCCGGCGGACCCGGTTCCCGGAGCCGAGGGCCGTATTAGTCCGTGTACTGATCAGTGTGCTGATCGGCGTGGGGTCGGACGCGGCGCCAGGCCGGCTCGGGCGTGGTGGCGGGGTACCGTCGCAGACCGCTCCGGCACGACCGCGGCCCGAACCCTGTCGCGATCAGAGGCCCAGGTGATGTCGCGATCCTGACGGTGACGGCAACGTACCTGTCCGATCCGACGTCATCTCTGGTGAGACAACACGGAGGAGGTCGAATGCCTGTTGCGGTACGTGACAGCTTCGGCCTGGCATCATCGCGCTTCGTACGCTCTTGTTACGGTTCGTCCGTCGCGACGGGACGGACGAGAGCCGGTAGGCCGTTCAGGCAGATCCGTGCCGTCGGGCCGTGGATCACGATCAGGGGTGATGCGCATGCATGAGCGCCCCTGGTCGGATGAGCCCGCGCCGCGCGGCCGCTCGGGCGAGTCCCGTCCGGCGCCGGACGGGATGGACGAGGGCACCGCGCTGTTCGACGTCCGCCGCCTCCCAGCCCGCCGTGACACCCGGAGCGGTGACATTCGCAGCGGTGACGCGCGGGGTCGTGACATCCGGGGCCGTGATGTGGCGAGCCGCGACGCCCGGGGTCACGCCGGCTGGGATGGGGCACCTGAGCCCAGCGCCGAGGACACGGGGGTGCTGCGCTGGCCCGGCGTCCCACCCGCGCACCCGAACGGCGATCGCGCCAGCCATCCCGATCGCGCTGACTACCGCGACCGTGACGACCACCGCGACAGCGTCGATCGCGGTGACCGTTCCGATGACCGTGACCGGGCTGGCAGCGGGTGGGACGCTGCCGCGGATCGTCGTCGTGATCCGCGGAGTGCTCCTGCCCCGCGGACCGGTCCGCGCGATCCGGGGGCCCACCGTCGCCGCCCGGACGCACCGCCGAGCCGGTGGCCGGACCCGTACCCGCGGGAGGACCGGCCGTACCCGCGGGAGGACGGCCGCGGCGCGGCCCGGCCGGTCCGGCCAGAAACGAACCGTTATCCGACACCGCACCGTCATCCGGAGCCGGACCCTTATCCGGAGCCGGACCGGCGCCCGGCGCAGCGGCGTTCCGCCGCTGGTGCCGCTGGTGCCCGAGGAGCCACCGGCGGCGGTCGATCCGGCGCTGCCAGGGCGGCCGATGTTCGCACGGGTGTCCCGCGGGACGTGCCGCTGTCGCGGCGATCCAGGGTGGCGGCGTGGATCACCGCGCACTGGGGTGGGGCAAGCCGTATCCCGAACCTGCCGATCATCGCGGTCGCGGTGGCGGTGGTGCTGGCGTTGGCCGCCGGTATCGCGTTGGTGCTCGTGCCGTCCGGGCGCGAGAACGTGGCGGCGCCAGCGCCGGGCGCGGGCACGAGGGTGGCGCGGACCGAGCAGCCGCGTCCCGCGGAACCGTCCGCGGCGCCGACGGCCGTGGCCGCCAGGGTGCAGCGGGTGGCCCGGGCGACGACCAGCGGGCTGTTCGCGACGGGTGTGGCCGCGCATTCGCTCGAGCAGGCGAGCGCGTGGGCGGCCTTCCGCGGTCGACCCAACGACGTGGTCGTCATGTACACCGAACGCAGCAGCTGGGGTGCGATCACCTCACCGTGGGTGGGGCGCGGCACGTCGACGTTCGCGGGGTACGCGGGCACCTGGGTGCTCACGCAGCCACTGTTCCCGGATTCCGGGCCGCAGAAGGGCAACCTCGCCAGCTGCGCCGCCGGCGACTACGACAGCTACTGGCGGCAGTTCGGTCGCTGGCTGGTGGCCCAGGGGCGCGGTGACTCGTTCGTCCGCCTCGGTTGGGAGTTCAACGGACTCTGGTTCGCCTGGGCCGCGACGGACCCGCAGAACTGGATCCAGTGTTTCCGGCACGCCTCATCGGCGATCAAATCGACCAGCCCCACGGTCCGGATCGACTGGAATCTCAACGCGCACGGGTCGACCACCCCGGTCGGGGCCTTCGATCTCTACCCGGGGGACCAGTATGTCGACGTCATCGGGGTCGACAGCTACGACCAGTATCCACCGAGTCCCACCGCCGCCGCCTTCGACGATCAGTGCAACGGCGACGCCGGCCTCTGCCAGGTGATCACTTTTGCCCGCACCCACAACAAGCTGTTCTCCGTGCCGGAGTGGGGAGTGGCCAGTCAGCAGGGCAGCAAGGCCGGTCGGTCGGGCGCCGCCGGTGGCGACAATCCCGTCTACGTGCAGAAAATGTACGATACATTTCGCCACAACGCAGACATTCTCGCCTACGAGGCGTATTTCTCCGACGCCGAATCTGACAACGTCCGCTCGTCCCTGGTGAACCCGAACCTCAACCCGGCGTCCGCCGTCGCCTACCAGCGGCTGTGGGGTGGGGGCTGATCAGAAGGTGCCGGTGCGGTCCGCGTCGAGCTGAAGACCGTCGACGAACGCCTCGGCGACGTCGACCTGGTCGCGTAGCGAGGCCAGCTTCTGCTCCGCGAGTGTGACCCAGGTGGCCAGCCGTTCGCGCAGGCGGGCCCGGACCTCAGGGGACAGGCCCGGCGCGCCCAGTTCGTCCCGCAGCGACAGGAGCGCGCGCATCTCCTCGAGGCTGAACCCGAGCGGCTTCATCTTGCGGATGAGCAGCAGCCGCTCGATCGCGTCGCGATCGTAGAGCCGGAACCCGCCCACCGTCCGGTCCACCGGCGTGAGCAGGCCCGCCTCCTCGTAGTACCGCACGGTGCGCAGGGAAAGGCCGACCTGCTCGGCGACCTCGCCGATCTGATGGACGTCACCGCGGCCCGCGCCCGATCCCGAAACGTTGCGGCGCGTGGTGGACAACTCGCCCCCAGCCTCGGTAGGGGTGCCGGGCGGCCGGCTGGTCGCCAGGGGAGTCGACTGTACGTCGATCTGTCCCCGGACGCGCTCCCTGATGTGGCGGTGCCGCGACGGTGGAGGAGGCTCGTACCGACCCCGGCAGCCGTCGGTGTCGTAGGCTGAAGGCGGCGTCCCGGCCGACTTTCCGCGTCGCGTGTGGGTGTACGTCACTCCGCTTGTTCTCGAGGCGCCACCTCCCCTGGGACCTACGGCCCCGGGGACGCGCCGTTCCGGAGAGGCCCAGGGACAGGGTTATGACCCTCGCGCCGCTACTTGACGCACTGATCGCCCGGCCGGGCGGCGATCCGGCCCTGGCTCGGGCCATCAGCACCGCCGGCCAGTCGACTCTCGACCTCGCGGGGCCCGCGGCGTTGCGGCCCTTCGCCGCGGCCGCGCTGGCCGCGTCCACCAGCGGCGGCGGGGCTGGTGGGGCCGGTCGGCCGGTGCTCGCGGTGGTCGCGACCGGGCGGGAGGCCGAGGACCTGGCCGCAGCCCTCGGCGATCTGCTCGGTCAGGACGCGGTGGCGGTCTATCCGAGCTGGGAGACCCTGCCACACGAGCGGCTGTCGCCGCGCGCGGACACGGTCGGTCAGCGCCTGGCGGTGCTGCGCCGGCTGGCCCATCCGGATGAGGCCAGTGGTCCCGCGCCGAAGGTGGTGGTCGCTCCGGTACGCGCCGTCCTGCAGCCTCAGGTGGCCCGGCTTGGTGATCTCGCCCCGGTGCAGCTCACCACCGGTGACACCGCCGACCTCGAAGATGTGGTCGCCCGGCTGGTGGGCATCGCCTACCACCGGGTGGACCTGGTCGAGCGGCGCGGCGAGATCGCGGTGCGTGGCGGAATCCTCGACGTGTTCCCACCCACGGAGGAGCATCCGCTGCGGGTGGAGTTCTTCGGTGACGAGGTGGAGGACATCCGCCGCTTCTCCGTCGCCGACCAGCGGGCCCTCGCTGACGACGAGTCGTCGGCGGCGGACACCCGGCCAGGCGGGGGCGTGCCGCGTGGGCTGTTCGCTCCGCCCTGCCGCGAGCTGCTGCTCACCGAGGACGTCCGGGCGCGTGCCGCGGCCCTGACCGGGGAGCATCCCGAACTGATCGACCTGCTGGACAAGATCGCCAACGGCATTCCCGCGGACGGTATGGAGGCGCTCGCTCCCGTCTTGGTCGAGCACATGTCGCTGCTGCTCGACGAGCTGCCCGCCGGCACCCACGTACTGGTCTGCGACCCGGAGCGGGTCCGGGCCCGGGCCGGTGAGCTGGTGCGGACCAGCCAGGAGTTCCTCGAGGCGTCCTGGAGCGTCGCCGCGCTCGGTGGCGGTGCGCCGATAGACCTGGGCGCGGCCGCCTACCGGTCCATCGCGCAGGTGCGGGAGCGGGCCGCCGGGCGCGGCCTGCCCTGGTGGTCGGTCAGCCCGTTCGCCGCGGCGGCCGCTGATGGTGTCCCCCTCGCCGAGGACGGCGGACCAGACGCCCTCGAGGGCGACAACACGGTTGTCGCGAGCCTGCGTCCGGCGCCGCTCTACCACGGTGACACCGCCGCGGTCATCGCGGATGTCAAGGGCTGGCTGGCCGAGTCGCGACGGGTGCTGATCGTCACCGAGGGGCACGGACCGGCGCAACGGCTGGTCGAGATGCTGCGGGAGGCCGACCTCGGCGCCCGGTACGCCCACGACGCCGAACTCGTGCCCGGCGTCGCCGTCGTCACCCGAGGCCAGCTCGGCACCGGATTCACCAGCAGCACACTGCGCCTGGCGGTCATAACCGAAAGTGATATCGCTGGCGCTCGTGGTGTCACCACCCGGGACATGCGCCGGATGCCGAGTCGGCGCCGCAAGGGTATCGACCCCCTGGCGCTCGCCCCCGGCGACCTGGTGGTCCACGACGCCCATGGCGTCGGCCGCTACGTCGAGATGGTCACCCGCACGGTCGCCGGGGCGAAGCGGGAGTACCTGCTACTCGAGTACGCCCGCGGCGACCGCCTCTACGTCCCCACCGACCAGCTCGAACAGATCAGCCGGTACACCGGCGGCGAGGGTCCGAGCCTCGACCGCATCGGCGGCGCCGACTGGGCCAAGCGCAAGAGCCGCGCCCGCAAGGCGGTCAAGGAGATCGCCGGCGAACTGATCCGTCTCTACAGCGCGCGGATGGCCGCCCCCGGGTACGCCTTCGCCCCGGACAATCCCTGGCAGCGCGAACTCGAGGACGCCTTCCCGTTCCGCGAGACCCCCGACCAGCTCGCCGCCATCGACGAGGTGAAGGCGGACATGGAGAAGCCGGTCCCGATGGACCGGGTGATCTGCGGCGACGTCGGCTACGGCAAGACCGAGATCGCGGTGCGCGCCGCGTTCAAGGCCGTCCAGGACGGCAAGCAGGTCGCCGTCCTGGTGCCGACGACCCTGCTGGTCCAGCAGCACTTCCAGACCTTCAGCGAGCGTTACGCCGCGTTCCCCGTCATCGTGCGGGCGATGAGCCGGTTCAACTCGGCCAGCGAACAACGCGTCACCCTGGACGGCCTCGCCGATGGCGGTGTCGACATCGTCATCGGCACCCACCGGCTGCTGTCCAACGAGACCCGGTTCAAGGACCTGGGCCTGGTGATCGTGGACGAGGAGCAGCGTTTCGGGGTCGAGCACAAGGAACAGCTCAAGAAGATGCGCACCGCCGTGGACGTGCTCACGATGAGCGCCACGCCGATCCCCCGCACCCTGGAGATGTCGATCACCGGCATCCGCGAGCTGTCCACGATCGACACCCCGCCGGAGGAACGCCATCCGGTACTCACCTCGGTGGCCGCCTACGACACCCGGCAGGTCGCCGCGGCGATCCACCGGGAACTTCTGCGCGAGGGCCAGGTCTTCTTCATCCACAACCGGGTCGAGTCGATCGACCGGGCCGCCGCGCAGCTGCGTGAACTGGTTCCCGAGGCCCGCATCGCCACCGCGCACGGCCAGATGCACGAGGACGCCCTCGAACAGGTCATGGTCTCCTTCTGGGAGAAGAAGTTCGACGTGCTGGTCTGCACCACGATCGTCGAATCGGGCCTGGACATCTCCAACGCGAACACGCTCATCGTCGAGCGGGCCGACGTCTTCGGCCTGTCCCAGCTGCACCAGCTGCGCGGACGGGTCGGGCGGGGCCGCGACCGCGCCTACGCGTACTTCCTGTTCCCCGCGGACAAACCACTGACCGAGACCGCGCACGACCGTCTCGCCACGATCGCCCAGCACAACGACCTCGGCGCCGGCATGGCGGTGGCGATGAAGGACCTGGAGATCCGCGGCGCGGGCAACCTGCTCGGCGGCGAGCAGTCCGGCCACATCGCCTCGGTCGGGTTCGACCTGTACGTCCGGATGGTCGGTGAGGCCGTCGCCGAATACCGCAAGGACTCCGTCGAGGCGCCGCCGGAGGTCAAGGTCGAACTTCCGGTGGACGCGAGCCTGCCGCACGACTACGTGCCCAGCGAACGTCTGCGCCTGGACGCCTACCGGCGCCTCGCCGGTGCGGTCACCGACACCGAGATCGACGAGGTGCGCGGCGAACTGGTGGACCGGTTCGGCCCGGTACCGGAGCCGGTGGAGAACCTGCTCGCCGTCGCCGGCCTGCGGGTGCTCGCCCGCCGCTACGGGGTCACCGAGATCACGGCGGCCGGTCGTCAGATCCGCTTCGCGCCGTTGGAGCTGCGGGAGAGCCAGGGTCTTCGCCTGGCCCGGCTGTACAAGGGCGCGGTGGTCAAGGCCACGGCGCGCACCGTACTCGTTCCCGCACCCACCGAGACCGGACGGATCGGCTCTCGTCCCCTGCGTGACCGGGCGCTGCTGGCCTGGGCCGGGAACCTGCTCGCCGCCGTCGTCGGGGACTCGATCGCCGCCGCGGCCGGCTGAATCGCGGGCTTCGAGGACCGGAGGTGTGCTTGGCCACACCTGAGCGGATAGCGTCTGGGTTCGTGAAGCTTCCTCGCCTTCTCGCTGGCGTCGGACTGAGCATGGCCGTCGTGCTCGCCGCTTCGGCCTGCACGACGCATGCCGGCGCCGCCGCCCAGGTCGGATCGCACGCGATCGAGACCTCCCAGCTGCGCAGCATCGTCGAACGCGGTCTCTCCGCCGCGCAGGCCGTGCCCCTGTCGCCGTCCGGCCAGTCCGCCGCCACCCCGCTCGACCAGCCCTCCCTGCAGCGACGCACACTCACCACCCTCGTCCAGCTACAACTCATGTCGGACGAGGCCCACCGCCGCGGCATCACCGTGAGCGACGCCGACGTCTCGGCCTACTACCAGGCCTACGCGATCCTGCAGTTCGGGAGCGTCAAGGCCTTCGAGCAGCGCGCCGCCGCGGTCGGCTTCGCCCAGCGGGACGTCGCGGTGATCGTGAGATCCGGTGCGATCCAGTCGGCGCTCAGCGACCGGATCTCGCCCACCCTGGTCGCGACCGACGCCCAGACCAGAAGCCAGTACGACAGCATCGTCAGCCAGGTCGGCCGGATTCCGCTCACCTATGCCCAGGCCAAGCCCTACCTGGCCCGGTTCATCGCCGCCGACGTGCGCGCCGCCGCGCTCAAGCCGATCCTCTACCAGGCTGAGAAGAAGAACCCGATCTCGGTCAACCCGCGCTTCGGTCGCTGGGACACCGCCCAGTTCGGGATCGTCGCCGCCGACGGCACCATCGCGTCCAGCGTCGTGCCGCCCCCCACCCTGGACACGACCCTCCAGTCCTGACGCCCGGCGCTGCCCTGACGCCTGCGAAATCCTGACGCCTGCGAGAGAGAAGACATGCCGCTGCGGGTCACAATGATCGTTACCAGTCCGCGGGTCGCTCCGGGCATCCTCACCGCGCCCGCCTGGGACCTGCTTCGCCAGCTGCCGGTACTCACGGCGTCACCCGCCCATCCGCAGTTGGACGCCCTGCGCGCGGCCGGCGCCGCCGTCACCGTCATCACCGGCGAGGACTCCCACCGGGAGACCGCGGACGAGAAGCTCGCCGCCTGGCTGTCCCCGCACGTACCGCCGGACGCGGCGCGGATCGCCTGGCTCGCCGATCCGGTCGCACCCAGCGATCTCGATCGCCAGCTGGACCGCCTGGCCCAGACCACCCCGCCGGACGGTGACGAGGCCGCGCGTGACCTCATCGTCGACACGCTCCTCGCCACCGCCGAGCTTCCCGGCTCGGCGCTGCTGGACGCGGTGTCCGTCATGGATCGGCTGCGCTCACCCGGTGGCTGCCCGTGGGATGCCGAGCAGACCCACGAATCCCTCGCCCCCTATCTGATCGAGGAGACCTACGAGGCCTACCAGGCGATCGAGGACGGCGACGTCCTGATGCAGGTCCTCTTCCACGCCCGGGTGGCCGCCGAACGCCCCGAGGACCCCTGGGATGTCGACGACGTGGCGACCGGGCTCGCCGCCAAGCTGATCCGCCGCCATCCGCACGTGTTCGCCGATGTGATCGTCGACGGGTCGGCGGACGTCGTCACCAACTGGAACGCCATCAAGGCCGAGGAGAAGGGGCGGGTCTCGGTGACCGAGGGGGTCGCGCTGTCGCAGCCAGCGCTCTCACTCGCCGCCAAGCTCCTCAGACGTGCCAGCGGTATCGGCGTCCCGCTGGACGTCGCCGTCCCCGTCCCCGTCGCGGCTACGGATCAGGCCGTGTCCGGTGTCGAGGGAGCCCTCCTGTCCATCGTCGCCGACGTGGCGACAACCCCGCTCTCCTCGAGCGATGACGCCGAACGTGCCGTCGGCGACCTGCTCTTCGCCGCCGTCGCGTGGGCCCGCGCCGGGCGGGTCGACCCCGAGCAGGCGCTGCGCGCACGTGCGCGCCGATTCCGCGATCAACTCGCAGCGGCCGAGGGTGCCGCCCGCGCGGACAGCGCAGCACCGCCCGACCCGCTGCCCGCCGAACGGTGGCGCACGCTGTGGCCATCTCCCTGCCCGCCGGCAGGCTGACCTGCCCGCCGGCAGGCTGGCTTCGAGGTAGGCCGCCCGTGGCGCCGCCTCCGCGCCAACTCTGCTCGGTGCTGGCCTTCCTGCATGGCCGGACCGGCGATTAGCCTCTGAGCATGGCTGCCATCCCACGTAAGGCGCTGGCCGACGTCCGGCAGATCGCGGCGCGGCGGACGGCGCCAGTCGTCCTCGAGCTTGATCTCATGGTGGAACTGCTCGAAGGTGTTCCGGCCGACCCGGTGACGTTCGCCCTTTCTCGACGGCGCAACACGCTGCGCGACATCGTGGAGGCGCTGCGCCACGCCACGGATGATGCCCGGGTTCCGGTCGTGGTCGCGCACATCGCCGCGTGCGGGATGCCACTGGCCCACATCCAGGAGATTCGAGCGGCGATCAGCGCCTTCCGCGCCGCGGGGGGTACCGCCATCGCGTACGCCGACACGTTCGGCGAGTTCGGAGGTGGGACGGGGCCGTACTACCTGGCGACCGCCTTCGACGAGATCTGGCTTGCGCCCTGTGGTGACTGCGGCCTGACCGGGCTCGGTATGGAGACCCCCTTTCTGCGCGGTGCGCTGGACCGCCTGGGCGTGACCGTCGAGATCGGACAGCGCTACGAGTACAAGAACGCGGTGAACACACTCGTCGAACGGGACTTCACGCCAGCCCACCTGGAGGCCGTGAGCCGGATCATCGAGTCGTCCGCGGAGCAGGTCGTCGCGGGTATCGCGCAGGGCCGCGGTATTCCCGCCGACCGGGTTCGGCGGCTGATCGACCTTGGCCCGCTGACCGGCACGGTCGCACTGGACACCGGGCTGGTCGACCGGCTCGGCTATCGCGACGAGGTGTACGCCGCCGCCCGGGCGAGGATCGGCGCGAGCGACGACGGCGAGGCTGCTGTCGGCGACGCTGCTGTCGGCGACGCTGCCGGAGAGGGTGGGGGCGGCGCCTCCGAGCCGGTGCTGATGTATGCCTCCGCCTCCCTGCGTTCCGCGGAACGCAGGGAGAAGTCGCCGGTGCGGCGCGTGACCGCGTTCGCCGCGCGTGGGCCCGGAGCGCTTTTCCTGCGGGAGGAGCCGTCGGCGCGGTCCGGTGGGAGCGAGTCCGGGGCAGGGTCCGAGGTGGAGCGGCAGAGCTCGCCGCTGGCGCCGACCGTCACGCCCGCGCACGGCGACCCGCGTCGCTCGGTCGTCGCGCTGATCTACGGAACCGGGCCGGTGGTGCTCGGTTCCGCGGCGGCGGGCCCGTTTTCCGGGCAGGCTCTGGCTTCCGACTCCATCACGGCGGCGTTGCGGGCCGCGGCACGCGATGAGGATGTCGCCGCCGCGGTGCTGCGGGTCAGCAGCCCCGGCGGCTCCTACGTCGCCTCGGACCTGATCCGTCGGGAGGCCGAACGGTTTCGGGCGACCGGTCGACCATTGATCGTCTCCATGGGTGATGTGGCAGCCTCAGGTGGGTACTTCGTCGCCCTGGCGGCGGACCTGATCGTGGCCAACCCCGGCACGCTGACCGGGTCGATCGGGGTGTTCGCCGGCAAGCAGGTCGTGCGGGACCTGCTGGACAAGGTCGGCGTCGGCTTCGGCGCGGTCGCGGAGGGCGAGCATGCGCTGATGATGTCCCCGCGGCGGCCGTTCACCGAGGGCGAGCGGGAGAAGCTCGAGGAGTTCCTGGACCGGGTCTACGCCGACTTCGTCGACAAGGTCTCCCTCTCCCGAGGGCTGGGTCGGGACCGGGTCCACGAGCTGGCTCGTGGTCGGGTGTGGACGGGCGCGGACGCCCACCGGCACGGTCTGGTCGACGAACTCGGCGGGCTTTCCGACGCCCTGCGGCTGGCCTGGTCGCGGGCCGGCCTGCCGGCGGACGAGACTCCCCGGGTGCGACTGACCGCCAGGCCGTCGGTGCTGGACCGGGTGCGTACACCCAGATCCAGTGAGGATCGGGGCGCCGCGGCCGTCGGTCCGTCGCTGGGCTCGACGGTGGGGTCAGCATTCGGGTCGTTCGGATGGGGCTCCTTCGCGCCACTGGCCGCTCGTCTCGGGCTGCCCGTGGCCGGCCCGCTGACCATGCCGCCGATGGGACGGATCCACTGAGTACCTTCGGCACCGGCGGGCGGCGCGCCGCAGCCCGTTCGGCGTCTCGTCAGCCGAGGCACGACGGTAGTCTCGGTCCGTGACGATCCGTCCCCCGTCGCATTCGGAGGTCTAACCGTGCCGTCCATCGAGGCCGTAGGAGCCCGCGAGATCCTTGACTCGCGCGGTAACCCCACCGTCGAGGTCGAGGTTGTGCTGGAGGACGGCACGCTCGCTCGTGCCGCCGTGCCCAGCGGTGCGAGCACCGGCGCCTTCGAGGCTGTCGAGCTGCGCGACGGTGAGGACCGATACGGCGGCAAGGGTGTGCGCAGGGCCGTGGCCGCTGTCATCGAACGCATCCAGCCCGAGATCATCGGGTTGGACGCGGCGGAGCAGCGGCTGCTCGACCAGCGTCTCATCGATCTCGATGGCACTCCTGACAAGTCCGCGTTCGGTGCGAACGCCCTGCTCGGGGTGAGCCTGGCCGTCGCCAAGGCCGCCGCCGCCGCCAGCGACCTGCCGCTGTTCCGCTACCTGGGCGGTCCCAGCGCGCACCTGCTGCCGGTGCCGATGATGAACATTCTCAACGGTGGCGCGCACGCCGACAGCAACGTGGACATCCAGGAGTTCATGATCGCTCCCATCGGGGCGCCGACCTTCTCGGAGTCGGTGCGCTGGGGTGCCGAGGTCTATCACGCGCTCAAGAGCGTGCTCAAGGCCCGGGGCCTGGCCACCGGCGTCGGTGACGAGGGTGGCTTCGCGCCCAGCCTGCCCACCAACCGGGACGCGCTCGACCTCATCGCCGAGGCGGTCGACAAGGTCGGCCTGCGTCTGGGTTCGGATGTGGTCCTGGCACTGGACGTCGCGTCGACCGAGTTCTTCGCCGACGGGGCCTACACGTTCGAGAACCAGACCCGGACCGCGGCTCAGCTCAGCGACTACTACGCCGAGCTGGTCGATGCCTACCCGATCGTGTCGATCGAGGACCCGCTCGCCGAGGACGACTGGACCGGCTGGGTGGAGCTGACAGCGCGCCTCGGCGACAAGGTCCAGCTGGTCGGGGACGACCTGTTCGTCACCAACCCCGAGCGGCTCGCTCGCGGCATCGCGTCGAAGGCCGCGAACGCCCTGCTGGTCAAGGTCAACCAGATCGGCACGCTCACCGAAACCCTGGACGCGGTCACTCTCGCCCATCGCAGCGGCTACCGGGCGATGATGTCGCACCGGTCCGGGGAGACCGAGGACACCACGATCGCCGACCTCGCCGTCGCGGTCGACTGCGGTCAGATCAAGACCGGAGCGCCGGCACGTACCGAACGGGTCGCGAAGTACAACCAGTTGCTGCGGATCGAGGAGGAGCTGGACGACGCGGCCCGGTACGCGGGTGCGGCGGCCTTCCCCCGGCACGGTCAGTCCGCCTGAGTCCGGTGCCGGCGCCGCGTGTCGCACTGACGACGAGGGCTACCCTGCTCGCCGTCGTGATCTGCGTGCTGGTCCTCACCCTGGCCTACCCATTGCGGTTGTACCTGCGTCAGCAGAGCAAGCTTTCCCAGCTTGTCCGAGCGAACGCGCAGGCCCAGACCCAGGTGGACCAGTTGCGCACCACGGTCGGTCGCTACGGCGACCAGGCCTGGGTCGAGGATGAGGCGCGGCGCCGGTTGCACTACCTCAAGCCCGGTGAGCAGGCCTATCTGATGCCGGCACCAGCGACGCCGCCGTCGACGGACGAGGCCCACGGCGGCGCGTCCGCCGGCGACTCGGCCTGGTACGGCAGACTGTGGTCGCAGATCTCCGCGCCGTAGCGCGGTGTGGCCGCCGCGTCATGATGGAGCCGGCGACATCGTCGTGGACACGACGCCACGGCCAGGAAACGGGGGAAACGTGGTGCGGACGGCCGTGACGACCCAGGACGCGCAGGTTGTCCGCCAGCAGCTGGGCCGTGAGCCCCGCGGCCTGGTGGCGGTCGCGCACCGGTGTTCCTGCGGACGTCCGGATGTGGTGGAGACCGCACCCCGGCTGCCCGACGGGTCCCCGTTCCCGACGTTGTTCTACCTGACCTGCCCGCGGGCGGCGAGCGCGGTGTCCCGGCTGGAAGGTGCCGGGGTGATGCGCCAGATGACCGAGCGGCTGGCGACCGATCCGGAGCTGGCCGCCGCGTACGCGGCGGCGCACCAGGATTACCTCGACCGTCGGGACACCCGTGAGCCGCTCACCGGAGCCCCCAGCGCGGGGGGGATGCCGACCCGAGTGAAGTGCCTGCACGTGCTGGTCGCCCACAGCCTGGCCGCGGGACCCGGGGTCAACCCGTTCGGCGACGAGGCGCTCGCCGCGATCGAGGACTGGGGCCGTCGTGGCCCCTGCGTGCCCGACGAGGCCTGCGTGCCCGCCGCCGGCGGTGCCGAGCGCGAGAACGCGAAGAGGAAGGGATCGGTATGACCCGCGTCGCCGCGATCGACTGTGGCACCAACTCGATCCGTCTGCTGGTGGCGGAGGTCGATGGTCCCCGACTGCGCGAACTGACCCGCCGGATGGAGATCGTGCGTCTTGGCGCGGGAGTCGACCGCACCGGAGAGCTCTCCCCGCAGGCGCTGGAGCGCACACTGGCGGCGCTGCGCGACTACGCCGGCGAGATCGAACGGCTGGGCGCGACGCGGGTGCGGATGGTCGCCACCAGTGCCACGAGGGACGCCCGGAACCGCGGCGATCTGGTTGCCGGAGTCCGGGAGATCCTCGGGGTCGACCCCGAGGTGATCAGCGGGGACGAGGAGGCCGGGTTGTCGTTCGCCGGTGCGATCGGTGATCTGGCCACGACCGCGTCCGTCGCGACGCCGGTCCTGCTCGCGGACATCGGCGGCGGCTCGACCGAACTGGTCCTCGGCGACCTGGCCGGGGTGCGGGCCGCACGTTCGGTGAACGTGGGCTGCGTGCGTCTGGCGGAGCGGCATCTGCGGGACGACCCGCCGACGGCGGCACAGGTGGCGGCGATCGTCGCCGATGCGCGGGCCGCGTTCGACCTGGCCGCGCAGACCGTGCCGATCGAGCGGGCGGCCACCCTGGTCGGTGTCGCCGGAACGGTCACCACCGTTGCCGCGCTCGCCGCGGACCTGCCCGGCTACGACGCTGAGCGCATCCACCTGTCGGTGACCAGCGCCGAGCAGGTCGCCGAGGTCACCGCCCGTCTGGTGGCGATGACCCACGACGAGCGGGCGGCGCTCGCGGTCATGCATCCGGGCCGGGTCGACGTCATCGCGGCCGGATCACTCGTACTGCGCACGCTGGTCGAGCGCACCGGGGCGAGCGCGGTCGTGGCCAGCGAGCGTGACATCCTCGACGGCATCGCGCTGGCCTTGGCCGCGGCCCCCGCCGCACCCATCGTCACGGGCTGAGCCACGGTCCCACGGGACGGGCGCACCAGCGGCCGAGCCCGGCGGGCAGGTGGTGACGTTCGCCGCCACGGCGGCCGGGCCGACGAACTCGACGCGCGGGTGTCGGCCTGTCGCGCGGGCCACCGTTGTCGGCTGTTATCACCCGGGCCGGCAGAACACCTTCACCGGGCGGGTCACCGAGGTGATGCTCGACACGGTTTTCGCCTCGACCCCACGGCTGGTCGAACCGAGCTGAGCGCGTTCACAATGTGGGCCGAAATGTGGCCGTCACCACGGCGCGTGGTCCAAAGCACTCATCTGTATTACGTGTCGTGCGTCACGGAAATGGTCGCGCCGGTTGGTTCGAGCGGCGGTGTGACACGGTCGTCGCGGGTACGGTTTTCGCATGAGCTATGGGCGCGCACCGCACATCCTCATCGTCGGTGGGGGTTACGTCGGCATGTACACGGCCCTGCGACTGCAACGGAAGCTGCGCGGCGGCGAGGCGAGCATCACGGTGGTCGACCCCAACTCGTACATGACCTACCAGCCGTTCCTGCCCGAGGCGGCCGCCGGCAACCTGGAGCCACGACATGTGGTCGTTCCGCTGCGCAAGGTGCTCAAGTCCAGTCGCGTGATCAGCGGGACTGTACAGTCCGTGTCCCACGGGCGACGGGTGGCGGTGATCCAGCCGCCCCTCGGTGATCATTTTGAGCTGACGTACGACGTGCTGGTGATGTGTCCCGGCTCGGTGGCGCGAACACTGCCCATTCCGGGGCTGGCGGAGCAGGGCATCGGGTTCAAGAGCGCAGCCGAGGCGATCTACCTACGCAATCAGGTCCTCAGCCGCCTTGACGCCGCGGCCTCCGCCACGGAGGCGGCGGTCCGGCGCCGCGCCCTCACATTCCTGTTCATTGGTGGCGGTTATGCGGGAATCGAGGCCCTCGCCGAACTCGAGGACATGGCCCGCGATGCCTGCTCGTTTTATCCTGATCTCAGTGCGGACGAGATGCGCTGGGTTCTGGTGGAGGCCACCGATCGAATACTTCCGGAGGTTTCTCCGGCGATGGGTCTTTATACCGTGAAGCAACTGGAGCATCGCGGAATCGAGGTGAAGCTGAAAACGCGGGTGGAAAGTCTGGTCGATGGGCGGGTCGAGTTGGACAGCGGCGAGCGCTTCGACGCCGGAACCGTCGTCTGGACCGCTGGCGTCAAGCCGAACCCCGTGCTGTCCCGGACGGACCTTCCGCTCGACGAACAGGGCCGGGTGCGGGCCACGGCCTTCCTCCAGGTCGACGGAGCGCCCGGCGCCTGGACCGCGGGTGACTGCGCCGCGGTGCCCGACCTGACCAAGGGGGAGGGGGCGACCACGGGTCCGTCGGCGCAGCACGCCGTCCGCCAGGCGGCTCGCCTCGCGGACAACCTCGTCGCCGAGCTGAGGAAGCGTCCGATTCGTCCCTATGAGCACAGTTATGCCGGCAGCGTGGCGTCGCTTGGCCTGCACAAGGGGGTCGCCGAGGTGTACGGGGTGCGGTTGCGTGGCTGGCCAGCCTGGTTGATGCACCGGACCTACCACCTCAGTCGCGTGCCGACCGTCAACCGCAAGGCGCGGGTGATGGCCGACTGGACCCTCGCGCTCTTCTTCCGGCGAGAGATCGTCTCGCTGGGTTCCTTCGCCGATCCGCGCAGGGAGTTCCGCAGCGTGGCCACGCCGACGCCAGCCGTGTCGGCATCGGCGGCCCCCTCCGGCGCATCGGAGGGCTCGTCCGGCAGCTGAGCGGGATGCGGCCGGCATCCAGTGCGCACCACGAATGCCGGCGACTGTCCAGAGATGAGGTCGGCCGGGTTCCGTGCACCTTAGTCGGCTATTCCGGCGAGGCCGGTGGCATCTGCTAACTGTGCCTACGGCCCGAGGCATTTGACTGTCGTCGCTTGGTCCACCTCCGATCGAAGGTCATGGCGAATGAGCGGCATCCCCGTCACGAAGAGTCACGCTTTCGTCGGTGTCGTCGACTCCGACTGCTTCATCCGCGATGTGTTATTCCCAGAACCTACGTAGCGTGGTAGAAATAGCAGCGATGTAGACGCGCCGGTGTATCCCAACTGGTAGAGGAGGCTGTCCTAAAAACAGCTCGAGTGTCGGTTCGACTCCGACCACCGGCACATTTGCTCAACGTCGATCGCCCACGCCGCCCGGTTGCGCGCGTGGGCGATCGACGTTGGACTGGACTCACCCTCGCATCCCGGTCGGGAACCCCCGCGCGCGCGAGATCGTTGGACCGGTGACCACCTCGTTCACTGTCGTTGGAGGAGCCGGCTCGATGGCCGACCTACGTTCCTCGAACCCCGCGCTGCGCCCAGGGTCCTTCGCGCCGCCGCCCACGCCCACCCCGGAGCAGCTGTCCAGCCAGTTCCGGCAGCCGACGACGCTCACCGTCGACGACGTCGTGGTTCACACCCTCGGCCTGTTCGCGGTGCTGGGCATCGGTGCCGTCGGCGGGTGGCTGATCGGGCCGGACGCTCCGGGCATCGCGCTGGGCGCCGGTCTCGTCGCGCTGGCCCTGAGCCTGGTCCTCTCGATGCGCGGGACCATCCGGCCGTCGCTGGTGATCGCGTTCGCGCTGATCGAGGGCGTCGCGGTCGGCGCCGTCTCACGCTACTTCGAGGACGCGTTCGCTCACATCGTCCCGCAGGCCCTGCTCGGCACCGGGCTGATCTTCGTCGCGATGCTGGTCGCCTATCGCAGTCGCCGGCTGCGCGCCACGCCGCGGATGGCCCGCATCGTGACGGGCGTGCTGTTCGGCGTCGTCCTGCTGGGCCTGGCGGATCTCGTGGTGCGCGGTGTCAGCGACAGCCACCTGCCAGTGATCAACGATCCGTCCCCGCTGGGAATCCTGTTCAGCGTGGTGGTGCTCGGCGTGGCCAGCCTGCAGTTCATCCTCGACTTCGACGGCATCGAGCGGGCGATCCAGGCGGGGGCGCCGCGGTCGGAGGCCTGGCGTGCCGCGTTCGGTCTGCTCATCGGCTTCGTCTGGGTCTACCTGGAGATGCTGCGCCTGCTGTCCAAGCTTCGTCAGTAGCGTCGGTGTCGCCAGCGGCCTCGGCCGGCGGCTGGGGGCGGCCGCACCGGATCGCGGATCCCGGGGCACCGTCCCCCAGCCGGGCCACATGCGGCCTAGGTGCGGATCGCCCGGCGGCGTAGGTCGGCTTCGTGTACGAGAGCGGAGGCGTAGCTGTGCGGCAGGTTGTGCTCGGCGCGTAGCCAGTTCACCCGCTCGGAGAAGCGCAGCAGCCCTGGGCCCTCGGCCAGCCGGCCCAGCCAGATGTTCACCTCATGACCGGTGACCTTGGGGATTCGCTCGATGAGGTACTGATGCGTCTGAGCGGAACGGACCTGCGGGGAACGGACCTGCGGGGAACGGTGCAGTGACATGCGCGCCTCCAGTCGTGAAACCCGACGTCAACGACTCATGTCGTAAGCGTGCCCCAGACCACAGCGCCCGGCAAGGGCCGGCGCCGGTTCGGTCCGGTATCCTTCCCGGATGTCCACCTCAGTGGTCGAGCTCGCCCGCGAGGTGCGGCTGCTCGTGCGGCAGCTGCGCGGCTGGGCCGGCGCGTCCTGGGAGGTTCCCGTGCCAGGCGAAGTGAGCCGGGCACAGCGGACTGTTCGGTTGATCAACGAGCTGGCCGTTCTGGGGGAACGTGCCGGTGTCGGTTCGCCGCCGGGGATGCGTCCCCCTCGGCTGGCCCCACACGCGCTGGCGGATCAGGTGGCCGTGCTCGCCGAGGAGCTGCTCGCCGCGCTGGCCGACGCCCTGGAGCCGGCCGGTGCGCGGGCGGTGCGGATCCTCGCCGACGCACGCACGGCTGTCACCGGCGCGCGCACTGATCTCGATGGTGCCGGCTTCGGCTTCCGAACGCGCTGACCCGCGCCGCGCGGGCGGGGCTCAGCCCGGTTGGCGCATGGCGGCAACCGCCTCGAGGACGGGCCCCGCGGCGATCCGAGCGCCGTCCAGGGTGAGGTGCACCCCGTCGCGGGAGCGGGCGAGTACGGCCCGGCCATCGGCGGTGGTGAGGTAGTCGCTGTAGCCGCCGTCCCGCGACAGCCAACGGCGAAGATCCAGGTAGGTGGCGCCGGGAACGGTCCTCGCGGCCGCGGCGGTCGCGGTGTCGAGCTGGTCGAAGTAGCCGGCCAGGCGCTTCGACCGGGCGGGCGGCAGGCCCAGCCACAGCAGGTGCCGGGTGCCGTCGCCGGTCCAGATCCGCATCACCACCTCGGCCCGTCGGGTGTACTCGGCGGCCCACCGCGGTGTTCCGGCGGGCAGCAGGGTCCCGTCGGGCAACGTGATCGTCTGTCCGTCGTTGCCGCCCATGGTGACGATGACCAGCTCCAGGTCGCGCCGCGCGGCCTGGGCGCGGGCCTGGACGGCCCAGTCGAAGAAGTCCGGACGCACCAGACCCGTCCCGTATCGGGTCTCGGTGCGCGAACGCACCGTGGTGCCCGCCGCGGTGGCGATCGCCGGGCCGAGGGTCTCGGTGAGGGAGTCGCCGGTGATCAGTACCCGCTGCGGGTCGGCGACGCTCGGGACCCGCAGCGCGGGCACCGTCCGTGCCGGGTGGGCGGGCTGTGGCGTCATCCGGCGGGCGGTGCTGGCCAGGCCCGGGTTCGACGGGGAGGAGGCGGGGGCCCGACCGAAGATGTCGGCCAGCCAGCGATCCGGCAGGTCAAGGCGCAGCGGGTGCGTCACCTCGACGAGTGGACGCGCCCCGCCGAGCACCAGGGTCCGGGTGAGTCCAGGGCGCATCCCCTCCCCGGTGTGCACCATGGCTGGCGCCCGCAGCACCGCCAGCAGTCCCAGTACGCCCAGTACCACCAGCATCGCCCGCCCGGCCGATTCGGTCGGACCGTCCGGTTGGCTGTCGTCGCGCTGGGGTTCGGTCATCTCTGCGCCGTCCTGTTCTGGCGGTCATGCGGTCGGGCGTCCCGCGGGACGCTGGCTCGAGGGTGAAGGGGCAGGTCAGAAGCGGAAGTAGATGAACGGGGACACCGTCTGTGTCCCGACGGCGTGATAGATGACCGTGACGGCAGCGGTGATCAGGACGATCTGGAGACCGACGCCGAGCCGGGCGAACTGGCCGCGCACGACGATCCACCAGGCCCGGGGCACAGCCGCCGTCGCCAACCCGGCGAGGATCGCGGCCACCACGGTGGGGGTGACCAGCGGTGCCGGACCGGGCCTGCTGACCAGCCGAGCGAACACCTGACCGGCCGTTCCCAGGTCCGGGGCGCGAAACAGCACCCATGTCGCGCAGACGAAGTGGAAGACCACCAGCCGCCCGATCCAGGTCCGCACCCGCGATGGCGAGGCGGGGCCGGGGGCCGGGCCAGGTGCGGACCCGAGCTCGCGGGCCGGACCGGAGGCGAGGTGCGCCGGGGTCGTCGTCGGCCGGAGGGCCGGCTCCGTCAGCAGGCCGCCAGCCGGCACCGGCACCGGGGCGGCCTCGCGCCGGGGAAGCGGCAGGGACACGGGCCGGGCGGCGGAACGTCCCGCGGGACGTCCGAGGCGATCCCGTCGGGCGCGCAGGCGACGCTCCAGGGCGAGGGCCGCGCCATGCAGGGTGCCCCACAGCACGAACGTCCAGGCGGCACCGTGCCACAGTCCACCCAGCATCATGGTGATCATGAGATTGAGCTGGGTGCGCCGCGGGCCGGCACGGCTACCGCCCAGTGGCAGGTAGATGTGGTCGCGCAGCCATCGGGACAGGGTCATGTGCCAGCGCCGCCAGAACTCCTGCAGACTGCGGGCGGCGTACGGGCGGTCGAAGTTGTCCGGGAAGCGGAAGCCGAGCAGCAGGGCGAGTCCGATCGCGATGTCGGAGTAGGCGGAGAAGTCGCAGTAGATCTGGACCGCGTAGCCGTACACCGCGGCGAGGACCTCGGCGCTGGAGTGCTGTGCGGGCACGGCGAACACGGGGTCGACCAGCCGGGTCGCGATCAGATCGGCGAGTACCACCTTCTTGGCCAGACCGCCGAGGATGAGCAGCAGCGCGCGGTACAGCGGGACCCGGCGAGGATCGCGGGGCGTGGTCAGCTGGGGGAGGAACTCGCTGGCCCGCACGATCGGTCCGGCGACCAGATGCGGGAAGAACGCCTCGTAGACCGCGAAGTCGAGCAGCGGCGCGGGGGCGGTCACCCCGCGGTGGATGTCGACGACGTAGCTGATCGCCTGGAACGTGAAGAACGAGATCCCGATCGGCAGCGCCACCTGCAGCAGTGGCAGTGGTGCGGGCAGGCCGACTCCGCGCAGCGCCTCGTTCACGGACAGGGCGAAGAAGCCGTAGTACTTGAACCAGCCGAGCAGGCCCAGGTTGCCCGCGACCGCGGCGATGAGGATCCGCCGGTCGTGCCAGCGGTGGATCGCCCGGGCGGCGGTCTGGTTGAACAGGGTCGATGCGACGAGCAGCAGGACGAACCGGGCGTCGGCGTAGCCGTAGAACAGGTAGGAGGCCGCGAGGATCATGGGCTTCCACGCCCACGGGTGCGGCATGAGCAGCCACGACAGGGACAGGACCACGGCGAAGAACGCCGCGAACTCGATTGTCGGAAAGATCACCTGTGTCCGCCAGCCCTACGGTCATCGTCACCAAATAGAGTCAACCAAGCGCACAAGGTAGTGAGTCTGTGGGCTACATGCCCTTCGCCTCGCGGTGGACCCGGCAGTGGGCCTCGCGGTGGACCTCAGGGCGAGCCCCGAGGGCGGGCTTGGGTGTCTTGGGCGGGAAGGCGTGCGTCTGCGCCATCGGATGGCTACCGTCCGGGCCATGAGCATCGTCATGGCCAACGGCCTGCAGCTGGCCTACGAGATTCACGGTGACAACGGCGGACGACCGTTGTTGCTGATCGGCGGGCTCGGCCAGCAACGCGCCGGTTGGCATCCAGATCTTCTGGTCGCGTTGGCCCGCCGCGGCTACCGGGTGATCGTGTTCGACAACCGGGACGTCGGCGAGTCGACTCATCTCGACGCCCTTGGTCAGCCCGATCTCGCCGCGATCCTGGCCGGCCGGTTCGAACATGCCCCGTACACCCTGGCCGACCTGGCCGAGGATGCCCTCGGGCTGCTCGACGCCCTGCGCATCGAATCGGCGCACCTGGTCGGCCAGTCGATGGGTGGCATGATCGCCCAGGTCGTGGCGCTGCGTCAGCCGGGACGGGTCCGCAGCCTCACGTCCCTGATGTCCCATCCCGGTGATCATCGGGTGCAGCCGAGACCCGAGGCGCTCGGGCTGTTCATGCGCCCGGCCCCGGACAGCCTGGAGGAGTCCCTGCTCGCCGCCCAGGAGACCGAGCGGGTGCTCGGCTCACCGGAGTTTCCCTCGGACGAGGCATGGCTCGCCCAGCGGACCCGGATCTACTGGGAGCGGCGCAGCGACCCGAATGGGCTGCTGCGCCAGGCCGCGGCCCTGCTCAGCGCGCCCGACCGGACCGCCGATCTCGCGACGCTCACCACCCCCACGCTCGTGGTGCACGGCGGAGCGGACCCGCTGGTGCCCGTCCTGGGCGGACGGTTGACCGCGGCGGCGATCCCGGCCGCCGAACTGTTCGAGATCGACGGGATGGGCCACGACCTGCCCCGGCCGGTGTGGGACCGGCTGCTCGACAAGATCGAGGATGTCGTCGATCGGGGCGAGGCGGGCCGTGCGTCCCTGGCGGCCGCGAGCTGATCGGCGAGGGCGTTCAGGCGCCGGGTTTGATCACCATCAGGCTGGCGACGAGAAGCCAGCACAGGGTGCTCGTCGCCGCGCCGACGGCGACGCCGGCGATCCGGCGCCGAGCGTCGCCACCGGCCTCCACCTCCGTGATCGCGCGCGACATTCCCGGTGCGACCAGGCCCAGGCAGCTCGCGCAGCCCAGCGCCCACAGCAGGAGCGAGCCCAGCAGCCAGCCGTCTCCCAGCGAGCGGACGCTGCCGAACGATCCCTGATGGACGAGCCCCACGCCGGTGAGCACGATGAGCAGCGAGGCTGCCGCGAGCACCCGCACCAGCCGGGTGGCCAGCAGCAGCACCGGCAGCGGCCCGGGTACCGCCCGCAGCAGCACCGGCGCCGTCACGCAGACCAGGGCGAGCGGTCCCAGCAGGAACAGTGCGAGGACGACGTGCAGGGTCAGTAACAACCCGAAGGCACCCGGATGTGGCATGTGCCGACGCTATCGATCGATGGCGGAGGTTGGCACACCGGCTGGGGCGGGTCCGGCCGAACCACTCGGCCGGACCACCCCGGGCCGGGGTGCCTCACAGCTGGAGGGAGCGGATGTAAAGGGTGCGGACCTCGTCGCCGAAGCGGGTGCCGTACAGCCGGTCGGTCGAACCGGCGTAGGCGTAGCTGACCACCCCGTCGATCCAGCCGTGTCCGGGGCCGAGCTGACCGAGGCCGGTGAGGAAGGGGCCGCCGCTGGCTCCGGCGGTCATGCGGCAGCGAATTCCGATGGACGGGCCGCCGTAGGGGTCGGTCGCCGCGGGGCTCGCGCAGTAGATCAGCCGAGTGCCGTCGAACGGCGCCAGCCGCGGATAGCCGAAGCTGTACTGCCGGACGGTGGTCGGCAGGTTGAACGCGATGTCCTGGGCGCCGACGACGTCCTGGAGGCGACGTCCGCCGTGCGGGTTGAACGTGGCGAAGCCGGCGTCGACATCGAAGTCCCCGCGCTGGGACCAGCCCGGGGTGGCGAGCAGCTGCCGGGCGGTCCAGATGCCGTAGGGCATCGAACCGTTGGCGTAGCCCGGCACGAAGGCGACGTTGCGGGCGAAGGTGGAGCCCGCCCCGCCATGCAGGCAGTGTCCGGCGGTGACGACAAGGTTGCGGCCCGGGCTCGTGACGACGCTGGCGGAACAGGCGAAGTCGGCGCCGTCGATGGTGGTGAACAGCCGCCCGGTCGTCGAGGTGACCAGCCCACCGCCACGGTAGGGAGCGCCGTTGCTCGGCGCCGGCGGCGCACCCGCCGGTCCCTGGCCGGTCTCGGCCGCGGCCGCCGCCGGGGACATCTCAGCCGCATCGGCCCCGATACCGGCCTCGGCATCGGTCGCGTCCGCTCTGGCGGCGGAGTGGGAGCCGAAGGCGCGCTCCCGGCGGGTGGTGGTCCAGTAGAGCGTGACCTGCTCCTGCTCCGCGGCGGTGAGCGCCCCGGGAGCGCTCGGGGCGTCCGGCCGGCCGGAGGGGGACGAGCCGAGGGCGGCCGTGGCACCGGGGCTGGCGGGGATGGCCCCCGTCGAGGACGGGCTGCTGATCGTCCCGTGTGACGCCCCGGCCAGCACGGGAGCGGCGGGCAGGGCCGCCGGTGCCAGGGCGACCCCCGCGGTCAGCAGGACGGCGGCCAGCAGCCGGGAGCGGGCGGGTGGGCGAGGTCTGGTGACGCGGCGGGGCGCGGTGTCGCGATGTCTCGCTGGCCCTCGCACTCTCCGCATCAACACGATCGCGGACGGTAGCAGACCGGTCGCGGTGCGGTGGCGCTCTGGGGCCGGGCGCCGAGCTCCCGGCGGAGTTCACCCGATGCGGGTGGGTGCCTGGTGGGGCCGCGACGGGGCGTCGGCGAGGCGGGCGAAGGCGTCCTCCCAGCTCGGCGCGTCCGCCTCGGCCGCGGTGGGCCAGAAGGTGAAGCGGGCATCGGCCATCGCGGGACCAAGCTGGCGCATCGCCACGACGTGCGCGTCGCCGCGGACGAAGGCGTTGAGGGCGTCGCGGTCGGTCCAGCGCGACAGCGTGTAGTACTCGCGCCGAAGTGGACGGGCCACCAGGGACACCCCGAGTGCCCCCGGTGTGGTCAGCAGTGCTCGGCGCACCGCCAGGGCCTGGCGCAGCATCGCGACCGTCTGCCAGCGTGACCGCAGGATGAACCGGGATGCCATCGTCTGGGCGGTCGCGCCACCCGCCGGCTCGGGCGGCCGGTTCGGTGAGGCCGTCGGACTGTGTGGCGTGGTCCAGGGGAGGGTCGGCATGGCGGATCTCCAGGAGGGGGGTCGGGCGGGTCAACCATCTCTTTCATACCGTCCAGGAAATAGTATTAAAGAGACCGTATGAGTCAAGCCGTATCATTGGGATCATGGAGGAGATCGCGCTGACGCCCGTGTCCTACCTGGTGCTCGGGGAGATCGCCCGCCGCGGCAGTGCCACGCCGTACGACCTGAAGGTGGGCGTGGCCGGGTCGGTGGGGCATTTCTGGTCGTTTCCCCATGCGCAGCTCTACAAGGAGCCCCCGCGGCTGGCCGCGGCCGGGCTGCTGGAGGAGGAACGGGAGGAGGGCGGCCGCCGCCGCCGGGTCTTTCGGATCACCGAGGCCGGCCGGCGCCGGTTCGAGCAGTGGCTGGCGCGCAGCGACGCGGGCCGTACCGAACTGCGCGACCCGGGCCTGCTGCGCCTCGCCTTCGGCGACCTGGCCCAGCCGCAGGACGTGACCCGGCTGGCCCGCGAGCAGGCGGACGCGCACCGCGCGCAGCTGGCGGTGTACCAGCGGCTCGCGGCGCTGCCGCCGCGGGAGATCGTGTGGTCACTGCGCCAGACGCTGGAACTCGGTCTCGCCTACGAGAAGGTGGCGGTCGACTTCTGGGACGGCGTCGCCCACGACCCCCGCATCGCCGCGCGCTCCCACGACCCCGCGCCGGACCGCACCGACCCGGCCACCGTCGGGTCTTCCACCGCCCCGCCTTCCGCGACCCCCACCAGGCGGGGGCGGCGCAAGGCGGCTGGTGGGTCAGCGGGCGGCGCGGCGGCGACTCCGGGAGCGTAGGTAGTCGCGGATGACGTAGCTGCCGAGTGCCTGCGGGTCGGGGGAGAGGATCCGGCCACCGTTGCGGCGGGCCATCTCCTCGACGAACTGCACCAGTCGGGGCTCGTCGTCGAGCATGAAGACGTTGATCGTGACGCCGCGTCGGGTCAGCTTGTCGACCTCGGCCAGGGTGAGTTCGAGGGTCTCGGGCATCGGCGGCCAGGAGAACGACGGGGTGCCGTCGCGCAGCAGGTGGGCGGTAGGCTCACCATCGGTGACGACCATGACGACCGGCTCGGCCTGCGGGTAGCGGCTGAGCAGCCGGCCGGCGATGAGCAGCGCGTGCTGCAGGTTGGTGCCTTGGACCATCTCCGAGTCGAGCCCGGCGAGCTCGACCGGGCGCAGCTCGCGGGCGTAGTCGGAGAAGCCGATGATGTGGATCTTGTCCTGGGGGAAGGAGGTGCTGACCAGGGCGTGCAGTGCCAGCGAGGTCGACTTCGCGATGCCCCAGGTGCCCCGCAACGCCATCGAGTACGACAGGTCCACCAGCAGACAGACCGCGGCGGTGGTGCGCCGTTCGGTCTCGGCGACCTCGAAGTCGGCGACCGTGAGACGGACGGGACGTCCGGGGCCGGTCGGACCGCCGCGCAGCACGGCGTTACGTAGCGTGCGCACCACATCGATCGGTTGGGTGTCGCCGAACTGCCACGCGCGGGACGTGCCCAGCAGATCGCCGGCGGACCCGGCATCGGTCTGCCCGTGATCGCCTCGGCCACGGGCGGAGACCTGCCGGAAGATGCGGGCAAGCGCCGCCTGACCGATGCGGCGCACCGCTCGCGGGGTGAGCTCGAGGTTGCCGGCCCGGCGGGTGATGAACCCCTGGCTTTCGAGTTCCCGCTCGATCTGCTGCAGGCTGCGCAGATCGTCGACGGCGGAGCGGCCCAGCGCCCGGGCGACGGCCTCGGGATCGACGTCCTGCAGGGACGCGCCGGCGTAGTCCTGGCTCAGGGTCGAGGCGAGCTCGTCCAGCTCGGCCATCTCCTCGAGGGCGCTGGTGGCATCGCCGAGGCCCAGCGGTGTGTCGCCGGTGAGGCCCTCGCCCATCCGGGAGCCGCGCCCGCGTGCCCGTCCACCCCAGTTCAGGTCGGGCCGGGCCGCCCGCAGCGCCTGGTCGAGCCGGGACATCTCGGCGGCGAGCCCGAGGTCCTCCCGCGCGGTGGACAGCAGATCGGCGAGTTCGGCCCGCTGCTGGGGGGTCAGCCCGGCCAGCAGCCGGGCCGCGGCGGCCGCCCGACGGGCCAGCGCGTCGACCAGATCGGCCAGCGATCGCGGTTGCTCGGGGAAGAAGTCGCCGAACTCCGCCATGAACCGCTCGAACGCCGCGCTGGTGTCCTCTCCGCGCAGGTCCGCCTCGAGCATGCTGTTCAACGCGCCGATCATCTCGCGGATGCGGGCGAAGTCCTCCGGGCTGGCCTGCTCGAGCGCCTGCTTCATGCCCTTGAACTGGGCATGAAGGACCTCACGGCGCAACAGCTCGGAGATCTGCTCGTAGGTCTCACGTGCCTGCGGGGAGCGCCAGTCGTAGTCGGCGAGCGCGCGCACGGCCCGGGCCGGGTCCGACGGCAGGCTGTCGAGTTCGGACTCGCGTAGCCGGGCGGTGTCGGACGGGTCAGGAAACAGCGCCGCCCGCTCCTGGCCCACCGCGGTGTCCAGCAGCCGACGGACCTCGGTCAGGGTGCCGTCCATCCGGCCGCGGGAGCGGGCCTCCCGGCGGCGACGCTCGATGGCGCGGCGCAGGTCGTCCAGCCCGCGGCGACCGGGCATGCCGCGGCGCAGCAGGGCGTCGAGCGCCTCGCGGGGGGTACGCCCCTCGAGGATCTGGCGTGACATCTCGTCCAGGGCGCCGGCGGCGGCGAACGGTGAGGCGAGCGGGTCAGGGCCACCATCGAACGGGCTGTAGCGGAACGTACCGGAATTCACCGGGATGTCCTCCCTTGGGTCACGACCCGCCGTAGACCGTTCGGCCGGGCAGTTCCTCCTTGGCCAGCCGGCGGTTGAGGTACAGGCCCTCCATCGCGAGCTCGAGCGCGGCGGCGGCGAGGCCGGGCGACTCCGCGCCGTCCACGCCGAGCCGGCCGAGGATCGCGGCGAGCCCGGGCACCGGCCCGATCCGGCGTAGCAGTTCGGTCGCCGGGACGAGCTCGCCGGTCTCGACCGGACCGTCGTTCTCGAAGCGGTCCTGCAGTCCGGTGAGATCCGCGCCGGCCAGCCGGGCCCGGAAGGTCTCGGCGATCGCGCGGCGCAGCAGCAGCGTCAGCACCTCGTCCTCGCGGCCCTCCTCGAGCTGGTCGAACTCGACCTTGCCGCGCACCGCCGGGATGATCGAGGCGAGGTCCACCACCCGGGCGGTGGCGGTCTCCTCGCCGGTCAGCGCCGCGCGCCGCACCGCGGAGGCGGCCACCGTCTCCGCGGCGGCCACGGCGAGCCGCGCCGACACGCCCGAGCGCTGGTCGACCTGCGGCGCGTCGCGGACAAGCCGGGTGAACCGGGCGACGACCTCGAGCAGATGGTCGGCGAGCTCAGGGCTGCCCAGCGGCGAACCGGCCCAGCTGACGGCGGCCTCCTGGCGGATCAACGCGAGCTCGTCGGCCAGCACCAACGGGTAGTGGGTCCGGACCTCGGCGCCGAAGCGGTCCTTCAACGGGGTGATGATGCGGCCCCGGTTGGTGTAGTCCTCGGGGTTCGCCGAGGCGACCAGCAGCAGATCCAGGGGGAGACGCAGCAGGTAGCCGCGAACCTGGATGTCACGTTCCTCGAGCACGTTGAGCAGCGAGACCTGGATGCGTTCGGCCAGGTCAGGCAGCTCGTTGACGCTGAAGATGCCGCGGTTGGTCCGCGGGACCAGCCCGTAGTGCACCGTCTCCGGGTCGCCCAGGGTGCGACCCTCGGCGACCTTGACCGGGTCGACATCGCCGATCAGGTCACCGACGCTGGTGTCGGGTGTGGCGAGCTTCTCCCCGAACCGTTCGCCGCGATGGCGCCAGCTGACCGCCAGCTCGTCCCCCTGCTCGGCGGCGAGCGCCCGACAGCGCCCGCAGACCGGTGCGTAGGGATGGTCGTTGATCTCACAGCCGGCCACGGCTGGTGACCACTCGTCGAGCAGGCTGATCAGCGTCCGGATCAGGCGCGTCTTGCCCTGCCCACGCTCACCGAGGAAGACGATGTCGTGACCGGCCAGGATCGCCCGTTCCACCTGCGGCAGCACCGTCTCGTCGAAACCGACGATGCCCGGGAACCGCGGCTGCTCACCGCGCATCGCGGTGACGAGGTTGTCCCGCAGCTCGGCGCGTACGGAGCGGTGGACATGCCCGCTGCGGCGAAGCTCGCCCAGTGTGGCGGCCGCCGGCGGCGCGCCGACAGGCGTGCTGAGCAGGGCGGTCGCCGACGGTGGGGCCGTCGCCGAGGAGGCGGCGACCGGGGGGGTCGCGGTCGGTGGGATGGAATGACGGGGTGGTACCGGCAGATCCTCCACGGGTTGACGGTACGTCGGCGTCGCCCGGTGCGCAGCCAAGTCGGCCGCCGTCCGCTGCGGGCGTAGCCCACCGCCGCGGCCGACCGGGTGGCCGGCCGGCCGCGCGGTGCGCGGTGCACGTTCCGTCAGAACACCGCACCGTGCACCGCGCGGACGCACCGCGAGTCGCGGCCCGCGACTCGCCGGTCGGCCTCGCCGTGCCGCGTCAGGCGACGCGCCACGGGCCCGCGACCTGCGACTGTCGCCGTGTTGGCCGCGCCGGTCGGACTATCGGAAAAACCGCCCGCCCGGATCACCGGGACACGGGCGCGGCTCAGCTGGCGTACGGCACGACCGAGACGATCTCGACCTTGGCCGAGCGGCCGCTGGGCAGTGTGTAGCTCACCGTCTCGCCCGCCTTGCGCCCGGTGACGGCACCACCAAGGGGTGATGCGGGGGAGAAGACGTCGATCGCGGTGCTGTGATCCTCGCGTGACCCGATGAGGAACTTCTCGGTCTCCCGCTCGCCCGGGAACCTGACCTCGACGATGGTGCCCGGCCCGGCCTGGCCGCTGACCGCCGGCGCCTCGCCGACCTGGGCATCGCGCAGCAGATCGGCGAGCTGGCGGATCCGGGCCTCCTGCTTGCCCTGCTCCTCCTTCGCAGCGTGGTACCCACCGTTCTCGCGCAGGTCACCCTCCTCCCGGGCGGCCTCGATCTTGGCGGCGATCTCGGTGCGCCAGGGGCCGGTCAGGTAGTCGAGCTCGGAGCGGAGCCGGTCGTAGGCCTCCTGGGTGAGCCAAGTCTGCTGCGTCACGCGGGTCACGCTCCTCGGTGAACATCAAATAGGGTCATGGTAGCAACATCGATCAAGGAACTCAGGGTGAGCCCGCTGCCCGCCACGGCTTGCCTGGGCCGGCGGCGGCGGCCTCCGGACCAGCACGAACACCCGCCCGGGGAGCCCCGGAGCGGGCCGCTGATCACGAGTACTGCCACTGGCGGCACGGCCACGGCGGCCGCCGCCGCCAGAACCGCCGAGCCCGCCCGCGCCGGGGCCAGACCGACGCCACTGTCGGTGCGCCGGCCGGCGACGTGCCGCACCCGCCGCCGCGTGTGCGGACGGTGTATTGTGCCACGGCGTTGGGTGACTCTTCCAGATCAAACGTCGGACGAACCCTGGAGGTTTCCGCTCCGCCGACCACCCTGTCAACGCCGTGGTGACCACTGGGGCGCCCGCGGTGGTGTGATGCGCCCGCGGTGGTGTCGAGGTACGGGCGCGGTACCTGCTGCCAGATCGCCGGGTACCGCGGTTCGTCAAGCACAATGGTCGCATGGCTGCGGTCGACGAGCGGCATGGCCTGCGTCTCATGGCCATCCACGCACATCCCGATGACGAGTCCAGCAAGGGCGCGGCGACTATGGCGCGCTACGTGAGCGAGGGCGTTGACGTCCTGGTCGTCACCTGTACGGGGGGAGAGGAAGGCAGCATCCTCAATCCGGCGATGGACACGCCGGGAGTCGCCGAACGGATCGCCGAGATCCGTCGCGAGGAGATGGACAACGCCCGGCGCATCCTTGGCGTCCGGCAGGAATGGCTGGGCTTCCGGGACTCCGGTCTGCCCGAAGGTGACCCGCCGCCGCCCGGGCGCTTCGCCACCGTCGACCTGGCGGAGGCGTCCCGCCCGCTGGTCCGGCTGATCCGCACCTTTCGGCCGCAGGTCATCACGACCTACGACGAGGCCGGCGGCTACCCCCATCCCGATCACATCATGACCCACCGCATCAGCGTCGAGGCCTTCGAGGCGGCCGGTGATCCGGCGCGTTACCCCGAGGTCGGCACCGAGGCGGGCCTCGACGCCTGGCAGCCGTTGAAGCTCTACTACCACCTGTCCTTCCACAAGGAACGCATCCTCGCGCTGCACGAGACGATGCTCGCCCGAGGCCTGGAGTCCCCCTACGGCGAGCGGCTCTCGGAATGGGTCGACCGTGCCGAGGACGCCGGACGGCTGACCACCCGGGTGCCCTGCGCCGACTGGTTCGAGACCCGCGACCAGGCCCTGATCGCCCACGCCACCCAGATCGACCCGACCGGGTGGTGGTTCCGCATCCCGATGGACATCCAGCGTGAGGCCTGGCCGACGGAGGACTACCAGCTGGCCCGTTCGCTGATCGAGGTCGGGCAGCTACCCGAGGACGACCTCTTCAACGGAATCTGACCGGTGCGGCGGCCCTGCCCGGGCCGCCGCACCGGTCGCCGAACGGGTCAGGGCGTGCCAGCGGCGGCGTAAGGTCGGACGCGGATGTCCTGCTGTTGTTGGCGTGAAGTCCCGTGCTGTGAGGACGTGAGGCGTGAAACACATCTTCGCCGGTTCCGTGCTGGCCGCGCAGGAGCGCAACGCCGGCGGTCTCGGGCTGCTCGTCGTCGTGGTTCTGCTCGCGGTGTCCGTGGGTCTGTTCGTCATGTTGTCGCGCAGCCTGCGGCGGATGCGGGCGAACGTGGCCAGTGGTGCGTTCCGCGGTGTCGATTCGGAGCGGGCCACCGACGACACCGTCGATCCCCGCCAGGCCCTGCGTCGACGCTCACCGATCATTCGGGGGCGGGCGCCCGTGATCGACGGTGAGGTCGTCACCAGTGGTGAGGGCCCGGCCGCGCTGCCCAGCCAGCCTGGTCCGCCCGCCGGGCACTGACATCCTGGCCCTTGGAGTTCCCGGCCCTCGGGTCCTCTCCGGCCGTCGGCGCTCCCTGGCCGCCAGCGTTTCTGATCATCAGCGTTCCTGACCATCAGCGTTCCTGGCCGTCCGGTGGCGCAGGCTGACAACACGTGGATCGCGAGGAGTCGCCCGGTGCGGAACAAGCTTGCGGAACAGACGTCTCCGTACCTGCTGCAGCACGCCGACAACCCGGTCGACTGGTGGCCGTGGTGCCCGGAGGCCTTCGCCGAGGCGAAGGAGCGGGGCGTTCCCGTACTGCTGTCCGTCGGCTACGCCGCGTGCCACTGGTGTCATGTCATGGCGCACGAGTCGTTCGAGGACGCGGACACCGCCGCCTACATGAACGACAACTTCGTCAACATCAAGGTCGACCGGGAGGAACGACCCGACGTCGACGCGGTCTACATGGACGTCACGGTCGCCCTCACCGGCCACGGCGGCTGGCCGATGACGGTGTTCCTCACCCCGACGGCCGAACCCTTCTTCGCCGGCACCTACTTTCCGCCCAAACCCCGACCGGGAATGGGTTCGTTTCGCCAGGTGATGGCGGCGGTCGCGGACGCCTGGCGGGTCCGGCGCGCGGAGCTGGAGGAGTCGGGCGCCGACATCGCCCGCCGGATCGCCGAGGCGGCCGACGGCACGATCATCGCCGCCGCGGGCATACCCGACGCGTTCGTCGAGTCGCCAGGGGTGACCGCGCACCTGCTGGACAGCGCGGTGGCCGGGCTCTCGGCCCGGTTCGGGGCACGCCACGGTGGGTTCGGCGGGGCGCCGAAGTTCCCGCCGGCCATGGTGGCCGAGATGCTGCTGCGCCATCATGCGCGCACCGGCGATCCGCGCAGCCTCGAGATGGTGTCGGTCACCTGCGAGCGGATGGCCCGGGGTGGGATCTACGACCAGCTGGCCGGTGGCTTCGCCCGCTACAGCGTCGACGCGACCTGGACCGTCCCGCATTTCGAGAAGATGCTCTACGACAACGCCCAGCTGCTGCGGGTCTACCTGCACCTGTGGCGGGCCACCGAATCCCCGCTCGCCCGGCGCGTGGTCACCGAGACCGCCACCTTCCTGCTCGCCGACCTGCTGACCGATCAGGGCGGCTTCGCCTCCGCGCTGGACGCCGACGCCGTACCCGCTGGTGAGGCCGTACCCGCTGGTGCGACCGCGGGGCATCCGCCTCTGGCGCAGGAAGGGGCCAGCTACGCCTGGACGCCGGCGGGGCTGCGCGCGGTGCTCGGCGAGGCGGACGCGGCGTTCGCCGCCGAGATCCTCGGGGTCACCGAGGACGGAACCTTCGAGCACGGGACGTCCGTCCTGCGGCTGCCAGTCGATCCGGTGGAGCCCGCGGACCAGGAACGTTTCGCCCGAATCCGGACGGCGCTCGCCGCCGCCCGGGCGACCCGCCCGCAGCCGGCACGCGATGACAAGGTGGTCGCGGCCTGGAACGGGCTGGCGATCGCGGCCCTCGCCGAGGCCGGTGCCCTGTTCGCCGAGCCGCGGTGGGTGCGGGCCGCCTGCCGCGCCGCCGAACTGCTGCGCGATGTGCATCTGGTGGACGGACGGCTGCGACGCACCAGCCGCGACGGTCGGGTCGGATCGAACGTCGGTGTGCTGGAGGACTACGGCGACGTCGCCGAGGGTCTGCTCACCCTGCATCAGGTGACCGGTGACCCACAGTGGCTGGACCTCGCCGGGCGGCTGCTCGAGGTCGTCCGCACCCACTTCGCCGCGCCGGACGGCGGCTTCTTCGACACCGCCGACGACGCGGAGGTCCTGCTGCGCCGGCCGCGGGACGACTCGGACTCGGCGACCCCGTCCGGTCAGGCGGCGGTGGCCGGCGCGCTGCTGACCCACGCCGCGCTGACCGGTTCCACGCCACACCGGGAGGCCGCCGAACGGACGCTGGCCCGTTTCGTCCCGTTGCTCTCCCGTGACGCCCGGTTCGCCGGCTGGGCCGGGGCGGTCGCTGAGGCGATGCTGGCGGGGCCGGCCGAGGTGGCGGTGGTGGACAGCCCCGCGCTGGAGCGGGTGGCCCGGCTCGGCACCGCTCCCGGGGCGGTCGTGGTGACCAGCGGTCCGCTGCTGACCGGCCGGACCGCACCCGGTGTGTACGTGTGCCGTGACTTCGTGTGCGGACTGCCGGTGCACACCGTGGACGAGGTGCGCCGGGAACTGGGCGTGAAGGTCGCCACCTGAGGGCCGACGGGCTTTCCTTGCTTTCCGGGTAAGCGTGTAATCCTCGAAGGTCGGCCCGTGCGTGGGGGATCCGATCGGGGGACGACGAGGAGACGCGACATGTCCGGTGCGCGTGGTCGGGTGTACGGCAGATCGGGGGACCGTCTCGACGGCGGGCCCGGGCAGGACGCGTCGGACTGGTTCGCCGCCCGCGTCCCCGCCGACTGGTTCACCGGCCCCCCGGAGGTCGTCGTCGACCGGGACGAGATCACCGTCGTCGGCGAGCTCGCGGCCGGGTCGGCCGACGGGTCCGGGTCAGCCGACGGGTCCGGGACGAGCGCACCGGACGAGGCGGGTGCCGGCCGGATTCGGCGGTTTCGCGAGAGCACCCGGGACGAACGGGTCGTGATCGCCGGCGAGGCCGAGCGACGGTACGGGCGCAAGGTCGCCTGGGGGGCGACCAGCGGCCAGGCCAGCGAGCTGTTCACCGTGCTGTCCGTGCCGGTGATGACCCGGTTGCGCCAGCCGGAGCGCCAGGTGCTCGACACCCTGGTCGACTCGGGTGTGGCCCGTAGCCGCAGCGAGGCGCTGGCCTGGTGCGTCCGGCTGGTCGGGGACAACGCCGACACCTGGCTGCGGCAGCTGCGTGACGCGATGGAACACGTCGAGAAGATCCGTGCCGAGGGCCCGGGTCGCCAGCCGGGGCGTGACTAGAAGATGGCGAACATCAACGCGAGGTAGTGGCACAGCGCGGCCACGAGCGTGAACGCGTGGAACACCTCGTGGTAGCCGAAGGTCGCGGGGGCGGGGTTGGGTCGACGGGTGGCGTAGACGACGGCGCCAAGGCTGTAGCAGACCCCGCCGACCAGCAGCAGCACCATGGACGCGATTCCGGCGCGGTGGGCAAGTTCGGGGATGACGAAGACGGCCACCCAGCCGAGCGCGATGTAGAGCGGCACGATCAGATAGCGCGGCGAGTGCAGCCACAGCATCCGCATCGTCACGCCCAGCGCGGCGCCGCTCCACACCACGGCCAGCACGATCCGTGCCGTCGACGTAGGCATGGCAATAAGGGCAAATGGGGTGTAGGTGCCCGCAATGAATACAAAGATCATTGAATGGTCGAGGCGTTTCATCCGCGCGCGGGAACGTGACGTCGACCACATCGTGCGGTGGTAGAGCGCGCTGGTGCCGAACAGTGCGGCAATGCTCAGCGCATAAATTGCGATGCCGAGTCGAGCACGGAGCGTGGTGGCCAGGGCGACGGCAAGGAGGCCCAGTGCAAGGGAGACAGGGAATGCGCCGGCATGTAGCCATCCCCGCATGCGTGGTCGCACCAGGTCACGTGGGTGGGTTGAGCCGTCCGCCTGCGGAGCCACGGAAGGCTGCTGCGTGAGGGAAGCCACGTGCAGGACGATAACCCGCGGCTTACGGCAGCCACGAGGCGGAGTCGCCGCGCGCCGCTACGTCCGTACCGCTGCGTGATGGATCCGACCCTTCTGTCCGCTCGCTATCGCGCGACTGCGGGCGGAACGCGCGGTAGAATCTAATGATCCTGAACGCGGCCTCGCGGCACCCTGTATGGCGCTTTTTGTCGGCTCGTTGACGAGTAAGTTCAAGGGCCGAAGTGGGCACACCCTTACAGGGCGAGAACGTGGCAGGTTTCGACTCGACCGGAGGTGTGAGCTGTGACGACCGCGGCACAGATTCCGGGGCTTGATGAAGCCCCTACGAAGCACGCCAGGCTGGTCGCCTGGGTGCGCGAGATCGCCGAACTCACCCAGCCGGATCGGGTTGAGTGGTGCGACGGCTCGGATGCCGAGTTCGATCGTCTGACCAGCCTCCTGATCGAGAAGGGGACGCTCTCCAGGCTCAGCGAGGACAAGCGTCCCAACAGCTTTTACGCCGCGTCCGACCCCAATGACGTGGCGCGGGTCGAGGACCGGACCTACATCTGTTCCGAGACGGCCGACGCGGCCGGTCCGACGAACAACTGGATGGAACCGGCCGAGATGCGGGCGAAGCTCCGCGGCCTGTTCACCGGCTCCATGCGGGGTCGCACGCTGTATGTCGTCCCGTTCTGCATGGGGCCGCTCGGTTCGCATATCTCCGCGCTCGGCGTCGAAATCACCGACTCGCCGTACGTCGTCATCTCGATGCGTACGATGACGCGTATGGGTGCGCCCGCCCTGGAACAGCTCGGCGAAGATGGTTTCTTCGTCCCGGCGGTTCATTCACTGGGCGCGCCGCTTGCCGCCGGTGAGGCCGATGTGCCGTGGCCGTGCAACACGACCAAGTACATCAGCCATTTCCCGGAAACGCGTGAGATCTGGTCCTATGGATCGGGTTACGGCGGTAACGCCCTGCTCGGCAAGAAGTGCTACGCCCTGCGTATCGCGTCGGTCATGGCGCGGGATGAGGGCTGGCTCGCCGAGCACATGCTGATTCTGAAACTCACCTCGCCCGCGGGCAAGGTCCACTACATTGCGGCGGCATTCCCGTCGGCCTGTGGCAAGACGAATCTCGCCATGCTCATCCCCACCCTTCCCGGGTGGAAGGCGGAGACTGTCGGTGACGACATCGCCTGGATGCGGTTCGGCGAGGACGGCCGGCTCTACGCCGCCAACCCCGAGGCGGGCTTCTTCGGCGTCGCCCCCGGCACCGGTGAGCAGACCAACCCCAACGCGATCACGACGCTGTGGGGCAACACCGTGTTCACCAACGTCGCCCGCACCGACGACGGCGACGTGTGGTGGGAGGGTCTGACCAAGGAGCCGCCGGCGCACCTGATCGACTGGAAGGGCCGGGACTGGACGCCGGAGTCGACCGACCCCGCCGCCCACCCGAACGCCCGCTTCACCGTCCCCGCCGGCCAGTGCCCGACCATCGCCGACGAGTGGCAGGACCCGCGGGGCGTGCCGATCTCGGCGATCCTGTTCGGCGGCCGCCGGGCGACCGCGGTTCCGCTGGTCACCGAGGCCCCCGACTGGCGGCGCGGCGTGTTCTTCGGCTCGATCGTCGCCTCCGAGACGACCGCCGCCCAGGCCGGCGCGATCGGCAAGCTGCGTCGTGACCCGTTCGCCATGTTGCCGTTCTGCGGCTACAACATGGCCGACTACTTCGCCCACTGGCTCGAGGTCGGTCAGAAGGCCGACCCGGAGAAGCTGCCGAAGATCTACTACGTCAACTGGTTCCGCAAGAGCCCCGAGGGCTCCTTCCTGTGGCCCGGCTTCGGCGACAACAGCCGCGTCCTGGCCTGGATCGTCGGCCGGCTGGAGGGCCACGCCGACGGCGTGGAGACCCCTCTTGGCGTGCAGCCGACCCGCGAGGCGCTGCCCACCGAGGGCCTCGACATCTCCGATGCCGACCTAGACGCCCTGCTCACGCTGGACATCGACGTCTGGAAGCAGGAGGCGAGCCTGATCCCCGAGCACTACCAGTCGTTCGGTGACCGGCTGCCGGCCGCCCTCTGGGCTGAGCACGAGGCCCTGGTCAAGCGCCTGAACGGCTGATCTCCCCGCGCGCCCTGATCGCGCGCGGACACGCACCCTCCCGGCCCGGGCCGGACGGCAGTACCACCCGCCGTCCGGCCCGGGCCGCGTTTGTGGTCACCATGTGTGATCGGTCTCGGATGGCCCGGCGGTCGCTTCACCGGCGTCCCGCCGTCCGCGGAGCGTCCGCGTGCGCGATTCTCGGGATGCGGCGGAGCCGCCGCGTATGTGCAAAGCAACACGTCCGGATGAAGACGCGAACCCGAGAAATCTCTCGATCTTCTAACTGATTTCCGTCGGATGTCAGGTCGCCCGGCAGTCACCGTGGAAACTTGATGCGAAAGCGCGCCTGGTCAGCGGAAATCGCCGTTGTCGCCGCCACCGGCCGCAGGTTGCCGTGCGTTCCGAGTGTTCCATACAGGTTTCCCTTGTCGGGGAGTCGGATGGCCCGACCGGAGCGTCCGCTCGTCCGTCGCTTCCGGGACCGTCCGCCGCTCCCGCGGGCCGCTCGCGTGGCCTTCCTGATGCCCGTGGTTGGCCCTGCCCGGAC
>NZ_CADCWS010000012.1 GCF_902806475.1 Candidatus Frankia nodulisporulans
GGGACTGACGGCGGAAGACAGGCCTAGCGGGACTGACGGCGGAAGGCACCCCGGCGCCGCGACGCCGCCGGCCGACCGGCCAGGCGAGCGGCGAGCTCACGGATCGCGAGCCGGGCCGGGGAGGCGGGGGCGATGTCACGCAGCAACTGGCCGGCGACCTGGGCGGCGTCCAGCCCGGCGAGGTCGTAGGGCACCAGCGCGACCGGCTCGCTGCCGGTGTGCCGCAGGATCGCCCGGCTCACCTCACGAGCCGGCTCGCCACCCACCACCGAGGCACGCAGCCGGTTGACCACGATCAGCGGCTCGACGGACGGCACACTCTCCCGCAGATCCGCCAGACCCCGGACGAAGCGGACCAGACCCACCGGCTCCGCCGAGGCGACCGCGAGCACGATGTCCGCCGCCTCCAGGACAGCGAGGGTCGCGCCGTTACGCCGCGGGGCCGCCGTGTCGAACGACAACTCCTCGTCGCTTTCCAGGCAGAAGCCGCAGTCGACGACGATGTACGCCGACAGCCGCCGGGCCAGCGCCAGGACCGTCTCCATCGACGCCGGGCGCAGCTCCGGCCAGCGCGACGGACGGGAGATCCCCGGTAGCACCCGCAGCCCGTCACCGAGATCACGACACAGCATGGCCAGGCGCGGCACGTCCAACAGGCCCTGGTTGGCCGAACGGGCCGCGGCGGCAAGCCCTGGCGCCTCCTCCAGCAGGCCCACCAGCTGGCCGATCGCACCCCCGTAGGAGTCGGCGTCGACCAGCAGGGTCGAGACCCCGAGCGCGGCGATCTCCGCGGCCAGGCACAGCGCGAGGGTCGTGCGACCCGGCGCACCCGCCGGACCCCACACCGCGATCACCCGCCCGGCACCGACCTCGGGCACGTCCGCGGCGTCCCCGCCGACGCCGAACGGGGCGAGTTGACCGAAGCCGGGCAGTGCCTCGCTGTAACCACTCGGCCAGCCGGGGGCCGCGCTGGAACCGTTGCCGACCCCCGGATGCGTCGCCAGCGCCCGGGACGCCTCGACCACGGCGCCGGCGACCACCTCGGCGGTCGCATCGGCGGGAATGACCGCGGCGACGCCGAGCTGGCGCAACCGGCGGTCCGCGTCCTCGTCCCCGGGGGCGATCAGACCGACGACGGCGATCCCGGCGATGGCCAGGCGGGTCAGCGCGTCCCGGTCCAGCCGGCGCAGGTCGGCGGACAACAGGGCGGCGCGGGCCGCTCCGGTGGTCGCCGCGGCCAGCAGATCCGGCAGGTCGACGCAGCGGCGGACCACCGTCACCCCGAGATCGCGCCGGTCGAACGCCGACACGAGCCCCGCCTCCACATCCGAGTCGGTCACCGCGGTCAGGATCGGCAGGCTCACCGCCCGAACCCCGCGGTGGTGGTCGGCCCGGACGCGCCGACGCCACCGCTGGCATCGCGTTCCAGCTTCACGACATCGACCCGCTCGCTCTGCGACGCCGCCACCGCCCCGATCGCCCCGTCGATCGGCACCCGCAGGGTGATCGACCGGTCGCCGCTGGCCAGCTTCTCCATCTCGACGAACTCGACGTCGTGCAGCGCGAGCGTCTCGGCACCGGCACCCACCGCCGGCGCGGCCGTGCCGTTCGTACCATTCGTGCCGGTGGCGTCGCCGCCGGACGTGCCGGCCGGGGTCCCGCCCGCCGCGGCCGCCCCGGCCTGGAAGACGTAGATGTCCACGTGATCACCGGACTCGAGCGCCGGCAGCCGACCGGCCTTGACGATGACGGGCACCAGCCGGGTCGCTGGCCGGTCACGCCCGGCGAAGTCGCCGCCGCTGACGAACTCGCCGGCGTTCACCGGACGGGCGAGCGTCGCGCCGGTCAGGTCGCCCACCCGGGCACCCGGGTAGTACCGGCCGGATGTGGTCCCGTCCAGCCGCGCGGACACCGTGCCAAGGTCGCCGGCGACGACGACGTGCCCCGCGGGAAGATCACCGCGGGCCACCACCCACTGCCGGGACGAGTCCGCCGTGGCGAACAGTCGCGCACCGACCACCACCGAGACGAGCACGAGCAGCACGCCCACGAGCAGCCGGGAATCCCGCCAGCGCCGTCGTGTGATCCGCCGCGCCGGGGGCGAGGTGGGCGGCGCGGACGCCTCGGGACGGACCGCCGCGGCAAGCTCGGTCACCGGGAGACCTCCCTTTCTCCTGACTGACCCGCCAGCGCTGGAACGCACCCTCCGGTCGCAGACCGTACGTGGTCTAACAGCTCGAACCTAGTCATACCGGTGAGCTCGGTGGCCGCACAGCACCGCATCCCACCACATCCGACCACCCAGCGCAGCATCAGGCCACGCAACGTCAGAACTGCCCCACATCCCGACGTGTCCGGACGTCGCTCCCACCTGTTGGACGCGCAGGTCACCCCGGTCGATGCGCGCCCACGCGACGCACATAGTGGCCACAATGCGGCCACCGCGGGGCCTCGGACTGGGGTCACGGCCCCGGCCACGGCTGGACCTGAACCTGGGGTTGGCGGCCGGGCCGCGGCCCTCGACCCGTCCAGCCAACAATCCCAGCCGAGGCGGTCGAGCGCGAGTGTGAGCTTTCGGGCGTGACTGGGCGCAGTTATCCACAACCTGAAGCATCTGCAGACGATGAACGGTGGAAACTCTGATACACACGTGAGGAGAGACATCCGGTCTCAGGAGGAGGACCCGATGAACGACCGCTTCCTTCAACTCAACGACGTGGCCGAGATCCTCAACATCTCCTCCAGCCAGACCTACGCACTCGTCCGCTCCGGTGAGCTGCCCGCGATCAAGATCGGCGGGCGTGGTCAGTGGCGGGTGGAGCGCGCCGAGCTCGAGGGCTACATCCAGCGCGCCTACGAGCAGACCCGGGCGTTCGTGGCGGCCAACCCGATGACCCGCGGCGAGAGCATCCCCGAGGACTGAACCCCGGGAGCCGAACGCCGAGAACCGAACACCGGCCCGTACCCGGCCGAGACATCCCGCGGGCATCCGAGCCGGTGGCGCCAGGGCGTGTCCAGTCGGTGGCCGCAGGGGGCGTCCGGCCGGTGGTGTCAGGCGTCCGAGCAGGGGTTTCAGGGGATGCGGCGGATGTAGGCGAGGGCGTTCAGCGGCAGCGTCCAGCCCGAACGGATCTGCCCACGGCGGGCGAACTCGCCCACGGCGTGCTCGGCGACCTCGAGAAAGTCGGCCCCCACCCGGACGGGCGTGCCGTGCAGCGTCGTCCCGTCCACGAACCGCAGCGTGCAGGTGGACCTGTCCCGCACCAGCCCCCGCAGGACGTAGCGCAGGTCAAGCTTGGCACCCAGGGGTCCCTCATGCCCGGGAGCGGCGGAGATGACCGGCAGGTTCTCGACGGCGAGCAGCGCGCGCATCGGCACCAGGGCCTCCGTCGCCCCCGGTTCGGAGCAGCAGCCAGTCCATCCCGAGCGCCGCGAGCGTGCCGTGCAGGCTCTCCCCCGCGTGCTGACCGCCGAGCACCCGCAGGCGGGTCGGGTAGCCCACCACCGGCCGCATCCGGTCGATCATTCGCAGGTAGCCGGCCTCACGGCGGCTGCGGTCGGCGAGTTCGGAGGCGAGTTCCGCCGCCTCGTTCGCCTCCCACTGCAGCTCGAGATCGGCGAACAGGTCCTCCCAACGCATCGGATCTCCTTCGCTCGGCGTCTCATCCAACACATCTCGCGACAACCCAGCCTGCCCGACTTCACCCGGCCCGCCCGGCCTGTCGGGCCTGGCCAGCCCGTCGGACGGCCCAGCCGCGCACAGTTTTCGGAGGCAACCGGGATTGACAGTCACACGGAAGAGGGTTACACAACCAAACAGAGGCAAACGAAGAGTTTCGATGCCATCCGCGAGACAGCACACCCGACAGGTAGCACCTCGACGGTCACCACCGCGACGGACGGCGCACCAACGGACAGGGGATTCGATCATGGGCACGGGACGAGTGCGGCGCACGTTGGCGCGACTCGTCGGCGCGGTTGGCGCGATCGTCGTGGCGATCACCCTGATCGCCTTCGGACCACGCGCCGCCGATCTTCCCGCCAGCTTCCACGACCTGCCGGACTGGTTCACCGCCGCACCCGAGCAGGGGCTGGTCACGATCATCGCCGCGGTGGCGTGGCTGTGCCTGCTGTGGCTGTGCCTGGGCGTGCTGCTCGCCGCGGCGGCGGCCATCCCCGGCGGCCTCGGCCGGCTCTCGGGCGCGCTCGCGCGCCTCGTACTGCCACGGGCGATGCGCCGACTCGTCGAGGTCAGCCTGGGCGTCACCCTCGTCGCCGGGATCGGGCCGGTGATGACCGCACTGCCCGCGATGGCCAACCCCGTGGTCCCGGCCAACCCCGGGGCTGGCGTCACCGCTGCGGCCTGGCCCGACCTCGACCGGCAGGCCGTCTCCCGCACGCCGCTGACGGCCGACCTGTCCCGTCCCAGCATGTCCACCGCCCCGACACTCCCACCGGCCACGCCGGCCCACTCCGGCGATGCGGCGGTGAGTCCCAGCCCGACACTGTCGGTTCCCGGCGTGGACGTGCCGATTCCGATCATCGACCTGCGCGAGACGGCCCCAGCCCCGACACCGGCCGCTTCGACACCGGCCGGGTCCGCACACACCGAATCTCCGGAGGCCGCCCGCGGCGGTGTTCCGGTGCACACCGCCCCTGACCCCGGCGTGTCCGTCCCACTCACCCCCGCCCGCGTCTCGGCGGACTGGCCCGACCTCGGCCGGCCCAGCGCCGCGGCACCGCGAGCGGCTGCTCCGTCGACGACACCGCCCGGCCCGGCCCCTGCCGGCGGTACCTCGTCCGCCTCGGCCCCTGCCCCGGCCGCACGTACCACCCAAGCACCCAGTCCTGCGCCCGGTGCCGGCAGCGCACCGGGCGCAGGTACCGCCGCGGCGCCCCCGTCCAGGGCGGCGTCGGCCGCCCCGAACGACCCGCTTGTTCCGTCCGCGCACCGTGGCACGGGTGTACCCGCGGCCGGCGCGGCGGGCAGCGGCCAGTCGGGCGAGGAGATCGTCGTCCGACGCGGCGACACGCTGTGGTCCATCGCGGCCCGTGCCCTCGGCCCCGACGCCACCACCGATCAGATCGCCGCCGAATGGCCCCGCTGGTGGGCCGCCAACCTGGGCGTCATCGGCCATGACCCCAATGTGATCCTTCCCGGCCAACGCCTCACACCACCCACCGGGCCCTGACCCCGCCCGCCGTCCACCGGAGCCAGCCGTGAACGCAGTCTGTGCCCTGCCCCATCCGCGACGATCCACGGCCGACCCCGGCCTGCGGCTGTTGCCCGTCACCGCCTGCGATCCGCCGTTCGACGGCGAGCCCGGGTCGCGCCCCACCGGACCCCACCCGGCCGGGCCGGCCCACGCCGCGTCCCACACGCCGATCGACCGCACGCCGCGGCGGCTGCCCATGCCCGACCTGCTCTTCACCGAATGCGGCCGGCCATCCCCGCGCTCCCCCGGCCCCGGCCCCGGCACCGCCGCGACCACGACAGCGACCGGCCCTTCCACCAGCCAGCCCGGCGATGGCAGCCGGCCCAGCGATGGCAGCCGAACCACCAACGGCGGTCGGTCCGCCAACGGCGTAACCACGTCCGGCAGGGCTACCGCCAGGGGCACGTCCACCGGCAGGTCCACCTCGACCAGGTCCACCTCGACCAGGACCGGTGCGACCACAGCCAGGACAGCCAGGGGGTGACGGCCCATGGCGCCACCGCCCGCGCCGCCATGGCGGACAACGCTCCGGCCGCGGGCGTCGGTGCCGTGGCGGACCAGCGCGCCGGCGAGGCCGGGCCGTCGCTGTCACCCCGGGTCGCGGCAGTGATCGTTGTTCGGGCGATCGTCGAGGCGCTGGCCGGTGCACGGCCGGTTTCGCACCTCGCACGCTGGACGACCCCGCGGCTGCTCCACGATCTGGAGCGCACCGCCGCCCAGATCACCGACCGGCATCGCGGCCTGGTGCGTAGCGTCCGGGTCAGCGAACCACGACCCGGTGTGGCCGAGGTGTCCGCGGTCATCAGCCGCGGCGCGCGGGCCGGCGCCCTGGCCCTGCGCATGGAGTCCACAGACGGGCGGTGGCGGGTCACCACCCTTCAGGTGGGCTGACCTCCGGTCCTTCAGGTGGGCTGACCTCCGGTCGCCCCTGGCGGTGACCGGGTTCCCGCGACCGGCTCGGTCACGGCTTTCACGGCCTTCGTCCTGACAGTCGGACGGAGGGCATCCGCACGGATCGTCGTGGCCGTGGCGTTGTTCGTTCTGCCCGACCACGGCGACCCGCCTGGCCGGCATCGAGGGCGACCTACCAGGCGGGGCCGGCCGGCCTGGCGCCGGCGGTCAGTGACAGGTGAGCCGAGGGACCGGCTTGATGCCGATCCCTCGGTCCCTGAGGCGTCCAAGACCAGGCCCAGGCAGGGCTACTCGGGGCTACTCGGCGGTGTCGGCGTTGCGCCGGGACGGGTCGCCGTGGCAGCGCTTGTACTTGCGGCCGGAGCCGCAGGGGCAGGGGGCGTTGCGGGCCGGGCGGGCGTTGGCGCCGGTGGACGAGTCCGAGTCGCCGCCGGCCGTCCGGCCTGGCCCGCCGCGGCCGCCGGGGCCGAGGGTGGTCGCACCGTTGTCGAGGACGGTGACCGGACCGGAGCCGCCGTCGACCGAGGGGGCGGTGTAGCGCAGCCCACCGGTGGGACGGCGCGGCTCGAGACCCTTGACGAACACCGGCGGCGGGGTGGGCTGTGCGGGCGGCTCCGGGGCGGGTCGTTCACCGACGGCCGCCGGGTCGCCTACCTGGGGACCGCTCCCGTCGGGCACGACCGTGGGTGGCGCGGGCAGGACGGCGGCACCGGCGGGCCCGGCCACGGGCGCGCTTGGCTGCTCCACCACCTCGGTGGCCTCGGGCTCCTGGCCCGCGACCTGAACCTCGACGTTGAACAGAAGGCGGACGGACTCCTCCTTGATGCCTTCCATCATCGTCTGGAACATGTCGAAGCCTTCGCGCTGGTACTCGACCAGTGGGTCGCGCTGCCCCATCGCCCGCAGGCCGATGCCCTCCTGGAGGTAGTCCATCTCGTAGAGGTGCTCACGCCACTTGCGGTCAAGGACGGCGAGCACGACCCGACGTTCGAGTTCGCGCATGACCGGCTCGTCGTCGGGTGTGTCGCCGAGCTCGAGTTCGCGCCGGTCGTAGGCCTCCTGCGCGTCGGCCTGGACGTCCTCCAGCAGGTGGTCGGAGCTCAGACCGTCACGGTCGTCGACCTCGGGAGCCTCCACACCGACCGGGTAGAGCTGGCCGAGCGCCGTCCACAGGGTGGCGAGGTCCCACTCCTCGGGGAAGCCGTCCGCGGTGGCACCGCGAACGTAGCCCTCGATGGTGTCATCGACGAAGTGGCGGACCTGCTCATGCAGGTCGGCGCCGTCGAGGACCTTGCGCCGCTCCTCGTAGATGACGGTGCGCTGCTTGTTCATGACCTCGTCGTACTTGAGGACGTTCTTGCGGATCTCGAAGTTCTGGCCCTCGACCTGGGTCTGAGCCGACCGGATCGCCCTGGTCACGATCTTCGATTCGATCGGGACGTCCTCGGGGATGTTGAGGCGGTCCATGATGCCCTCGACGGCGGCGGCGTTGAACAGCCGCATGAGGTCATCGCCGAGGGAGAGGTAGAACCGCGACTCACCGTTGTCGCCCTGCCGGCCGGCGCGCCCGCGCAGCTGGTTGTCGATGCGGCGCGACTCGTGCCGTTCGGTGCCAAGGACGTACAGGCCGCCGGCGGCGGCCACCTCCTCGTGCTCGCTCTTCACCGACTGGCGGGCCTTCTCCAGGGCCTCCTGCCAGGCGGCCTCGTAGTCGTCCGGCGTCTCGATCGGCGACAGGCCGCGCTGACGCAACTCGGCCTGGGCGAGAAACTCCGGGTTGCCGCCGAGCATGATGTCCGTGCCGCGGCCGGCCATGTTCGTCGCCACCGTTACCGCGCCCTTGCGGCCGGCCTCGGCGATGATGCTCGCCTCCCGCTCGTGGTGCTTGGCGTTGAGCACCTCATGCGGCACACCGCGCTTGTCCAGCTGCTTGGACAGGTACTCGGACTTCTCCACACTGGTCGTGCCGACCAGGACCGGCTGGCCCTTCTCGTGGCGCTCGGCGATGTCCTCGACGACGGCGTCGAACTTGGCGATCTCGGTCTTGTAGACGACGTCCGCCTGGTCGATGCGGACCATCGGCTTGTGCGTGGGAATCTGGACGACGCCCAGGTTGTAGATCTGCTGGAACTCGGCCGCCTCCGTCATGGCGGTACCGGTCATCCCGGAGAGCTTGTCGTAGAGCCGGAAGTAGTTCTGCAGCGTGATCGTCGCGAGGGTCTGGTTCTCCTGCTTGATCTCGACCTTTTCCTTGGCCTCGATCGCCTGGTGCATTCCCTCGCTGTAGCGGCGGCCGTGCAGGACACGCCCGGTGAACTCGTCCACGATCAGGACCTCACCGTCGGTGACGATGTAGTCCTTGTCGCGCTTGTAGAGCTCCTTGGCCTTGAGCGAGTTGTTCAGATAGCCGACCAGCGGGGTGTTCACCGACTCGTAGAGGTTCTCGATGCCGAGCTGGTCCTCGACCTTCTCGACACCGGACTCGGTGATGGCGACGGTCCGCTTGCCCTCCTCGACCTCGTAGTCGACGTCCCGCTCGAGCAGCGGGGAGATCCGGGCGAACTCGGTGTACCACCGGGTCGGATGGTCGGCCGGGCCACTGATGATCAGCGGAGTACGGGCCTCGTCGATGAGGATCGAGTCGACCTCGTCGACGACGGCGAAGTTGTGGCCGCGCTGCACGAGTTCGTCGGCGCTCCAGGCCATGTTGTCGCGCAGATAGTCGAAGCCGAACTCGTTGTTCGTGCCATAGGTGATGTCGCACGCGTACTGGGCGCGTCGGACACCGGGCGACATCTGCGGATGAATGATCCCGATGCTGAGCCCGAGGAAGCGGTGCACACGGCCCATGTTCTCGGTGTCGCGCTGGGCGAGGTAGTCGTTCACGGTGATGATGTGCACGCCCTTGCCCGCCAGGGCGTTCAGATAGGACGGCAGCGTGGAGACCAGCGTCTTGCCCTCACCGGTCTTCATCTCGGCGATGTTGCCGAGATGAAGCGCCGCGCCACCCATGATCTGCACGTCGAAGTGACGCTGGCCCAGCGTGCGCCGAGCGGCCTCGCGCACCGCGGCGAAGGCCTCCGGCAGCAGGTCGTCCAGGGTGTCGTCACCCTCGGTGAGACGCTGGCGGAACTCGTCGGTCATGCCGCGCAGCTCACCGTCGGACAGCCCGGTGAAGTCATCCTCGATCAGATTGACCTGCTCGGCGATCGCCTTGAGCTTGCGCAGAAGCCGGCCCTCACCGGCACGCAAGATCTTCTCTAGAACCACGGGCGAAACTCCTCCGGCAGGCATGTCGGCGACGTCACCGACGACACGATGCTAGCCCCTGAACCGACGCCTACATCCGACCATCGGATGCGGTTCCCGTAACGGCGCTCGCGGCGGACCAACGAAGGACGGGAGGACCGCTGATCAACCGGTTCCCGACTGGTTTACGGCCGGTTCCCGACGCGCACTCCGACCCGAGCCGCGAACCCCACCAACCGGAGCCGCGAACCCCGCCGTGGCCCGAGCGCGGACGCGACGCACGGCCGGCTCACACCCTTCATCTCATCCCACCCAACGATCGACGAGCCCCCCGGGTGCCCGCCGATCCCGGTCACCACCGCGGGACGTAGAACTGTGGCCATGCCCTCTCTCGAACCGGCGGAGATCACCGCCGGCCGCCTGCACCTGCGCCCCTGGCAGCCCTACGACATCGACGCCGTGTACGAGGCCTGCCAGGATCCGCAGATCGCCCGGTGGACCCGTCTGCCGCGGCCCTACCGACGGGCGGACGCCGAGTCCTTCGTCCGCGATCTGGCCCCCACCGCCTGGGCCGAGGGGACCTGCACGCCGTTCGCGGTGGTGGACGCGACGACGGAACGCCTGCTCGCGTCGATCTCGCTCACGGACATCTCCACGTCCGGGGAGGCCGAAATCGGCTACTGGTGCGCGGAGCACGCCCGCGGCCAGGGCGTGATCTCGCAGGCGGTGACGACCGTCACCCGCTGGGGCTTCGCGATGCTGGACCTAGCGCGGATCGAGTGGCGCGCCGCCGTCGGCAACGACGCCTCCCGACGGGTGGCCGAGCGCACCGGCTTCGTCCTGGAGGGGACGCTGCGCCAAGCCCTGGTGGTCGACGGCGGCCGGCGGGTCGACTGCTGGGTCGGCTCCCGGCTGCCCACCGACCCGCCACCGCGGTCCGAGCTCAGGTGATCTCGAGCAGTTTCTCCCGCACCGCGTAGACCACGGCTTCCATCCGGGAGTGCAGCTGCAGCTTCTCGAGGATGTTGCGGATGTGGTTCTTCACGGTGTTCTCGCTGATGAACAGCTGCTTGGCGATGTCCCGGTTGTTCATCCCCTTGGCGACGAGCCGCAGCACCTCCATCTCCCGCTCGGTGAGCCGGGGGGTGGGTAGCTGCGGCCGGTCATCCTTGTTCTTGATCATGGCCGCGAACTCGCTGAGCAGCTTGGACGCCATCGACGGGCTGATCAGACTCTGCCCGCCGTAGACCGCGCGGATGTCCGCCGCCACCTCGTCGATCGAGATCTCCTTCAGCAGGTAGCCCATGGCACCCGCCTTGATCGCGTCGTAGAGGTCCGCCTCCTCGTCGCTGATCGTCAGCATCACGATCTTGGCGCTGGGCACCGACTCCTTGATCGCGCTCGTGGCGTCGATCCCACCTCGACGGGGCATCCGGACATCCATCAGGACGATGTCCGGCGCGGTTTCCTTGGCCATGGTCACGGCCTCGCTGCCGTCAGCGGCCTCGCCCACGACCTCGATGTCGACCTCCTGGCCCAGCACCATCTCCAGCCCACGGCGGAACAGCGCGTGGTCGTCGACGATGAGCACCCGGATGGGGTTGGCCCCCGATGGCGTCGGGGCCACCTCCTCGGAGCGCGGCTCCTCCACCGTCATGTGACCTCCCTGAGACCGTTATACCCCGACCCGTGCCGCTGCTGGCGACCGCACAGGGCAGCGGCAGCAGCACGGTCATGTACTTCGACACGCGAGGCAAATGGTCCCACGTCAGCCGGTGGACGTGACCTGCAGATCGGCTAAAGAGCGGCGGAGCTCGCGTAGGCGTCGTGTTCCCGGGCCGCCTCACCGGTCCGCGACCGGCCGTGGGACAGCGCCGCCTCCAGCTCGCTCGAACCGGTCAGCCGGATGACCCCGTAGTCGTAGCCAACCCGCCGGTAGACCACGCTGGGCAGGCCGGACTCGGCATCCAGGAACAGGTAGAAGTCGTGCCCGACGAGCTCCATGTTCGACAGGGCGTCCTCCAGCGTCATCGGGTCCGCCTCGTGCGTCTTCTCCCGGACGACAAGGGGGGCCTGTTCGGGTGACTCCGCCTGGTCGGCCTGCTGGCGGACCGCGTTGACCTGTTCGACGGAGGCCGCGACCACCGGACGGGCCGCCGCGGGCCCCGTCGCCGGGCGCCGCTCGTCGGGGGTGTGGTGGCCACCCGGCGCGAACGAGCCGTCGAGGGGCATCAGGCTTTCCAGCGGTACCGCGGTGATCCCGGCCGGCTTGCTTCCGGCGTGGTTGGAGTGGTGGCGGACCCGGCGGTCAGCGGCGCGTCGCAGCCGTTCGGCCAGCTTGTTCGCGGCAAGGTCAAGAGCGGCGTAGCAGTCGTCGGCGGCGGCCTCGGCCCGGATCACCGGCCCCCGCGAGTAGACGGTGAGCTCCACCCGGTCGCAGACGTCAGCCAAGCGCGGGTTGCGCTCCTTCGACAGTTCGACATCCACCCGGATGATGTGGGAGTCCAGCCGCTCAAGCTTGGCGAGTTTGGCCTCGACGTGCTTGCGGAACCGTTCCGGTACCGCGGTGTGCCTGCCCTTGACCACGATGTCCACGCGATCCACCTCCCGTTCAAGTGTCCGGCCACCTGACCTGCGTTCGCAGCCGGCCCAGGTGCCGGTGATCTCATCGCGCCCGCTCGTGCCCCCGTACCCGCTCCCGTGCCTGGCCGGGATACTCGAGGGGCGCCCTGTCCACTCTGGTAACACCTTTCTGTCGTGCCGTTGCGCCGGTCGCGGCGGTCCGCGGATGGTTGCCCGCGATCGGCTCCTTCCCCGCTGCGCCGGCCCTACTCCGATCGCACGCCCAGCATCCGCACGACTGATGCGCTATGGCGTTCGCCGTGCCCGGGCGAGCGCTGCCCGACCTGAGCGTCTCGTGCACACGCGTCCGCAGGGCGCGTACCGGTAGTTTCACCCGGACGGGCCATCCAGCCCCGCCAAGCCGACCTCTGCGCGCGTCGCCGCCGCCCCCAGCCGCCGGGCGGGCGAGGCGGCACCCGTACGTCGCCGGGGGGTGGCCGCCACGAACACGGCCGCGTACGGGTGCAACGCGCCCTCGCGCAGCGCGCGAGCGGCCTCGCTCACGGTGGCGCCGGTGGTCACCACGTCATCGACGATGAGCAGCCGTGGGCCCCCTGGCCCGGCTGCCTCCAGCGTCGCAGCCCGGGCCCGCAGCGCGAACGCGCCCGCGAGGTTATCCGCCCGAGCCTGGATCCCCAGACCGGCCTGATCGGCCAGCCGCCGCACCGGGCGCAGCACCGGTGCCACCCGGACCCGGTAGCCCCGGCCGCGGAGCACCACCGCCGCCGCGGCGCACAGCATCTGGACATGATCGAAACCTCGACGCCGCCGAGCCGCCGCCGACGACGGCACCGGGACCAGCACCACCGCCGGACCAGGCCGGGCGTGAACGATCACCCGGGCGAGCGCGGCCCCCAGTGGGCGGGCGAGATCCGTTCTGCGCCGCTCCTTGTAGGCCACCAGCAGCGCTCGGACCTGAGCGCCGTACCGGGCCGCCGCCAGGCAGGGCGGCGGCCCCCGCCGCCGCGGGGTGGCTATGGGGCCCGCGGCGGCGAGGATCACAGGACCGCGTAGCTGCGCCAGACAGGTCGGGCAGACGGACACGCCCCGCCCACCACAGCCGGCACACGACTGGGGAACCACCAGGTCGGCGAGGATGGACAGGCCTCGCGACAGCACGGGGGGAAGCAGCCGGGTCACACCAGCAGGATCCGCGCCAGCACCCGGCGCCGCCAAGCACGACTTCGCGACCTGTGGATATCGCACCCCCCGACCGCGGCCTGTGGACAGGCGGACGCAGCCGACCGGCCGCGTCTGGGACGATCGACCCGAGCCAGGTGAGCCGACATCGGCGGCCGGTCCGTGACCGACGGCCACAGTCGGCCTCCGACCAGCCCGGTCGGTCCCCGGTCGGCCCTCGGTCGGCCTCGGCCGTCCGCGCGTGGGCGGCCCGTGGGCGGCGAAGACAACGAGACGACGAAGACGACGAGTGGAGACACGACAATGGCAGAAGGACCCGGCTGGGCCACGCCCGGCGGGCCGGCACCCGGCGAGCGCGACACCGGCGGTCCCAGGTGGGGCACGCCGCAGCCGCCCGGCTGGTCCGACGGTCCCGGCCAGCCGGCGCCGCCACCGGGGCCAGTCGGTCCGCCGCCGCAGTCCGCGGGTCCACCGCCGCTGGGGATTCCGCCGGGTGCGCCAGGTGGCCCGCCGGGGCCGTGGCGCTGGGGGGCCACGGCGCCCCGGCCCGGCATCATTCCGCTGCGTCCCCTGGCCCTCGGGGAGATCCTGGACGGCACGTTCGCGACTGTCCGCGCGAACCCGGGTGCCACGATCGGGGTGACGGTGGCCTCGGCCGCCGTGGTGGAGACCATCTCCACCCTGATCGCCATCGGCGCGCAGGACGCGTCACGCACGACCCAGGTGCTGGCCACCGTCGCGTCCTTCGCGCTCGAGCTGGTGCTGAGCCTGTTCCTGTCCGGGGTACTCAGCGTCGTGGTGAGCGAGGCGACGCTGGGCAGCCGGATCGGGCCGACCGAGGCGGTGCGCCGGATCGCGCCCCGCCTGCCCGGGCTGGCCGCGCTGACCCTGGCCGTGCTGGCCGCCGTCGTGCTCGGGGCGGTCGCGCTGCTGATCGGCGCGATCGTGGTGGCGGTGTACCTGAGTCTGGCGACTCCCGCGTACATCCTCGAAGGCGGCGGGGTCCGCCACGCGCTGCGCCGATCGGTGGCGATCGTGCGCGGCTCCTGGTGGCGGGCCTTCGGCATCCTGCTGCTCGCGATGCTGGTGTCGCTGATGCTCAGCGCCGTGTTCGCCCTCGTCACCGGCATCGTGCTGGTGTCCGCGCCGGGAGTGTTCGGTGAGTTCTACGATGGTGATCTCACCATCGCCGGCCACATCGTCGAGGGCATCGGCAACCTGGTGGCGACGACCGTGTCGACACCGATCTTCGCCGGCGCCGCGGTGCTGCTCTACGTCGATCTACGCATCCGACGGGAGGGGCTGGACGTGACACTCGCCGAGGCCGCCCGGCAGCGCGCCGCGGGGGCGGGACCACGCGGATGAGCCTGGGTAGCCCGGTCACCCGCGACGGCGCGCGGGAGGAGGCACGCCGCGAACTCAGCCGCGAGATCTACCACCGCGAGGGCACGAGCTGGTGGAACCGCGTCCTGAACTGGATCGGTGATCGGGTCGTGGATCTGTGGTCCTGGCTGTTCCCGCGGGGTGACACCGGCGGGAGCCACGCGCCGGGCCTCGGCGCGCTGTCCCTGGTGATCGTGGCCGTGATCGTGCTCGGGGCCGCCCGCTGGTGGCTGGGGCCGCTGCGGCGCACCGCAGCGGCGCGACGGGCCGCGCCCGACGAGCTCGCCAGCGCCCGGACGGCGACGCAGCTGCGAGCCGAGGCCGACCAGCAGGCCGCCGCCGGGCAGTACGCCCTGGCCATGCGCTCCCGGCTGCGCGCCATCGTGCGGATGCTCACGGACAAGGGCGTCCTGGAACCACGTCCGGGTCGTACCGCGGGCGAACTGGTCGGGGAGGTCTCCCGGGCCACCGGCGGCCAGCCCGCCCCGGGGCAGCCCGATCCGCTGCGCGCCCTCGCGGCCGCGACGGACGTGTTCAGCGAGACCTGGTACGGCGGCCGTCCGGGCACGGCCGAGGGCTACCAGGTGCTCGTCGAGGCCGACGCCGGGCTTTCCCGGCTGCGCGGCGGCTTCGCCGCACACGACGACCCGCCCGGCAGGTCGGCGGTGCCCGCGTGACGACCAACCCGAACACGGCCCCGACCAGCGGCGGCACCGCCGTCGGCACCGGCGGGTCGGGGCCCACGTCCGTGCGGACCGGGCCGCGGCCGGCGGTGCTGCGCCGGGGCCTGGCGGTCGGCGCGGTCGTCGCGGCGTTCGTGCTCGTCTTCCTGCTGCTGGCGGTGTTCACGGCGGGAACGTCCGGCGGCGAACCGTTCGACGTCAGATCGGCCAGGCCGCACGGCACTCGCGCGCTGGCCGAGATCCTTCGGGCACGTGGGGTGAGCGTGACCCCCGCCGAGACCGTTCCGGTGGGTCGTCGGTCGGCCGGCACGGTCGTCGTGTTCCAGCCCGGCCGCCTCGACCGCGACACGCTCGCCGGATTGCTCGGCCAGGTCTGGCAGGGCTCGGACGTGGTCCTCGTCGGCGCCGACGACGCGGTGCTCGACGTCCTGGACGTGGGAGTCCGCGCCGCGGACGAGAACCCGGGTGGGGGCACGGTGCCTCGCTGCGCGCTGTCGGAGGCCACCGTCGCCGGCACGGTGTCCCTGACGGGAAGCCTGGCCTACACCCGCGCCGCGGGGGGCGATCGCAGTGGGATGCGCGCCGAGTTCTGCTACGGCGAACCGTCCACGGCGGCGCGGCTGGCGGTGCTCACACCTGGTGGCGCGGCCGCGGGCGGGGCGACGCCGGGCGCGGCGGCCGGGGGCGGCCGGCTGGTGCTGATCGGCTCGGCGCGGTTCCTCACCAACGGTGACCTGGACGACGGCGGCGGTGCCGCGCTGGCGCTCGGGCTGCTCGCCCGACACGACACGCTGGCCTGGGTCACCCCGACCGCGGCCAGCCACGACGCGGTGGACACCCGCGGTCCCTTCGAGCTGCTGCCCGGTGGGGTCCGGTGGGGGGTGCTGCAGCTCGCGGTGGTGGTGGTGCTGCTGGGGCTGTGGCGCGGTCGGCGGCTGGGGCCGCCGGTGGCGGAACCGCTGGCGGTCGTGGTCCGCGCGGCGGAGTCCGTCGAGGGGCACGGTCGGCTCTACGCCGCGGCCCGGGCTCGGGACCGAAGCGCCGATGTGCTGCGCGCCGGGCTTCGCGTCCGGCTGGCCGAACGGGTCGGTCTGCCGCTGCGCACGGGCCCGACCGGAGCACCCGAGCCGGATCCGGTCGCCCTGGTCGCGGCGGTCGCGCGGCAGAGCGGCCGGTCACCCTCGGATATTGGATCGCTCCTGTACGGTTCGGGCATGCTGGCACCGATCGATGCCCGACCGGGCCCGTTCGGGCGGGCTGTGGACCAGGCCCGCTCCCGCGGTCTGCCCCCGGAGCCGCCGGCCTGGCCGCGTCCGTCCGCTCAGCCGGCCGGGCCCGGTGCGAACCCGACCCGGTCGACGGGCCTCGATCGCGCAGCTGACCAGCCCGATCGCGCGCTGATGGCGCTCGCCCGCGCGCTCGACGACCTCGACCGACAGGTAGGTGGACGGTGACCACCCCGCACATCGACGCGACGTCGGCCGACCCGGCCGCCGATCCGGGTGAGGTGACACCGCACAAGGCGGGTGGTGCGCCGACGCACCGGCCACCGCCGCCGGGCGAGACGACGCCCCCCGATCCCGATGCCGCCCGCCGGGCGCTGATCGCGTTGCGCGGCGAGGTCGCCCGGGCCGTCGTCGGCCAGGACGCGGCCGTCAGCGGGCTCGTCGTCGCACTGCTGTGCCGCGGGCACGCCCTGCTCGAAGGCGTGCCCGGTGTGGCGAAGACGCTGCTCGTGCGGACGCTGGCGGCGGCGCTGGCGCTGGACACCAAGCGTCTGCAGTTCACCCCGGACCTGATGCCCGGTGACGTCACCGGGTCGCTCGTCTACGACAGCCGCAGCTCCGAGTTCGCCTTCCGCGAGGGCCCCGTCTTCACCAACCTGCTTCTCGCCGACGAGATCAACCGCACCCCGCCGAAGACGCAGGCCGCGCTGCTGGAGGTGATGGAAGAGCGCCAGGTCACCGTGGACGGTGTCCCCCGCCCGCTGCCCACCCCGTTCGCGGTGCTGGCCACCCAGAACCCGGTCGAGCACGAGGGCACCTATCCGCTGCCCGAGGCGCAGCTGGACCGTTTCCTGGTCAAGGTGACCCTCCCGCTGCCCCCGCGGGACGACGAGATCCGGGTGCTCGCCCAGCACGCCGGCGGGTTCGACCCGACCAACCTGGCCGCGGCCGGGGTGCGTGCGGTGGCGGGTCCGGCGGATCTCGCGGCGGCGCGGGCCGCGGTCGGGGCCGTCGCGGTGCATCCCGACGTGCTCGCCTACATCGTGGATCTTGCCCGGGCGACCCGGGCGGCGCCGAGTGTCCAGCTCGGGGTGTCACCGCGGGGCGCCACGGCGCTGCTGGCGACCACCCGGGCGTGGGCCTGGCTGTCCGGTCGCGGCTACGCCACGCCCGACGACGTCAAGGCGCTGGCCCGGGCGACGCTGCGGCACCGGATCAGTCTGCGGCCCGAGGCCGAACTCGACGGGGTCACCGCCGACGTCGTGCTCGAGCAGGTGCTGGCCACCGTTCCGGCACCCCGCTAGCGCGGGCGGTCCGACAGTGGCGATCAGTGGCCGCGCGGTCGCGTTGGCGCTGTGCGGGGTGGCGTTCGTGCTGGTGTCCCCGGCGCCAGGGCTGACCCTGGTGCTGGTCAACCTGCTGATCGTGGTGCTCGTGGCCGCTGATGTGGCGTTCGCCGGTGCGGTGCGGACGATGTCGTTCAGCCGCTCCGGTCCCACCGCGACCCGCCTCGGTCAGCCGGTGCCGCTCGTGCTCGCCGTCACCAACAACGGCACCCGTACCGTCCGCGCGCAGGTCCGCGACGCCTGGTCGCCGTCCGCGGGGGCCCAGCCCCGGGTCCACCGGGTCGTGGTGCCCGCCGGGGAACGACGTTTCCTCGAGACGATGCTGACCCCCACCCGGCGCGGTGACCGCACCCCGTTTCGGATCACGGTGCGTACGCTCGGCCCGCTCGGGCTCGCCGGCCGCCAGAGGCGACATCACAGTCCGTGGCGGCTGCGGGTGCTGCCGCCGTTCACGTCACGGCGGGCGCTGCCCGCGGCGCTGGCCCGGCTCCGTGAGGTCGAAGGTGAGGTCGCGATCCGCGGGGCGGGCGCCGGTTCGGAGTTCGACAGCCTGCGCGAGTATGTGATCGGCGACGACGTCCGGCTGATCGACTGGCGCACCACCGCACGCCGCGGTGCCGTGGTGGTCCGCGCCTTCCGGCCGGAGCGGGACCGGCGGGTCGTCTGTGTCCTGGACACCGGGCGCACCTCGGCCGGCCGGGTCGGCGACACCCCCCGGCTGGACCACGCCCTGGACGCGGCGTTGCTGCTGACCGCCGTCGCGCTGCGGGCCGGTGACCGGGTCAGCCTCATCGCCCACGACAGCGTGCCGCGCGCCACCCTGCCCGGCTCGCACGACCAAGCCTACCTCGCCCGGGTCAGCGACGTGATGGCCGGTCTGGAACCGGCGATCGTCGAGGCCGATCACAGCGGCATCGTCACGAGCGTTCTGCGGGCGACGTCCCGGCGCAGCCTGGTGGTGCTGTTCACCGAGCTGGCACCGGCCGTCATCGAGGAGGGTCTGCTGCCCGCTCTGGGGACGCTGACCGCACGGCACACCGTCATCGTCGCCGCGCTGCGCGATCCGCGTCTGGACGAACTGGCCGCCGGACGCGACAGCGTGCGCGCCGTCCACACCGCCGCGGCCGCCGAACAGACCCGGATGCGCCGTCGTGAACTCGCCGAGACCCTGCGCCAGCGCGGCGTGGAGGTCGTCGACGCGCCCCCCGCCAGCTACGCCGCGACCGTCACCGACACCTACCTCACCCTGAAGTCCCTCGGCCGGCTCTGACGTCACCGCGTGGGCGGGATCCCGGTTCGGGATTCTGGTGCGGGGGGCTGGTCGCGGGGCGTGGTTCAGGCGCCGGGTGACCAGGTGATGGCGGGTGGACGAACCGCCGCGCACAGTGGGTTGCCCGCCGCGTCGGTGAGGCCCAGCCGTCCCACCAGTGTCCCGGCGCGGATCGCCGCGGCGAGCACGGTCGGGTCGACCGCGTCCAGCATCAGCTTCGCCCGCCGGAACATCGCGAACGTGCCGGCGGCGTCGACGTCACCCCACGACAGGTAGAGGAACCGTCCACCTGGACGGCCCTGGACGTGGCGGCCACGCAGATCGGGTCCGGCGGGCCCGGCCAGCACGGTGCATTCCACCGACCACAGCGCCGTGGCAGCGTCACCGGGGTACACCCCGAGCAGATCGGACGGATCACCCCTCGCCTGCAGCCCGACGTGGACGTCGCCGTGCCCGCCCTCACCCGCCGGTCCACAGCGCCGCCCCGGCAGATCATGACCCTCCACCCGGATACGCACCCCGTCATCATCGGTCAGGTAGCTGATCGGCGCCGACGGGTCGGGCCCGTTCTGTCGGAGGGCGGCCGTAGAGTGCCGCCCATGTTCGATCACATCGGAGTGCAGGCGGCCGACGTCGCCGCGTCGAGCGCGTTCTACCTGGCCACGTTCGCGGCCCTCGGGCTTCGGGAGGCGGTCCGGTTCGAACGTGACGGGGCGCTGGTGGTGGGCCTGGCCGGCCTGGATGGCCAGCCGGCGTTCTGGCTCAGTCCGGCGGGTGGCGCCGAGGCGCGGGAGTTGCACGTCGCGTTCCGCGCGCAGGATCGGGAGGCGGTCGACGCCGTGCACGCCGCGGCCGTGGCCGGTGGGGTCGAGGTGCTGCACGCGCCGCGGGAGTGGCCCGAGTACCACCCTGGCTACTACGGGGTGTTCCTGCGCGATCCCGACGGCCACAACGTCGAGGCCGTCCATCACGGGCCCTGAGAACGGGCGGCTGGGGTGTGCTCAGACGACGGGGGCGAGATCGGCGGCGCCCTGGTCGGCGTCCAGGTCGGCGTCCAGGTCGGCGTCCAGGTCGGCCGTCTCGCCCGCGGCGGCGGCCCGCGAGCCGTAGAGGGCCACGTAGCCGACGAAGCCCGCCCAGGCCAGCGCGCCGATGCCGATGCGTACCGCGGTGGGCAGGTGGGAGGGAGTCACGAAGGCCTCGATGACGCCGGAGACGGCCAGCGCCAGGGCCGCCCCCAGCACGACGGGAACCGCGGATCGTCCCTCCGCGGCCAGGGCCTCGACGCGTCGGCGGGGGCCCGGCGAGATGACCGACCAGCCCAGCCGCAGCCCGACCGCGCCCGCGACGAACACCACCGTGAGTTCCAGCAGACCGTGCGGAAGGATCAGGGAGAAGAACTGGCCGGTGCGCCCGCAGCCGGACATGTAGCCGCCGAGAATCCCCGCGTTCACCGCGTTGACCAGCAGCCCCAGCAGGGTCGGCAGGCCGAGGACCACCCCGCCCGCCACCGCCGCCGCCGACACCCAGGCGTTGTTCGTCCAGACCCGGCTCGCGAACGACGCCGCCGGATTCTCGGAGTAGTAGGAGGCGAAGTCGGAGCGGCACAGCCGCTCCACCGAGTCCGGCGGGATCACGCTGGCCCGCGCCTGCGGATCGTTGACGATCCACACACCGATCGCCAGGGCCAGCAGCACCGATCCGGCGGCCGTGGCCAGCACCCACCAGCGCCGCTGGTACACGGCCAACGGGAAGGTCACGGTGAGGAAACGGCCGAGGACGTGCCACCCGGGGTCCGACGCCCCGGCGACCACGGCCCGGGCCCGGGTGACGAGGTTCGTCAGGTCATCCACCAGATCCGTGTCATACGACCGGGTCCGGATGACCGACAGGTGGGTGGCGGTGCGCTGGTACAGGTCGACCAGTTCGTCGAGCTCGACGGCACGCATCCGGCGCGGACGGCTCGCCCGGTCCACAAGGTGACCGAGCCGGACCCAGACCGGTCGGTGCACGGCGACGAACGCATCGAGATCCATGGCAGAGTCATCCTCGCAGACGGCGAGAGGACGGATCACGGGCATCGTCCGTCCGGGACACGTCAGGACACCATCCGCATGGCCGCCGTAGGCTCACGCCTGGTACACATCGGAGTTCCGGGGGCCCGCATGACATTGCCGACGGCGCGATGAGCACAGCCGTGCGCGGCATCCCGGCGCCGAGGGTGGTCCCGGGCGAGGCCGTGGGTGCCAAAACGATCATCACCGGCGAGGCCGTCGCCATCGATCTGCGGGTGGCGCGGCTGGGTTCCCGGCTCGTCGCTGGCGGGATCGACCTGCTCGCCCAAGTCTACCTGCTCGGTTTCCTGGTCACGGTCGTCCTGCTCGTGGTGCGGCCCGAGGATGACGCGCTGGTGAGTGCGATGGTGCTGCTGGTCTATGTCACCGTGGTGATCGGCTATCCGGTGGCCTGCGAGACCCTCAGCGGCGGACGGACCCTTGGCAAGCTGGCGCTGGGCCTGCGGGTCGTGCGCGACGACGGCGGCCCGATCCGTTTCCGGCATGCCTTCGTCCGTGGCCTGGTCGGCGCGGTGGTCGAACGACCGGGCATCCTGTTCGGCCTGCCGGCGATCATCTGCATGATCAGCTCGCGGACCAGCAAACGGCTCGGGGACGTGTTCGCCGGAACGGTCGTGCTCCAGGTCAGCGTGCCGCGCACGGTCAGTTCGCCGCCGTTCGTCCCGCCGCCCCTGCTCGGCTGGGCGGGCCTGCTCGACCTGTCCGGATTGGACGACTCGCTGGCGCTGCGTACCCGTCAGTTCCTGAGCCGGGCCCACGCGCTGTCGGCACCCGCGTTGGAACGTCTCGGCAGTGGTCTCGTCCAGGAGATGCGGGCCGTGGTCACCCCGCCGCCACCGCCCGGCACACCAGGATGGGCGTATCTGTCGGCCGTCCTGGCCGAACGGAGTCGGCGCGGCTACGCGCGGCTGATCGCACAACGCCAGGCGAGCCGTCGACGGACCGCGCCCCCTGGCCAGCAGCCCACCCCGGGCCACATGCCCACGCCGGGTTACACGCCCACGCCGGGTTACACGCCCACACCGGGTCACGGACCCGGACCGGGACCCGGAACAGGCCACCTACCTGGCCCTGGACCGGGCTACGGGCCCGGCGCCGGGAAATGGTGATCCAGGCCACCGGAACCCCACTCCCTTAACGTCGCCTAAACAAACAGGGGCAGACCGCACATCAGGTAGCCGCCGGTTGGCCCGGGCCGGAATCCCTCGTCTACCGTTACCTGCGGTATCGGACCGTCTCGGCCATCCGGGGTGAACCGGCGCGCACCGCGTCGCCGCGCACACCGCGGGGTGGACGGTGCCGGGAAGCGACCAAGCACCGGCTCGCGCATGCTGGTGCTGGCGCAGGCCGTGGTTCGAGGTCCTACGTATTCCGGCGAGTTCGCCGGCTCACCGGAGGGGGTGACGGCGACGTCTGGCAGACGGGAGTCGAGCACTCCATCCCGGGCCACGCCGACAGAGGCGACAGCGCCCACGCAGGAGCCGTCCGGCGCCCTGCCACGGAGCGGCTCGGGTGGGGCGGGGGCGCCAGCGGCGGGCCGCGCGGCCAGTGTGCCGCCACGCCCCGATGGCCGGCCCCGCGCCGTGGCGGCCGAACGTGTGGCCACACCGCCCCGCTCGCCGTCGACCAGCGCGCGCCCGTCGACCACCGCGCGCCCGTCGACCACCGCGGTCGCGGCGCCCACGGCGCCGCACAGCCCCTCGCCCGCGGTCAGGTCCAGGGCCGCGGCGGGAGCCGGCGTGCGGGCAGCCGCCGGGACGGCTCCCGGCTCCCCGGCGGCCACGGCACCCGCGGCGGCCACCGGGCGATCTGGGTCCGTCGCGGTGGAGGGCCCGTCTCCGCGTTCCCCCGAGTCCGATGACGGACGATCCGGGGACGGGGCCGGCGGTGGGTCCGCGCAGGATGTGCTCGGCGCCGGCGGTGGCGGTGCCTGGTCGGGTTCCGCGGGGGCCGAGAGGCCGCCGCGACGCCCGGTCGACCGCCGACTGGTGCTGCGCAAGATGGCGTTGACCACCGGCGCGATCGGTCTGGTGCTGGCGCTGCTGGCGCTGCCGTTCGTCGGTGCCGTGGGACTGTTCGCCAAGAGCAGCGCCGATCACTTCCTGGGCCTGCCCGGTGCGCTGGTCACGCCGCCGCTGCCACAGAGCTCGACGATCCTCGCCGCCGACGGTTCGCCGATCGCGACCCTGCGTGGTGCGGAGAACCGCATCGTCGTTCCGGGCCGGGAGATCCCGAAGGTGATGCGCGAGGCGATCGTCGCGATCGAGGACGCCCGTTTCTACGAGCACGGCGGGGTCGACCCGCAGGGAGTGGTCCGGGCCGCGCTGCGCAACAGCGAGTCCGGCAGCGTCTCCCAGGGTGGTTCGACACTCACCCAGCAGTACGTCAAGAACGTGCTGCTGCAGAACGCCCGGACCCCCGAGGAACGCGAGGTGGCCGCCGGCGACTCCCTGGACCGCAAGCTCCAGGAGCTGCGATACGCCCTCGACATCGAAAAGCGCCTGTCGAAGGACGAGATTCTCGAGCGGTATCTGAACATCGCCTACTTCGGTGATGGCGTGTACGGGGTCGGCACCGCCGCCCAGCACTACTTCGGTGTGTCCATCTCCCAGGTGAGCGTCGCCCAGGCCGCGCTGCTCGCCGGGTTGGTCCAGAGCCCGTCCCGGTACAACCCGGCCGCCCACCCGCAGGCCGCACTGATCCGGCGTAACACGGTGCTCGACAAGATGGCCGAGAACTCCTACATCTCGTCCACCCAGGCGGACGCGACCAAGCAGCTGCCCCTGGACGTACGACCGGCACCGCCGGCGGCCGCCGACTCCTGCGTGATCGCCACCGCCCCGTTCTTCTGCGACTACGTCCGTTCGCAGCTGCAGGCGAGCCCGGCGCTGGGCAGCACCCTCGAGGAACGCAACCGCCGGATCTACGAAGGCGGCCTGGTCATCCGCACGACGCTGGACCCGCAGGTCCAGCAGGCCGCGCAGGACGCGGTGAACTCGACGATCGCGCCCGACAACCGGGTGTCGGCGACCGAGGTCATCATCCAGCCGGGTACCGGGAACATCCTGGCGATGGCGGTCAACCGGGTCTATGGGCCGGACACGGCCGCCAACCAGACGGTGGTCTCGCTGCCGACCAAGGCCACCTTCCAGCCGGGTTCGACCTTCAAGACGTTCGTGTTGGCCACCGCGTTGGAACAGGGCTACGGCACGTCCACGGCGTTCTACTCGCCGGCCTGTTACGTCAGTACGAAGTTCCCGCTCGACCGCGGTGAGGGTGACTGCGCGAAGGGCTATTCGAACTCCGACCCGGCCGAGGCCGGAATCTACGACATCCCGCGGGCCACCTGGGATTCGGTGAACACGTTCTACGTCCAACTGGCGGAGAAGGTCGGTATTCCCGCGGTGCTGGATATGGCCAAGCGGCTCGGTGTGACGCCGCCGGAGGCCGACCAGATCGGTGCCACGGACGGCGCGACCGCGATCGGCGGCGGCCAGCACATGTACGTCTCGCCGCTGCAGATGGCCGATGCCTACGCCACGATCGCCGCCGGCGGGCTGCGCTGCACGCCCCGGTTCGCCACCAGGATCGTCGATTCGAGCCAGGATTCACTGGATGTCGCCAAGGGCGCGCAGTGCGAGCAGGTACTCGCCAAGGGCGTCGCCGACACGGTGTCGAGCGTGCTGGCTGGCGTGCCGATCCGTGGCACCGGCACCAACGCGGCGATCGGCCGGCCGTCGGCCGGTAAGACGGGCACCACCGACGAGTACTCGGCCGCCTGGTACGTCGGGTTCACCCCGCAGATGACGGCGGCGGTGTCGGTCGGCGACCCGACGGGCGCGGAGTCGCATCCGCTGCGCGGTGTGGTCGCGGACGGCCGGACGTGGGCCCGGGTCTTCGGCGGTGACCTGCCGGCGATCATCTTCGGCAAGTCGATCCGGGCGGCGTTGGCGAACCAGCCGATCGAGCAGCTGCCCGCGGCTGATCCGACGGTGGCCCGCGGCACCAAGGGCGGTCTGCAGAACACTCCGCCGCCGCCCGCGCCGACACCCGCCGCGGGTCTGCCCGGTGTCCTGACAGACCCCGCCCAGCAGGGTCTGCCGGGTATTTTCAACCCCCAGACCGGCCAGAACAACGGTGGCGGTGGCGGCCAGGGCGGTGGCGGCGGCCAAGGTGGTGGTCAGGGCGGCGGCGACGGGCAGGGCGGCGGCCGCTGACACCATCCCGGTGGGGTGGTGTCAGCGGTGCGGTGATGTCGCTGGTGTGCTTGTCGCTGGTGTGCTGCCCGTCCGTCCGGGTGACGCTCAGCGGCCCAGGTCGTGGGCGGAGAGGGTCTGGCTCGGGTCGACACCGAAGGCGAGGGCCAGGTAGACGGCGGTGAAGTCGAAGAGGCCGAGCAGGGCGGCGAGCCGCTCCAACGGGTCGGCGCCCTCAGCACGTAGTTCGGTGACGCCGACGCCCCGTTCGGCGGCCACGGCGATGACCGCCTCCGCCTGCCGGGTGACCTCGCTGGCTTCGGCGCCGGGGTCACGCAGCAGGATCAGCCGCAGTCGCAGCGGCGTCTCCTCGTCGTCGGCCCGGTCACGGAAGAAGTCCTCGAGGTCGTCGGTGACCCCAGCGCCGCGGCCCGCCGTCGAGGGGCCAGCGCCACCGCTGCCCATCCGGGCCCCGAACGGGCCGTCGAGCAGGCCGATCTGCAGGTGACCGGGGTGCGGTAGCCCGCCGGCCAGGGCCGGGTACCGGGCGATCGCGGCGAGCTGGTCGACGGCGCCCCGGGCGGCCACCGCGGTCACCGCGGAGGTGCCCCAGACCAGGGGCAGGCTGCCGCCGAGTTCCAGTGCGAGGGTCTTCGCCGGGTTGACGAACGATTCGCTGGACGCCCGGCACCGGGTCGCGATGCCCTCCAGGCGGACCGCGGCGGCCTCGAGGGCGGCATCCGCGACCCGTAGCACCCCCAGGGCCCGTCCGGCGATCAGCAGGGGTACCGCGAGCGACCACAGCACGGTGCTGGCCGGCCGGCCGCCGGGCAGCGGCACGCACGGGGCGGCCACCAGCGCGGCCATCTGGGCCAGGGGCGTGTCGGGTGGGGCGACGACGGCGACCCGGGCACCGCGCCGGGCCGCCTCCTCGACCGCCGACAGTGCCTCGGCCGAGGCACCGGAGGCGGACACGGCGAGGACCACATCGGCGACGCCAACCCAGCCGGGCAGCCCGTAGGTGTGGTGGCCAAGCACCGGCACCGGGCCCGCCGGACCGGCGAGGGCCGCGATCAGGTCAGCGGCGAGCGCCGCTCCTCCCACTCCGACGACGAGGATCGCCCGCGGCCGACCGTCCGTGGCGAGTCGGGCGAACCCGGCCTCCGCCGCGAGCACGGCGCTGTGGCGGACCTGCGGACCGGCGGTGGCGACCTGCGGGAGCAGGCCGGCGACACCACCGGAGTCGAGGCGGGTGGGATCGTCGAGCGCGGACTCGTCGACGTACACGCCGCCTCAGCCGGAGGCGGAAGCGGTGGCGGACGTGGCGGTGCCGGTGAACGGAACAGCCTCGTCGAGCAGCATCACGGGGATGTCGTCGCGCACCGGGAACGCCAGGCCGCAGGCGAGGCAGACCAGCACGGGCGCGCCGTCAAGCTCGTCGGGCCGCAGCTCACCGTGCTTGCTGCACGGGCAGGCGAGGATCTCCAGCAGCAGCGGGTCGAGACTCATCAGGGTTCCCTTCGGCTCCGGACCAGCGACAGGACATCATCGCGCAGCCCCCGCATCGTCTCATCATCCGGGCCCTCGACATTGAGCCGCAGCAACGGCTCGGTGTTGGACGGACGGAGGTTGAACCAGGCGCCGTTCGGGAAGGTGATCGTCAGCCCGTCGAGATGGTCGACGCTGTCGGCCGAGGTCGAGTAGGCCTTCTCGACCTCCAGCATGGCGAGCGTGGCGTCGGCGACCTCGGAGTTGATCTCGCCGGAGGCGCTGTAGCGGGCGTAGCCGCCGAGCAGCTCCGACAGCGGCCCGGCCTGCCCGCCGAGGGCCGCGAGGACGTGCAGGGCCGCGAGCATGCCGGAGTCGGCCCGCCAGAAGTCCCGGAAGTAGAAGTGGCCGGAGTGCTCGCCGCCGAAGATCGCGCCGGTGCGGGCCATCTCGGCCTTGATGAACGAATGCCCCACCCGGGTACGCACCGGGACGCCGCCACGCTCGCGCACGAGCTTCGGCACACCCTGGCTGACGATGACGTTGTGAATGATCGTCCCGCCCGGCTCGCGGGTGAGTTCACGGTCGGCGACCAGGGCGGTGATGACGGACGGGGACACGATCTCGCCGCGTTCGTCGACCACGAAGCACCGGTCGGCGTCGCCGTCGAAGGCGAGGCCGATGTCGGCCCCCGAGGACCGGACCGCGGCCTGCAGATCGCGCAGGTTGGCGGGCTCGATCGGGTTGGCCTCGTGGTTCGGGAAGGTGCCGTCGAGCTCGAAGTACAGCGGGATGACGGTGAGCGGCAGGTCCGCGAGGGCCGCGGGCACGGTCAGCCCGCCCATGCCGTTGCCGGCGTCGACCGCGACGACGAGCGGACGGATGCCGCCGAGGTCCACCAGCGTGCGCAGATGGCGGACGTAGTCGGCGAGCAGGTCACGTTCGGTGATCGTGCCCTGGCGCCCGGACCCGGCGGGCACGCCCTGCTCCACCAGCGCGCGGATGTCGGCGAGCCCGGTCTCCTGGCCGATCGGCGCGGCGCCGGCGCGACACAGCTTGATGCCGTTGTACTTCGCCGGGTTGTGCGAGGCGGTGAACATCGCCCCCGGGATGTCCAGGGCACCGGCGCCGTAGTAGAGCAGATCCGTCGAGCCGAGCCCGGCCGCGATCACGTCGGCGCCCTGTTCGGTCGCGCCGCGCGCGAACGCGGCGGCCAGCGGTACCGAGGACGCCCGCATGTCGTGAGCGGTGACGATCTGCTCGGCGCCGAGCAGGCGCACGAACGCGGCCCCGGTGGCGCGTGCGATGTCCGCGTCGAACTCGGCCGGGACGACTCCCCGGACGTCATACGCCTTGAAGATCCGCGAAAGGTCGCGCATCGGATTCCCCGCCCTTCACCTGGCTGTCCCCCGCACCGGTCGTGAGCGCACCCATGGTGACCCCGACCCGTGGTGGAACTCCACCGGTGTGCGGGTGCTCCGGCACCTACGGCGACTACCGCCGCCGTCAGGCACGACGATATCCGCCACCACCGACAGCCCCGGTGCCGGATCCGGCGAGGCCAACACCGAGGACAACGCCGGCCGCCGCCGATCACTCTCGGCGACACCGGCGGCCCACGTCCACGCCGGACGGACCGGCCGCCTCAGGACGGGCTGGGAACCGCCCGTAGATGCCCACGCCGACCACCGGGATCAGGGGCGCCGCCACCACCCTGGGGACCGGCGCCACCCGCGGGTGGCGGTTCGGGACCGCGGCGCGGCGTCTCGGGCCCCCGACGGGAGGCCTCCCGGACGGCGTCGGCCAGCGCCTCGAGGTCATCGGCGGCGGCCTCGCGCTCGCTTTCGCGGGACGCCTCGGCCTCGGCTTCGGCCTCAAGCCGGACGACCGCCCACCCGAGCGGCACCGTGAGCCGATCCGCGTGTGTGCTGCACAGGTCGTACGAGTGCGGCTCGACGTACGGGGAGAGCGGGCCCAGCACCGCCGTCGACTCGGCGTAGGCATACGTGAGCGTGGCAACCGCGGCTGCCGAACAGGCCGAGCGGGAGCAGCGCCGAGGCTTCACGTTCCGGACGGTAGCCCCCGGAACGGACGACGGCCACCACCAATCGTCGTGTCGCGTGACGCGAGGCTGAATCGTCACGCGTTGTCGACCGATTCATTGCTCCCCGCATCCGATCCCCCGCGTAGCACGGGTACCACGCGGACTATTGAGATCATCAAGCTCATGGAACCTCCTCGGTCAGGGAGGGAGTCGGGGGTCGTACGGCTCTATGGTCGGTCGCGGCCACGGGCGAGTGACCGGCGGGGTCCTCGATTGGCACAGCGCCGGTGCCGGTCGAGCCCCGGAAGGTGCCGGGGTCCGCGGACGCCCGACGCCTGGCCGATCGAAGTCCCTGTCGCGAACGCTACGCTCACAGGGTGACCGACCTCGAGCGGTTCCCCTGCGCGGGCCGGCCGATCAGTGTCCGCCGTCGCCGTGACCGGCGCGGTCGGGGTGTGCGCGGCATGATGCTGCCCCCGGACGTGCCCGCCTACGCGACCCGCGGCGACCGGTTCGACGACTTCGTGCTGGACGCGGTGGAGCACCTCGACCACCGCTGGTCGGGCGAGCTCGCCGACGTCGAGTTCGCGGTGGAGGACGTCCCACCGATCGCGGTCGGCGACGAGGAGATCCCGCTCGCGAGATACCAGCCGGCCGCGGGAAAAGGCCGGTCAGCGACCCCGCGGCGGATCGTCGTCTATCGCCGGCCGATCGAGGCCCGCACTGTCGACAACGAGGAGCTCGCCGAGCTGGTCCTCGACGCGATCATTCATGAGGTGGCCGAGATGATGGGCGTCGATCCGGCCGTGATCGACCCCGAGGGCCACGGCTGGGGCGACGAGGACTGACCGGAGGGCACCCGGTGGCGTCGATCGCCACCGGGTACTTCCTGAGGGAGATCGTGACCAGGAACACCTCCCCCGCGGCGCACGTTCGTGTGCCGCCGAGGGCACCCGAGGGCACCACCGTCCACCCGTCCGCGGCCGCAGGCGGTGCCGTTACCGGACGCCGCGCCCGCGTGCTCCCACTACGCGGTGTGCTTCAGGGCTACGCCTGGGGTTCACCGACGGCCATCCCGGCGCTGTTGGGGGCGCCACCGACCGGTGACCCGGTCGCCGAGCTGTGGCTGGGCACCCATCCGGTGGCACCCGGACTGGTCGAGACGGCCAACGGGGTCCGGCCGGCGGCCGAGTTCGTGGGCGCCCTGCCGTTCCTGCTGAAGGTGCTCGCCGCCGATCGCGCCCTGTCGTTGCAGGTGCATCCGGATGTCAGCCAGGCCGGGGCCGGCTTCGCCGCGGACGAGGCGGCGGGTCTCGCGCTCAACGATCCGCTGCGCCGCTACCGTGACCCCAATCACAAGCCCGAGCTGATCGTCGCGCTGACCCCGTTCCGCGCGCTCGCGGGCATCCGCGATCCCGCGCGCACCCTCGCCGTCGTCGCCGGCTTCGGTGTGCCCGCGCTCACCGCGGCCTTCGCCCCCCTGGTCACCGATCCGCGGGCGGGCGCGTCCGCCGTCCTGCGAACGCTGCTGACCCTGCCCGCCGCCCCCGCGAAGGCGCTGGTGGACGACCTGGTCGCCGCCGCCCGCCGGCACGTCGGTGCCCCAGCGCCGACCAGTCCCGCCAACCGCGCTGACCGCGCTGACCTGGCCGAAACGGCTGGCCCGCCGGACCTCGATGGCGATGATCTTTCCAGGGCGGCGGACCTGGTGGGACGGCTGGCCGCGGCCCATCCCGGCGACGTGGGGACGGCCGCCGCTCTTCTGCTCAACGACGTCACACTGGCGCCCGGCGAGGGGCTGTTCCAACCGGCCCGGCTGCTGCACGCCTACGTCGACGGACTGGGGATCGAGATCATGGCGGCGTCCGACAACGTCCTGCGCGGTGGTCTGACTCCCAAGCACATAGATGTGGACGAGCTGCTGCGCATCCTCGACCCCACGCCGAGCGACGCCCCGGTCCAACCGCCTCGCCCCCTGCTCACCGGCCCGGGCGGCGAGCTCCACCGCTGGGATGTCCCGGTCGTCGACTTCGCCCTGACCGAGGCTGTCTGCACCGGCGGTGCTCTCGCGGTGGGCCGCCCGACGGTCCTGCTCGCGGTCGACGGCCAGGTCACCGCGACGATCACGGGGCCGGACGGGGACCCGGTCGCCGACGCCGGCGCACCCGAACGGGCGGTGACCGACGGTGACGCGGCCGACCCGCCGCCCCTCACCCTGCGCCGCGGCGAATCGGCCCTGGTGACCGCCCCGTCCGACGTGGTTCTCTCCGGACACGGACGGGTCTTCCTGGCCGCCCCCGGCGACTGAACGCCCCTGGCCGGACACCGGACACCGACATCGGACGCCGGCACCAGACGCCGACGCCGGACGCCACATGCCGGACACCGTCAGCGGTGGGGCTGTCAGCGGTAGGGGAGGCCGGGGTCGGCGACGGCGGGCAGTGCGTCCACCAGGGTGGGCGCGCCACGCAGAGGGATGACCGCGGAGAGGATCCGTGGCAGGCGTGGTCGCGGGCCGGCTCCGGCGGGCCCCGTGGTGGGTGGGGCGCCGGCGATGGCGGTGGCGATCAGCGGGCCGCCGGTGGCGGTGAGCCGGGCGGCGGGTGGTCGGGTGGGCTGCGCCACGACGGTGACCGAGCCAGCCCCCAGGCGCATGTCCGTGCCGTCCAGGCGGGCGGTGACAGGTCCCAGCGGCGCGGTGAGGACGAGGGCGCCCGCGGCACCGGCGGGGACGGGGGGGACCGCGACGACCGCGTCGGCGGCCGTGCCGGCACCGGCGCTGGGGCCGTCCGGGTCGGTCAGGCCGACACCGCGGCTGTAGCCGTCCAGGCCCGGGCGGCCGTCCGACGGTTCCAGTCGGGTGGCGCCCGCCCAGGTACGGACGCCTTTCCAGCCCGAGGCCAGCCCCAGCTCGGCGACCACCGGCGCACCGCCTCCGCCGCCCGCCGCGGCCGCGGCTCCGTCGGGGTCCTCGGCGCCGAGCGATTCGACGAGCAGCGCGCTGGCCGGGCCGGCGGGCAGCGGAACGGACACCCTGGTGACCCCGGCGGCCGGGACGCGGACCCCGGCGAGTCCGGGCGGAACGTGCGACCCGGCGGGGGTCAGCACGCTGATCCGGACCTTCGCGGACCCTTCCGGCGCGGCCAGGACAAGGGTGGAGTCGGGCGCCGGCGGGCCGGCGGGGACGACCACCCCGCCGAGTACCAGGCGACGTGCCGCCGGTGCGGTCGCGGGCACCAGCCGTGGCGCCGCGAACGGACCCCGCGCGCTCGAACGATCGACCATCCAGGTCAGCAGGCGGCCGGTCCGCACCTGGACGTCCACCGCGGTCACCGCGGCTTCCGGCGCGAAGGCGGCGAGCCGGCGAACGATCGCATGTCCGGGGGCGACGTTGACGTCCTGCCCGGGGGCGGCCGGCCCGTCGGTGAGGACCCGCACGCTGGCCTGCCCCGGGGTGTCGGCGAGATTCGCCAGCACGAGCAGCGGGTCCCTGCCGACCTCGGTGGACGGCCCGGCGAACCAGCTGCGGGCCCGCGGCGGGGCGCAGGCCGCCAGGGCCGGGCCGGCACCGTCGCCGCTGGTGGTCACCGTCGCGGCGAGGCCCGCGGCCGAGGCGCCTCGTCCCGAGACCAGCCGGGCCCCGGTCCCCCCGCGATCCTGCGGTGCGAGCCGCAGCCATCCTCCACGTTCCCGGACGGACACCCCGACGCCACCCGACGCCGCCGGAGCCACCCTGACCTGCCCATTGCCGCCAGCCTCGGCGCCCAGGGTCACGTCGAGACGAACGGAACCGGGCAGCACGGCGTCACGGGCACGTGGCTGGATGATCGTCGGGTCGGGGCAGGCCAGTTGCCGCACCCCGATCGACGCCTGCGGTGGCACCCCGGGACCAGCACCTTCGTCGATGAGGAACGCACCTCCCAGGCCCATGACGGCCAGCGGTACGACCGTGCGCAGCACGACCCGCCGCACCGAGCGGCCCCGCGGGCCCGCCCTGGGGCCGCGGAGCCGCCCCAGGGCCGGATAATCGGTCATCGTGACCGGTCCGATCAGGCGGGAGCGCAGACCGACCCCGGCCAGCGCGAGCAGCAGCAGGCCCAACGCCGCGATCTGCACGAGGACCCGCAGGTGGGCCGCGGTGTCGTCCCGTTCGACGCGCACCTGGCTGCCGGCGGGCAGATCCGCGGGCAGGTGGAATCCGGCGGCCCACCCCCAGGCGGTGAACCGGGACAACGGTCGCCCATCGGCAAAAGCCCGCCAGCCGTTTCCCGCCGGCGTGGTCAGAACCAGCTCCCGCGCACCGTCGCCCCCCGCGGACCCGGCCCCCGCGGACCCGGCCCGTGGAGATGGGACGGCTGCTCGGGCGGGCAGGGCGCCGTCCGCGGGAAGGAGCCGGGCGGACGTCGGCGCGGCCATGAGCGCCTCGGCGCCGGCTGCCCGCCCGGCCGATCCGGAACCGGTGGCAGCCGCGTCCGAACCGGAGGCATTGGCGTCGGAGCTGGGGGCAGCGGCGTCGACGATGTAGGCGGCCGGCGTGGCGGGTGGGGCGCCGGGACGAGCCGGGGCGACGGGTCCGCTGGCGGGGCGCCACAGCAGCAGGCCAGGACGGGGGCGGTCGCGGACCAGGGCGGGGCTTTCGTCCAGGCGGTCGACGAGCGTGGCGGACGCGTCCGCGGTGGGCACGCCGACCGCGACGACACCGAGCAGCGGCAGCCAGCCGCCGGCCCGGTCGGATCCGCTGGTCAGACCGGTGGCGACGGATGCGACGAAGTCGGCGGCCGGCCGTGGCGGCCCGACCAGGCCGGCGGGATAACGCTCGCCGGAGGCGGTGGCCAGGGCGTAGCGGACCAGCCCGGAGCGCTCGGACCGGTCCAGCAGGAGCAGGCGGGATCCGCGCGGTTCGGTGCGGATCCGGGCGAGGATCGCGCGGGCCACGGCCGAGGAGTCCTCGCCCGCCTGGCCCGCGGTGCCCGACCAGGCGGCCAGCGCACCCGAGGCACCGCTGCCCGACGAGGCGTCCTGGTCAGGATCGGCGGCGGTCGAGTCGTCGACGCCGGCGGTGGCACGCAGCCAGGAGGCGGGACTGCCGCGCCAGCGGGTGCCGCTGACCAGCCGGTCCGCGGCGAGGGCGACGGGGGTCGCCAGGATCAGGGTGGTCATCGCGACCGCGGTCGGTCGGGCGATCCGCCCCCGGCGTGGCCGCTGCGGGTCGAGGGCCAGGGCGGCGGCGACGAGCAACGCCGCGGCGAGCACGAGGCCGTACTGGGGTGCGGCCCACCATGCCTGCGCGGCGCCCACACGCCGGCCCGCGGCCAGCCGCGGCGTGATCAGCACCGCGGCCATTCCCAGCAGGAGCAGGCACCAGCCGGTGGTGGCGCTTCGGCGGGCCGTCGGGGTCGCGTGCCAACGTCCGATCAGCCAGCAGAACAGGCATCCGGCCAGCAGGCCCAGGTAGACCGAGGTCGGTCGGGTACCCGCACCGGCCAGCAGTCCCAGCGCGGGGCGCGGCACGGCGGCCAGCGAGGTCACGGGGGTCGACCACGCGCCCGCCGACAGCAGGGGGATCAGGGGGATCACCGAGCCGGCGAGTGCCACGGCCACGTCGGGCAGCCGGGCCGGGCGCACGAGCAGGACGCAGGCGACCAGCACGACCCAGGCGGGAGCGGCCAGCGGCGGGGCGCAGGCGACCAGAGCGGTCAGGCTCACCGCGAGTGTGAGCGCGGCGCGCGGACGGGCCCAGTGCGCCTCCCCGGGACCCACCGGTCCGCGCAGGACGGCGTCGGCGTGGGCCAGCACGAGTGGGAGCGCGACAAGCGCCCCGACGGTGTCGACCCGGCCGGCCAGCACGGCCGCGGTCAGCGCCGGGTTGAGCGCGTACCCGGCGGCCAGCGCGCAGCGCACGAGCGGACGGGACTGGCCTGGCGTCCACTCGAGCCGTCCGAGGGCCCGGTGCGCGCTCCAGCCAGCCAGGGCCGGTCCCAGGGCGAGTAGCAGCCAGCTGGCGGCCGTCACCCGGCCACCCAGGACGCTGGCGACCGCGGCGATCAGCGCGACGATCGGTGGGATCGGCTGCCCGCCGTCCAACGGTCCGACCAGCCCGTCCGGCCCGGGTAGTCGCCCTGACCACACCGCCGACCACAGTTCGCCCACGTCCGCGGGCATCGGCAGCCCGGCGCCGAGGGCGTCCACCGGCATCGCGCGCATCGCCACCAGTCCGACGGCCGCGAGCGACACGACCAGGACCGCCACGGAACGGCCCCCCGAAGCGTCCGCGGCGACAGCCGCTGGAGCCCCCGAGGCGCCACCCGGTGCGGTGGTGCGCCGGAGTGCGGCCGGCCGGGTCCCGGCGGGACGGCCGACGGTAGACGGGGTCGCGGCCCGCGGACCGGGCCTGTCGGGTGCGGCCAGCGGAGCGGCCCAGGTGGGCGGAGCGGGAGCGCGTGGGGCGGGAATCGACGGCGCGGGGGGCCGCGGCGCGGGTGGCGGAGGTTCGTGATGGGTCGACCGTCGGAGTGGACGGGCCGGGTGGACCAGGCCTCGCGGGAACAGCGAGCGGACGGCCCGCTGGGGCACCGTCCGGGTGCGGGCCGCACGTCGCCGCAGACGCAGGACGGCGCCAGGCCGCCCCAGGACCAGGGCTGGCAGGGCGAGTTCGCGGGCGGCGAGCCGGCCGCGGCCGCGCGTCAGCAGGCGCAGGGCGCGCAGCAGGGTCATGCCCAGCAGGGCCAGCACGGCGGGGGCCAGCAGCGGCAGGGCGGTGTGGGCGAGTCCGATCCGCAGCGCCGCCACCCGCTCGGCGCGGCTCGGGTCGAGCCGGCCCGGCTGTGAGATCGGTTCGGTGAGCACGGCCATCGGGACGACGACGGTGCGAAGCCCGGCGCGGGCGGCCCGCCAGCCCAGGTCAAGATCGTGGGCGGCCGCGAGGGTGGGATCGAGTCCGTCCAGGCGCCGCCAAGCCCAGGAACGGGCCAGCAGCCCCCGCCAGGAGACAGCCAGGACGTCGCGCACGCCGTCGTGCTGCCCGTGGTCGGGTGTGCCGGCGCGGATGCCGGTGTGCCGCCGTCCGGCCCGGTCGACGCTCGCGCCGACCTCCAGCAACCGCGGCGCCGCGACGCCGCGACGGAGCTTCGGGCCGAGCACCGCGGCTCCGGGATCGACCCGGGCGTAGGCCAACAACGTGCGCAGGGTGTCCGCCGCGGGCACGGTGTGCTGGTCGAGCAGCCAGACGAATCCGCCGGGGGGCGGGCCGCCGGCGAGATCGAGGGCGGCGGCGACCGCCGCGCCCAGGGATGTACCGGCGGGCAGGCAGAGCACCAGGTGCGCGCTCGACGACACCCCGGAGGTCGCCACAGGTGCCCGCGCCCCGAGATGGACCTCGACCACGCGCAGGTCGACCGCCTGGTCGAGCACCTGATCGTCGAGCCGCCGAGCGGCGCCGGACGGCCCCCTCGGCACCGGCACCGGCCCGGGCAGTACCGACAGCCCGGGCAGTACCGACGGCCCGGCCAACGGGACGGACCTGGTCGCCTCGGCGCGGTCGGCCGCGATCACGACGACCGCCACCACCGCGACGGTGCTCGGGGGTGCGCCGGGCGGCGGCAGACCCACCGGCGGCGGGCTGTTCACCCCCCGCCGGACGTCCTCCACTGCCCGACGTCAGACTGCTCGGCGCCGCTGCTTGCGTCGTTCCCGTTCGGACATGCCACCCCAGATCCCGAAACGCTCATCGTTTTCCAGGGCGTATTCCAGGCATTCAGCCCGGACCTCGCAACCGGAACAGATGCGCTTGGCCTCCCGGGTCGATCCGCCCTTCTCCGGGAAAAAGGCCTCCGGGTCGGTCTGGGCGCACAGGGCACGCTCCTGCCATTCCATCGCCTCGCCGAGCAGATCGCCCAGGCCAAGGTCGATCACCGCGGCAAGATCGCCCGATGGGTCGTCGAGGGGCGCGTCATCGAGCAGGTCCTCGACGTCGTCCTCGTTGTCCTGAACGCCCTCGCCCTCCCGGACGCCCGGCTCCTCCCGGACCTCGAGCGCGTCCCGGACGTCGACGCCCACCGCGGTGCCCACCGTGTCCGCCCGGTCGGCGACATCGTGGTCGCCGCCAACGGAACGCAGATGACCGACCTCGCGGGCGCCGACATGGCTCCCGGATGGCTGGACGGGCAGGCCGGGACGGGCGGGCCCGACCCCGGCGACCACCGACCGCGGCTGCGGTGTGGCCTGTGTGTGTCGTTCGGCGAGCACCCGCTCGGAGTGATCACCGAACGGGTCATGCTCAGCGGGACGCTCGACGTCCGCGAGGACGGTGTGGACGCCCGCGTCGGTGTGCTCCATGGGGACTCCTCCAGACCCGTCGCGGTGCGGTCGGCCACCCCCTGGGCGCCGGCGCGCAGGTGCTGGTTCCACACCGGCAGGGCATCGCTCTACCGCACGAATCCCGCCAGCAAGGGGAATGACACGCCGGTAATTACACGCGCCGAACCCGGTCGCGTCAACCCCACCGGCGCAACATCTTCTACAACCAGCGATGAGAACATAGCTCACAGTCACTGCACACCATCGCCACGGGTCCGGACAACCGCCCGATCAGTAACGGAGCGCAATCGGTATGGCGACGATGCTCGCATTATCGCGTGCGACCGGACCGGATAAGAATGCCCAAACGGGCAAACCTGCGACCAGACGTATCACCCCTTTCGATGTATGCCAGACGGTCCAGTCATCTATTCAAATCCGTTTGACTACCTAGAGTAATTTCCAGTCCGAGACATGGCGGGTGTCAGGACACCACCGGCAGCATGGTTCGGACGGGGCCTCCTCGGGCAGCGTGAAAGCGCTCATCCGGGACCCGCCCATAGGTGGTGGTCCGTTGCCGAGCGGGACGACCCGCCGATGCCGCCAGCTCCTCGAGTTCGGCCACCGAGCGGCGTGAACCGTGCTGGGAGCCCGCCATCCGGCTGATCGTCTCCTCCATCAGCGTGCCGCCGAGATCGTTGACTCCACCGCGCAGGACCTCTCGGCAGCCGTCGACGCCGAGCTTCACCCACGAGCACTGGATGTTGTCGATCGAACGGTGCAGCAGGATGCGGGCCATCGCGTGCACCGCCCGGTTCTCCTGGACGGTGGGGCCGGGACGGGCGACGCCGGCCAGGTAGATCGGCGAGGAGTGGTGGACGAACGGCAGTGCCACGAACTCGGTGAAGCCACCGGTCTCGTCCTGGATGGAGCGCAACAGCCGAAGGTGGGCGACCCAGTGCGCCGGCGTGTCGACATGGCCGTACATCATCGTGGCCGTCGAACGCAGGCCCACCCGGTGCGCCGTCGTGATCACCTCGACCCAGCTGGCGGTCGGCAGCTTGCCCTTGGTCAGCACCCAGCGAACCTCGTCGTCGAGGATCTCCGCGGCCGTTCCCGGCACCGAGTCGACGCCCGCCTCGCGTGCCGCGGTCAGCCAGTCGGCGATGGACATTCCCGTTCGGGTGACCCCGTTGAGCACCTCCATCGGCGAGTAGGCGTGCAGGTGCAGACCGGGCGCGGCCTTCTTGATCTCACGGGCGAGGTCGAAGTAGGCGCTCCCGGGCAGATCCGGATCGATCCCGCCCTGCATGCAGACCTCGGTGGCGCCGATCGACCACGCCTGCGCGGCCCGGGTGGCCACCTCCGACAGCGACAGCGTGTAGGCGTCCGCGTCCCCTCGGCGTTGCGCGAACGCGCAGAACCGGCAGCCGGTGTAGCAGACGTTGGTGAAGTTGATGTTGCGGTTGATGATGTAGGTGACGTCGTCGCCCACCGCGTCCCGGCGAAGGCCGTCCGCGAGCAGGCAGAGCTCCTCCAGCGCCGCCCCGCGCGCGCCGAACAGGGTGAGCGCCTCGTCGTCACGCAGACCCGCCGGGTCGGTGCCGGCGTGGCGCAACGCGGCCCGCACGTCCGAATCCAGACGCTCCACCCCAGACGCACCGCCGTCGGACGCACCGCCGTCGGACGCGCGGCTGCCCGTGCCGATCACGCCGTCGACGCCGGTCCCGGCGGCGCTGACCTGGACACGCAGCGACTCCCAGTCGCCGTAGACGGTGTCGAAGTCGGCGCGGGCGGCGTTGTGCCGTCCGACCGTGTCGACCTCGGTGTGCAGGTCGACACGGCCGGAGTCCACCAGGCCGCCGTCGGGCTCCTGCCAGGGCCGTCCGACGGGACGCACCGGCTGCCCCAGCAGGCCGTCGGGGCCGGCGAGGGCGGCCACGTGCCCGGCCACGCGCGGGTCGATCCACGGCTGCCCCAGGTGGGACGGATAGACCGTCAGCCGGGGTCGCAGGGTGAAACCGGCCTGCGCCGTCGCCGCCCGCAGCACGTCCAGGTCGGGCCAGGGCCGCTCGGGGTTGACGTGGTCCGGGGTGACCGGGGAGACGCCGCCCCAGTCGTCGATACCGGCCGACAGCAGCAGCGCGCACTCGGCGGTGTCGACCAGGTTCGGCGGTGCCTGCACCCGCAGGCCGGGCCCGAGCACGAGCCGGGTCACCGCCACGGCGGCGGCCAGTTCCGCGGCGCCCACATCGGGCACGGCGCGCATGGCGGTGTCGTCCTTGGCCCGGAAGTTCTGGACGATCACCTCCTGGATCGCGCCGTAACGCCGGGCCTGGTCGCGCAGCTCGAAGATGGTCTCGGCCCGCTCGGCGCGGGTCTCCCCGATCCCGAGCAGCAGACCCGTGGTGAACGGGATCGACAGCCGCCCGGCGTCGGTGAGCGTGCGCAGCCGCACCGCGGGGTCCTTGTCCGGCGAGCCGAAGTGCGCACCGCCCGGTTGGGACCACAGGCGGCTCGCGGTCGTCTCCAGCATCATGCCCATGGACGGCGCCACCGGCTTGAGCCGGGCCAGTTCCGTCCAGCTCAGCACGCCCGGGTTCAGATGCGGCAGCAACCCGGTCTCCTCCAGCACCGCGATGGCGGCGGCGCGCAGGTAACCGAGCGTCGAGTCATAGCCGTGGGAGTCGAGCCACTCGCGGGCCGCGGGCCAACGATCCTCGGGCCGGTCGCCCAGGGTGAACAGCGCCTCGGCGCAGCCCGCCGCCGCCCCGGCCCGGGCGACCTCGAGCACCTCGTCCAGGGACAGGTACGGCGCGTCCAGCCGGTGCGGGACGGTGGCGAACGTGCAGTAGTGGCAGCGGTCCCGGCACAGCCGGGTCAGCGGGATGAACACCTTCGGCGAGTAGGTGACGACCCCCGGCCGTCCCAGCGAGGCCAGCCCCGCGTCCCGCACCCGCCCCGCCGACGCGCACAGATCGACGAGATCGTCGCCGCGGGCCGCCAGCAGCACCGCCGCCTCGACCGCGTCCAGAGTGGCGCCGTCCCGGGCCCGGCGCAGCGCCCGACGCATCGCCGACGCCGACGGCGCGGCGGACTCGTCCCCCGGCCCGGGGAGCGTCCCACCGGGTGGGGTGACGGTCCGACCGGGCGGGGCGGCGACGGGCTCGGGCGGCGCGACGCTCCTGCCCGGCGTGCGGTGCGGCGCCGTGGGCAGGTCGCTCTCGCCGTCGGATGTCGCCGCCGTAGTCGTCATGGCTTCCTCGGTTTCCGCTCCCGATGGGCAGCGGCCGGGGCGCCCGCCGGCGGGTCGGCAGACACCCTGGTCCGCCGCCACCGGCGTCTCGAAGGTGCACGGATGTCGCAGGTACAGGTCTCGCGGGTGCTGATGTGGCGGGTGCGGGCCGGCGAGGTCAGGCCGGCCGTGGGGTCAGACTGCGTGGGATCAGACTGGCAGTGGGATCAGGCTGGTGGGGTCACCTGGTTCGCCCGCCAGCCCGTGGCCGGACGGCGGAGCCGATCGAGCGTGCCGATCAGCATGTTTGTCCGGGAGCGGGCGGCGAGCGTGGCGGTGGCCTCCCGGGCGCGGCGCAGGCGGGCATCGTCCCCCTGGACCGGGGTCGCCGCCGTACTGCGCCGCTGAGCCCGGTGCGCGGCGACGACCTGGGGGGCCCGCGCTCCGGCGAGCGCGCGGTTGAGCGAGGCGGACAGGGCTTCGAGGCTCTTGGTGGTCCTGATCTCGGACATGACGGTCCTTCCAGCGACGTGGAGAGCTCAGGCTCATCTCACTGCGCTCTCTAAGCCGAATCAAGAGATGTCGGGTGACAGACGCCACATCCGGCCGGCGAACATGCCGGCCGGGCTGTGGCCACAGGGGGCTCATCCCCCCGAACGCCGTATTCACCCGACCCGTTCGGCCACAGCCAGGGTCCACCACCTGCGAAAATCCGCGAATTGCACGATCAAGCCAGACAATTGCCGCATAAAAAGTGATTTACCTCACGCGCAAATCTGGCAGGTGTGTGAATTCCGGCAGCTGGGTATCGCAGCGGAGCCGGTTGTGCGCTGATCCGAATCTCTCGGCTGCGCGGCCCAAAGTCGCTACGCTGACCGGGTGCCACGAAATCGCCAGGACGTCCCCCGCGAGGAGCGGATCGACGCGTTGCTCGCAGTGGCCGAAGAGCAGTTCTTGGCCCGGGGCTTCGCGGCTACCTCCATCGCGGAGATCGCCCGCTCCGCGGGCATCGAACCCGGCAGCGTGTACTGGTACTTCCGCTCGAAGGACCACGCGTTCGCCGCGGTGCTGAACCGCCTGCTCGACGTCGAGGTCGAGCGGATCGCCGCTCTGCCCGGCGACCCGGCCGAGCGCCTGTTCCTCGCACTCGACTCCGTGGAGCGTCGGCGCACGCTGCACCCCTGTGTCGCCGAGCGCGCCCCGCACGCCGAGCCGATCATGGAGTACCACGAGCGGCTGCACTCGTGGCTGCACGAACTCGCCCTCGCCGCCGTGCACGACTTCGTCCCCGCCGCCGATCGGGCACTGGCCGCCGACGCGGTCGTCGCGACCATCGAGGGTGGCCTGGCCAACCCGGCTCCGAGCCGGCCCACCAGCCACCTCGTGCACTTCCTGCTCACCGCGTTCTGCCAGGACGCCCCGCTACCAGCCAAAACGGAGTTCAGCGGCTGGGTGGCGCCGCTGTTCGCCCGGCCGAACCTCGGCTCGGAGAACCCGCCCCGCCCGCTCTGATCCGACCCGGTGGCGCCGCCCGCGCCCGCCTCGGGCGAGCGCGGACCGATCCGCGTGACGCACCGGCGGCGCCGGGATGCCAGGATCACCGGTTGTGAAGGTGACAGCTCTGGCCGGCGGGATCGGTGGCTCCCGCTTTCTGCTCGGCGTGCAGGCCGCCCTGCCCGACGCCGACATCACGGTGATCGGCAACACCGGTGACGACATCACCCTGCATGGCCTGCGCATCTGCCCCGACCTCGACACGGTCATGTACACCCTGGGCGGCGGCATCTCCGCCGAACGCGGCTGGGGTCGCGAGGACGAGTCGTTCGTCGTCGCCGAGGAACTCGCCGCCTACGGGGTCGGCCCGGCCTGGTTCGGCCTCGGTGACCGGGACCTCGCCACCCACCTGGTCCGCACCCAGATGCTCGACGCCGGCCATCCGCTGTCCGACGTCGTCGCCGCCCTGTGCGTGCGCTGGAAGCCCGGTGTGCGCCTGCTGCCGATGTGCGACCAGCGGGTCGAGACCCACGTCGTCCTCGAGGATGAGCAGGGTCAGCGCGCGGTGCACTTCCAGGAGTGGTGGCTGCGGATGCGGGCCGGAGTGCCGGCGCGGTCGATCGTCGCGCTCGGCGCCGAGCGGGCGACACCCGCCCCCGGCGTGCTGGACGCCATCGCGGACGCCGACGTGGTGCTGCTGCCCCCGTCCAACCCGGTCGTGTCGATCGGCACGATCCTGGCCGTACCCGGCATTCGCGACGCCCTCGCCGCGACCTCGGCCCCGGTGGTCGGCATCTCACCGATCATCGGTGGAGCCGCGGTACGTGGCATGGCCGACGCCTGCCTGGCCGCGATCGGCGTCGAGACGTCCGCCCAGGCCGTCGGCCGGCACTACGGCGGACGAGGCCGCACTGGCGCCCCATCCACCGGGGCCGGTGCTGGTGCTGGTGGCACGGACGGGGCTGGTGGCGCCGTGGGGACGGCAGGGCTGTTGGACGGGTGGGTGGTGGACACCGCGGACGCCGACACGGTCGTGCCCGGGGCCACCGTGGTCTCCCGTCCACTGTTCATGACGGATCTGACGGAGACCGCCGCGATCGTCGGCACCGCGTTGGACCTCGCCGGTGTCTGAGCTCGCCGACCTCGCGACCTCCGGCACCGTGGCGTCCGGCGGTGTGGTGGGCGGCAGTGTGGTGGGCGGTGCTGCGGCGTCCGGCGATGTGGTGGCGGGGAGGGGGCCTGGTGGGCCGCCGAGTGCGGCTCTGGAGATCCACGGGCTGGCCGGGTTCGGGGAGATCCTGCCTGGCACCGATCTGGCCGAGGCGGTCGCGGCGGCGATCACGGCGGGCGATCGTCCGCTGGCCGACGGAGACGTCCTGGTCGTCACATCCAAGATCGTCTCCAAGGCGGAGGGGCGACTGGTGCCCGCCGGGGTCGACCGGGAGGCGGCCCGGCAGGCCGCGATCGACGCCGAATCGGTACGCGAGGTGGCCAGCCGCGGACCCACCCGCATCGTCGAGACCCGCCACGGCCTGGTGCTCGCGAGCGCCGGGGTGGACGCGTCGAACGTGTCCGGCGACTGGCTGGCCCTGCTCCCCCTGGACCCGGACGCCAGCGCCGCCCGGTTGCGCGCCGGCCTCGCCGACCAGCTCGGCGTGGACGTCGCGGTCGTCATCACCGACACCGCCGGACGTCCCTGGCGCCGCGGCCTGACCGACCTCGCCATCGGCGTCGCCGGGATGTCCGCCCTGCGCAGCCACATCGGCGAGGTCGACGGCTACGGCAACGAACTCGGCATGACCGAGGTCGCCGAGGCCGACGAACTCGCCGCCGCCGCCGACCTGGTCAAGGGCAAACTCGGCGCGACCCCGGTGGCGGTCGTGCGCGGCTACGGCCGCCTACCCGAGGACGGCACGGGCGCCCGGGCCCTCGTGCGCCCCAGCGACGAGGACATGTTCCGCCTCGGCACCCTGGAGGCCCGCCGCGCCGCCCTGACCGAGCGCCGCACGGTCCGCGAGTTCAGCGCCGCCCCCGTCGACCCCGCCGCCGTCGAACGGGCCGTGGCCGCCGCCCTGACCGACGGCGGGGATG
>NZ_CADCWS010000013.1 GCF_902806475.1 Candidatus Frankia nodulisporulans
ACTTCCGATGACCAACCATCCCTCAAACCTCCAAGGGATCATTTAACCTACGGCTATTGGTCCAGGGGGTGATTGGCTGTCGACTCTGTGTACGACTCTGTGTGCGTTTGCGTCCGTGTGCGTATGCGCACCCCGTTGTTCCGCCGCGGTGGTTCGTACGGGTGCGGCCGATGGTGCCGGGCCGAGACATCCGGCTGAGGGCTTCACCACTGCGGGAGGCTCACCCGTGTTGAGCCCGGCTCGGAACGTGACTACCGAGGTGCTCCGTGCACCACGTAACGTGCACTACCCACCGCGGGATCGGTTGGCCTGCGGACGCTTCACCGGCGCTCGCGATGACTCTGTGCCTGCGACTCACCATCCTTTGTAGCCGCCATGCGCGGGACGTGCGGAGGAAGGGCCGCTCCACCGAGCGTATCGGCCCAGGGCCTTGTGGCGGGCTGTCGTCCGGCCGACGTGGGTACCTCGCGGGGTCCACAGTGCCCTTGACGACAGTGGATCCGACACCTTGGTGGCGCTGGCGGGAGCATCGCGCCATGAGCTGTCGAACTTCTGCGTCGGACCCGATCAACACCCGTCTGGCCAGCGGTGACCTGGCCGGCGACGGCCCGGTCAGGGTGGGTCTGATCGGCGCCGGCCGGGCTGGCGTGGCGGTGGGGCACGCGTTGGCCGGGGTGGGGTACCCGGTGGTGGCGGTGGCCACGCGGACCGAGTCGTCCCGGGCCCGGGCGGCCCACCGGTTCGCCCAGGCGTGGACGGGCCCGGTGGCGCGGATCGCCAGCCGGCTACGGTCCGCCGACCTCCTGCTGATCGCCGTACCCGACGATGTGATTGCCCAGGTCACGGGTCGGCTGGTCGCTCTTGGCGCGGTCCGGGAGGGCCAGCTGATCGCGCATCTGAGCGGCCGGCACGGGCTTTCGGCGCTCGCCGCCGGACTGGGATGCGGTGCCCGGCGGGCCGCGCTGCACCCGATCATGACGCTGCCTGGAACTGGCGGAAAGAACGATTTCCATAGTTTTGTGGATGTTCCGTTTGGCGTCACCGCGGACGCCGAGGCGCTCGAGCCGGCCCGGCGCGTGGTGGCCGATCTGGGGGGTGTTCCGCTCGAGATCGCGGACGAAGGACGTGCGCAATATCACGCCGCGCTGGTGCTCGGGGGGAACTTTCTGGCCAGCCTGACCGGTGCCGCCCGGGACCTGCTCGGGGGGGTGGGCATCGACGATCCGGCCGCGGCGCTGGGCCCGCTGCTACGCGCGTCCCTGGACAACGCGCTGGCCGGTGGCTGGGCGGCGGCGACCGGACCGGTGCGGCGGGCCGACGTCGCCACGGTGCGCGCTCACCGCCAGGCGCTCGGCCGGGTCGATCCCGCCGTCGCCGAGGTGTACCGGGCGCTGGCCCTGTTCACCACGCACGAGCTGGGTGCGGCCGGAGCACTGGACGAGGCGCAGGTCACGCGGCTGCGGGCCGAACTGACCGAGGACGCCGATCCGTCCGACCGCTGTGGCCAGGGCTGAATCAGGGCTGGGGCTGGGGAGAAATCAGCCACATCGCCGATCGGACGGGCCGGGCCGGGGAACGTTGGTCCGGCGCCGCCACGTTGGTTCGGGTGCACAGCCGTCCGAGTGGGCCACCGCCGGCGGACGGATGTCGTCGCACAGGACGGACCACCGATCGCCATGCCACATCGCCACCTCAACGGCCTGAAGACCGCGCTGCTGCTCGGCGTGCTGTCCGCTGCCATCCTGCTGGTCGGCTCGCTGTTCGGTCGCGCTGGCCTGCTCGTCGCGCTGTTCCTCGCCCTCGCGATGAACGGCGTGTCCTTCTTCTACTCCGACCGCATCGCGCTGCGGGCGATGAGCGCCTATCCGGTCACCCAGGTCGAGCAGCCGCGGCTCTACGCCATCGTCGGCGATCTCGCCCGGCAGGCCCGGATGCCGATGCCGCGGCTCTACCTGAGCCCTACCGGCGCGCCCAACGCCTTCGCCACCGGTCGTGGTCCGCGCAAGGCGGCCGTCTGCTGCACCGAAGGCATCATGGAACTCATGGACGACCGGGAGCTTCGCGGCGTCCTGGGACATGAACTCAGCCATGTGTACAACCGGGACATCCTTATCGCCTCCGTGGCCGGAGCATTGGCCAGTATTATCGTGTACCTGGCCAACATGGCCCAGTTCCTGGCCATCTTCGGTGGCGGTCGCAGTGACGAGAACGGGCCCGGAATGTTCGAGCTGCTCCTGCTGATGATCCTGGGTCCGGTCGCCGCGACGATCATCCAGTTGGCAATCAGCAGGGCGCGTGAGTACCAGGCGGACGAGTCCGGGGCGACGCTCACCGGCGACCCCCTCGGGTTGGCGAACGCGCTGCGCAAACTGGAGGCGGGTACCGCCGCCCGGCCGCTCGCGCCGACCTCCCGGGTGGGTCCGGCGGCCGCGCTGATGATTGCGAACCCGTTCCGCGGCGGTGGCGTCGCCAAGCTGTTCTCGACGCATCCGCCCATGAACGAACGAATCGCGCGACTGGAGCAGATGTCCCGCATGAATCCGTATCGGTGACCCGGCCGGCTGGTTACGTTGTTGCCTGTCGTGGTGTCGCGGGTTTACGGATGAGGATTCGGAGTAATATTTCCCTGCGTGGCCAGGCGCACGGGTGGCGGTCGCCGCCCGTGCGCCCCTGACCGCGGCGGAGCACACCCCCCAGGTTCCGCCGCAGGCACCCCGCCCGATCCCCCCATCGGGCGGGGTGCGCCGTTTCCACGGTCGCTGGCGCCACCGCCGTCGGCGAGGCCAGGCCCGCTCAGCGGTAGTTGACGAACTGGAGCGGGACCTCGAAGTCCTCGCCCTTGAGCAGCGCGATGACCCGCTGCAGGTCGTCCCGCTTCTTGCCGGTCACCCGCAGTTGGTCGCCCTGGATCTGGGCCTGCACGCCCTTGGGTCCGTCGGTGCGGATCTTCTTGGCGATCGCGCGGGCCTTCTCCTCGGACAGGCCCTGCTGCACGGTCACGGGCAGGCGGAACTCCTTGCCCGAGGCCTTCGGCTCGTCGAACGTCAGCGCCTTGAGGGAGATGCCGCGCTTGACGAACTTCTCCTGCAGGACGTCGAGGATCGCCTTCACTCGCTCGTCCGTGTTCGCTACCAGCAGAATTGACTCGCCGGACAGCTCCGCGGACGCGCCGGTGTCCCGGAAGTCGAAGCGGGTCCTGATCTCCTTGGCCGTCTGGTTGACCGCGTTGTCGATTTCCTGGGCGTCAACTTTGCTGACGATGTCAAAGGACGGGTCGGCCACGGGTGCGGGCCTCCTGTTCGGTGCGAGATGCGGACGGATGGCGCGGCGACTACGCGCCGTAATGATCAGAAGACGGGGTGGCGGTTGCGGCCAGCCCGCGCCCCGATGCTCCGTCGGGACCGGTATGCTCGTCCACGACGGCAGGTTGCCCGAGCGGCCAAAGGGAGCGGTCTGTAAAACCGCCGGCTCAGCCTACGATGGTTCGAATCCATCACCTGCCACCACCCCCGGTGCAGCCCGGATCAGCTGCGACACAGGCCCTGGAGACTCCTCCGGGGCCTGTCGCATGTCAGCGCGGGCGATGACGCGCCCGTCGGTCAGCCGGCGGCGGCATCGAGGTCGGCCCGGGTCAACAGCGGGCGCAGCTGCAGGCCGAGTTCCGCGAGGCGCTCGCGGCCGCCCTCGGAACGGTCGATGACGCACACCACATCCGTGACGATCGCGCCCTCGGCCCGCAACACCCGGGTGGCGTCCAGCACCGCGCCGCCGGAGGTCACCACGTCCTCGACGAGGACGACGTGCCGGCCGGCCACCGCGCCGCCCTCGGCCGTGCGCATGGTGCCGTACTCCTTGGCCTTCTTGCGCACGAAGCGGGTCGGCAGGCCGGTGCGCTGGGAGAGCAGCGTCGCCAGCGGAACGCCACCGAGCTCCAGACCCGCGAGGACCTCGGCACCCGGCGGCAGCAGGCCGACCATCTGGTCGACGATGGCGGCCAGCAGCGCCGGATCCGCCTCGAAGAGGTACTTGTCGAAGTACTCGGTGCTCGTCCGACCGGAGCGCAGCAGGAAGGTGCCGGTCAGGTGGGAGGCGGTCCGAACCTGGGCGGCCAGCGTGGCGTCGTCACTCACGTTCGAGCACTGTAGTGCGTCGGACCCGGCTAGCGTGATCTCATGTCCGCGCCCGCCGCCGAACGCCCACCGTTGTTCGTGTACGGGACCCTGATGTTCGCCGAGGTGCTGACCGTCCTGCTCGACCGGGTCCCGCGGATCGAGCCCGCGGTCGTCGCCGGCTGGCGGGCGGCCAGCCTGCCGGGACGCCGCTACCCCGGGCTGGTCCCCGACCCGGCGGCACGCACGTCCGGGCGGCTGCTGCTGGGGTTGGCCGAGGCGGAGATGGCCGTCCTCGACGCGTTCGAGGGCGCACCCTACGAGGTTGGCCCGCTCGTCCTGGTGGACGGGCGGGCCGTGTCCGCCTACCTGTGGCGGGACCTCTCGGTGGCGTCCACCTCGGTCTGGGACCCGCGGGTCTTCGCCGAGCGTCACCTCGAGGGCTATGCGCGTCGGTGCGTGGCCTGGCGGGCCGGGCTCACGCTCGATCAGCTCCCCCAGCTCGGCCAGGTTCGGTAGCCGCTCCCGGGGCTCACCTGCCGGGGCTACCGGGGCTGGTGGCCGCCTGGGCCGCCGTAGCCGGGCTGGTCGGTCTGGCCACCATAGCCGGGGGGCTGGCCGTAGCCGGGCGGCGCCGTGGTGCCGGGGGCAGCGGGTGCGGTCGTCGCGTGTTCGGCGGGTCGTCCGGCGCCGGTGGCACGGCCGGTGGGAGTGCTGACGCCTGGGCGGTCACTCGGGTACGGCTGGCCGTAGCCATCGCGTGCGGGTACCTGCTCGTGGGTGAGGAGCGCGTAGATCACCAGAACGTCGATGGCGATGATCACGACCGACCACACCGGGAAGGCAGCCATGTAGGCGAGCTGCCCGATGGCGTTGATGGAAGCGATCACCACACCCGCCCACCGGGCGATGTCGTTGCGGGCGTAGATGCCGTAGGCGATCACCATCTCCACGATGCCGATACACAGGAACAGCCAGCCCCAGAAGTGCCGGTCGGCGTACAGCACGTTGATGTCGCCGGTGGACAGGTTGTTCACGATCACGGTGTAGTCGCGCAGGGATGCGATGCCGTAGATCAGGTTGTGGAATCCGACGATGAACATGATCACGGCGGCGAAGGTGAGCCATCCACTTCGTGGGAACGCCGCCCGGTTTCCTGCCATCTGGTCCTCCCGTTGCCCGCCGGTACACGCATGGCCGGTGACCGCCGGACCCCGTAGTGGGCGGACAGGTGGGGACGGCGGGCGCGACCTGACGGTCGCGGCGGGTCGAAGCCCGCACCATGCGGTCCGGCGACGTCCTGGTAGTCACTGGTAGTCAGACAACTACCGTCCGCCGCTTCCTTGCGATACCCACCGTCCACGAACGTCATCCCCGCGCACCGTCATTCGGGTGCGGCTCAGGGGCCCGGGGGGAGCTGGGAGACCTGGCCGGTCGCCGCGTCCCAGCGCAGCCGGCCGCGTTCGAAGGTGCTCTGCCGGCCGCCGGGCACGGAGTACTCGTCCGAGGTGGGCAGGCCCAACGGCGAACCCGAACCACCAAGGCCGAGATAGGTCGACAGGATGCGGCCGTGGACCTCGTGGGCGCCGGTCGCCGGCCCCCAGTAGATCCAGCCACCCTGGAACCGGGCCTGCTGCCCGCCGGGCGCGGTCGCGGTCTCGACGTCGCTGACAGGACGGCCCAGGAAGCTGTTCGAACCACCGAGGCCGAGGTACTTCGAGGAGATCGGCCCGTACAGCGCGTGCACGCCGGTGGCGACCGACCAGAACTCCAGGCCGTTGGCGTACTGCTGCCAGCGGCCACCCCCACCGGCCTGGTTCTCCACCCCGACCGGGGCGCCGAGCGCCAGGGCGGTGAGCCCGGCGCCGGCGTGCCACTTCTGGATCTCGCTGCGGGTGCCGTCCGCCAGGGTGGCGAGCGTGGCCGGGGTGCAGCACAGGACGTCCTGGTCCACCTGGCTCGCGATGCCCGCCACGGTGCCGGTCGCGCTGTACTGCCACACCGCCCAACCGGGCCACCCGCCGGGGATGGTGTTGGGGGTCGCCCTGTCGTTGTGGTTCGCGAACCACAACGGGTACCTGGTGAACTCCCGGGTGTTGGCCATCCGGTCGGTCCAGAACCACTGGCTGCTGTAGACCATCGGCACCCGTCCGGTCTCGGACTCCACCTCCTCCAGGAACGCCCTGGTCCACGCGGCGAGCGGGCTGGGGCCTAGCCCGCCGGTCTCCTCGAGGTCCAGCGCCGGCGGGAGGAAGCCCGCGGCCTGGGCCGGGCCGATCGCCGCGACGAAGTGCTTCGCCTGCTCGACGGCGGTCCCCAGCGAGGCGGACGGCCGGGCGTAGTGGAAGGCGCCGACGGCGAGGCCGGCCTTCGCCGCCGCGTCCCGGTCGCCGGCGTAGTACTTGTTCGTGTACTGGCTGTCCTCGGTGGCCTTGATGTACACGAAGCTCACGCCGGCGGCGTGCACGGCGTTCCAGTCGATCGCGGCGCCGTAGGGGTGCTGCCAGGAGGAGATGTCCACGCCCCGTGGCCACAGCGGCGAGGGGCCGGCGGCCTGCGCGACACCGACGGTGGCCGCCACGGTCAGGGTGGCGGCGGTCAGACTGGCGGCGGTGATTCTCGCGGCGGTGATTCTCGCTACAGGGAGCAGTCGGCGTGGCAGGGGGATGGCGAGCGCGGTCCGGGCGGTGTGTGGGCGGTCAGACCGACCGGGACGCGGCATGAGACGCATGGGCAACCCTCGATGCTCGGGAGGCAACGGTGCGGTGGCTCGAAAGCCGGTCCGGTTGCGTCCGGGCAGGGACGCAGCACCAGACGGCCCACACGCTAAGCATTAAGAGAGTTACTTACAGCTATCTAAGTCAAGGGGATCTGGATTGGTGGCTACGGAGCGTTTTAACTTCCTGGCAAATCGCCATCATCTGGGCCGTCGCGGGTGGCGGGTCGGGCGCGGCGGCGCGCCCACGGGCGAAGGGGGGGGAAGGGGAGATCTGCGGGCGAACGCCCGACGCGCGGGGGTGCGGACGAACGAACAGGGGGTGGGTCGCCCACCAGCGCCCAGCGTCGTGTAATCTGAGCACCGCGACTTCGCGCCCCTTTAGCTCAGTCGGCAGAGCGTCTCCATGGTAAGGAGAAGGTCTACGGTTCGATTCCGTAAAGGGGCTCCACGTACCAGCCTTTGGGTGGGTTCGTGTCCGGGTTGAGCGGTTCCGCCGGTTCGCCTGGGTAAGCTGGTCCGGTCCCCGATCGGTCGGGTGGCTATCCTGGCGGTGTAGCTCAGTCTGGCAGAGCAAGCGGCTCATAATCGCTGTGTCGCCGGTTCAAGTCCGGCCACCGCTACTCCAGGGTGCGGCAGGCCGCGCCCTTTCTGGGCTCGCGGCCTGCCGCGACGCTCGACCAGTTCTGCAGTCGACTTAGGAAGAGGCATCACGCCGTGGCCGCCACTGACGTTCGCCCGAAGATCACCATGGCGTGCCAGGTGTGCAAGCATCGGAACTACATCACGCGCAAGAACCGGCGTAACGACCCGGATCGTCTTGAGCTGAAGAAGTTCTGCCCCAACTGCGGCAAGCACACCGAGCACCGCGAAACCCGCTAGATCCGCCGCTGTCGGGCATGTCCCGACATCTGGCGCCGTTCCACCGCAGCCGGCCAGGCCTCCCACCTGGCCGGCTGTTCGGCGTGCCGGGCGTGCCGGGGCGTGACCGGCCGACGGTGAGTGGGGTCCGGGCGGCGGGGCGGGGTCGCGTGGTGGGATAGGGCGTCTCGTTCCCGCACCGTGTCCAGAAACGGAGCTGTGATGCCGCTCAACCAGGACTTCGTCGGGCGGTGTTTCGTCGCCGAGGTGCCCTTCCAGGTCGGGCGCGAGCACATCCGGAAGTTCGCCCGGGCCGTCGGTGACGACAACCCGCTGTACCACGACGTGGCAGCGGCCAGGGCCGCCGGCTTCGCCGACCTCGTCGCCCCGCCGACGTTCCTGATCAACGCGATGCCCGGGACGCTGGGCCTGCCCACCGACGACCCGGCGCTCGGCCTCGACTACACCCTCGTCGTCCATGGCGAGCAGCGTTTCCAGCTGCACCGTCCGGTGGTCGCCGGGGACGAGCTGGTCACGTCGTCGACGCTGACCAGCATCCGGGCCGTGGGCCGCAACGAGCTGCTGGTGACCACGTACCAGTACGAGACGACCGGCGGCGAGCAGGTCGCCACCGGCATCTGCACCCTGGTGTCCCGCGGGACCGCCGCGCCGCGCGGATGAGCGCGTCACCGGCGGTGGACGGCAGGGCGGGCGAGACAGCGGTGGGGGAGACAGCGGTGGGGGAGACGATGACGGCGATGATCGGCTATGACGATGTCGAGGTCGGCACCGAACTTCCGGAGCGGCTGTTCCCGCTGCGCCGGGCCGATCTGGTCCGGTACGCGGGGGCGTCCGGCGACTTCAACCCCATCCACTGGAGCGATCGGGCGGCCGCCGAGGCGGGTCTGCCCGGGGTGATCGCGCACGGGATGCTCACGATGGCCACCGCCGCACGCCTGGTCACCGACTGGATCGGTGACCCGCGGGCGCTGGTGGAGATCGGGGTGAAGTTCTCCTCGCCGGTCGTCGTGCCCGACGACGACGAGGGGGCCACGGTGTCCGTGCGCGGGGTGGTGGAGAAGAAGCTCGACGGCAACCGGGTAGTGGTGAACCTCACCACCCGGTGCCGGGGCGAGAAGGTGCTGATGGCCTCGCGGGCCACCGTCCGACTGCCCTGAGCTGGCCGCAGCTAGTCGAGTTCGGCGAGCAGGGCGCCCACCCGGTCCACGCCCTTGACCAGGTCGTCGTCGCTGAGCGCGTAGGACAGGCGGGCGAAGCCCGGGGTTCCGAACGCCTCACCGGGGACGATCGCCACACCCACCTCCTCGAGGATGAGCTGGCACAGCTGTGCGCTGGACGTCGGAGTCTTCCCCCGCAGCGGACGGCCCAGCACCGCCTGCAGCGACGGGTAGCAGTAGAACGCGCCCTGCGGCACCGGGCAGCGCACCCCGGGGATCTCGCTCAGCATGCGGTGCATGGTCAGCCGGCGCCGGTCGAAGGCGGTGCGCATCGTGGCGACCGCGTCCAGCGGGCCGGTGACGGCGGCGAGCGCGGCGGCCTGGGCGACGTTCGAGACGTTCGAGGTGGCATGCGACTGGAGGTTCGTCGCGGCGCTGATGACGTCGGTGGGGCCGATCAGCCAGCCGACCCGCCAACCGGTCATCGCGTAGGTCTTGGCGACGCCGTTGACGATGACGCACCGCTGCGCCAGATCCGGGACCTCGGCGAGGATCGAGGAGAACCGGGCCTCGCCGTAGACGAGGTGCTCGTAGATCTCGTCGGCCAGCACCCAGATGCCGGTCCGGGCCGCCCACTCGCCGATCGCGCGGACCTCCTCGGGGGTGTGCACCGCACCGGTGGGGTTCGAGGGCGAACAGAACAGCAGCACCTTCGTGCGCTCCGTGCGGGCCGCCTCCAGCTGTTCGACGGTGACTCGGTAGTCGGCGTCGGGGCCGGTCACGACCTCGACCGGGACGCCGCCCGCGAGCCGGATCGACTCGGGATAGGTCGTCCAGTACGGCGCGGGCAGCAGCACCTCGTCACCCGGGTCGAGCAGCGTCGCGAACGCCTCGTAGACAGCCTGCTTACCGCCGTTGGTGATCAGAACCTGGCTCGGTGTCACCGTGACGCCGGAGTCGCGCCGGGTCTTCTCGGCGACCGCCGTGCGCAGCTCCGGCAACCCGCCCGACGGCGTGTAGCGGTGCATCCTGGGTTCGTGGCATGCGCGTTCGGCGGCGGCGACGATGTGCTCCGGAGTCGGGAAGTCCGGTTCGCCCGCGCCGAAGACAACGATGTCCTGTCCGGCGGCCTGCATCGCCTTCGCCGTCGCGTCCACGGCGAGCGTGGCGGACGGGGCGATGGCGCCGATGCGGCGTGAGATCCTGCTCATGGCACCTATGCTGCCATGGTGGCGGTGGGGGTCGACCGAGCACGCGGGGCCGGGCTCCCGGTCCACTTGGGTCGGTCCACACCACCCCACAGGTCCCGCTCCGGGCGTGTCCGGGCAGGTCGGTGCGCGGGTCGACCGGGTCGACCGGGTCCTGCGCGGTTGGCGTTCGTGGTGTTCGGCCGCGCAGGGGGTATGCTCGATCCGCCCGGGCACCCATTCCGGTGACCGGCCCGCAGCTCGAACCGTGCGTTACGGTAGGAGCGCCTCATGTGCGGGGCGGTGGCGGCGGGGGTCAGGGAGTGTTCTAGGGGCGTGGCTCAATTGGTAGAGCACCGGTCTCCAAAACCGGCGGTTGCAGGTTCGAGTCCTGTCGCCCCTGCGCTGTTCGACGGTCTGGTTGGTTCGGCGACTGAGTGGGTGGAGTGAGTGGCGACCGATACCCGTGACGCGGCACCGCGTCCGAGGGGGGCCACGCGTGCCGCGACTCGGCGTCGTTACCGGCCCGTGCAGTTCATCCGCGAGGTCATGGCGGAGCTCCGGAAGGTGGTCTACCCGGGGCGGAGCGAGCTTGTCACCTACGTGGCGGTGGTGCTGATCTTCGTCACCGTGGTGACGGCCTTCGTGGCCAGCCTCGACTTCGGGCTGACGAAGGCGATCCTCGCGATCTTCGGCTGACGGGGCTGCTCGGCTGGCGGTTGCCTGACGCCGGGTCGGCGACCGCTCGCCCGCACCATGCCCGCGCAGCGTCCCGCTGGCGCGGAGTCAGAGCACCAGAAGCGTTCACGAGAAAAGGATCGCCCGCGTGTCCCAGTCCCCCGAGCACGCCTCCTCCGAGCAGGGGGAAGCCCTCGCCCGTCTCGATCCCCTGGCGGCGTTCGAGCGGGACGAGGTGGCGAGCACGGACGCCGGCGCCGAGCCCGACGAGCTCCCGGGCGACCAGGCGTCCGATGCCGAGCCCGCATCGCAGGAGCCGTCCGCGGGCTCCCCCTCGACCGTCGTCCCCGAAGAGGAGGACGAGGTCGACGAGGCGGAGCTGCTGCTTCGCGCGATCGAGGACGCACCGGGCGAGTGGTATGTCGTGCACTCCTACGCGGGCTACGAGAACAAGGTCAAGACGAACCTCGAGACCCGGATCTCCAGCCTCAACATGGAGGACTACATCTTCCAGATCGAGGTGCCGACCGAAGAGGTCCCGGTCGTCAAGAACGGCAAGCGGCAGATGGTCCTGCAGAAGAAGTACCCGGGGTACATCTACGTCCGGATGGACCTGACCGACCAGTCCTGGTCGGCGGTGCGTAACACGCCGGGTGTGACCGGGTTCGTCGGGCTGACCAACCGGCCGTCGCCGCTGCGCCGGGAAGAGGTGCAGTCGATCCTCGCGCCGCCGGCGCCGAAGGAGAAGAAGGTCGAGACCGTCCGGGTCCAGGAGTACGAGGTCGGAGAGTCGGTCACCGTCATGGACGGCCCCTTCGCCACGCTCCCAGCTACCATCAGCGAGATCAACCTTGACGCTCAGCGGTTGAAGGTGCTGGTCTCGATCTTCGGTCGGGAGACTCCCGTCGAGCTCCAGTTCAACCAGGTGGCGAAGATCTGACCATCCGGTCCGCGTAACCCGAAAGCCAGCAGCCCCGGCAGGAAGACGAGCACATGCCGCCCAAGAAGAAGAAGATCACCGCGATCATCAAGCTCCAGATCAACGCGGGCAAGGCCACTCCGGCTCCGCCGGTCGGCCCCGCGCTGGGCCAGCACGGTGTGAACATCATGGAGTTCTGCAAGCAGTACAACGTGGCCACCGAGTCGCAGACCGGCAATGTCGTGCCGGTCGAGATCACCGTGTACGAGGACCGCTCGTTCACCTTCGTCACCAAGACCCCGCCGGCCGCGAGGCTCATCCTCAAGGCCGCCGGCGTCGACAAGGGCAGCGGTACCCCGCACCGGGACAAGGTCGCCAAGCTGACGCCCGCCCAGGTGCGTGAGATCGCGCAGACCAAGATGCCCGACCTCAACGCGACGACGATCGAGGCCGCGGAGAAGATCATCGCGGGGACCGCCCGCTCGATGGGGATCACCGTCGGCGACTAGTTCGCCGTCACCACCTCCCCGCACGACCGATCCAACGCCGTGGGAGGGCGTACGGGCGACCGTGGCGTCGTCCGGCCGTCCGCCGGCACCACGAGGAGACAGCATGAAGCGCAGCAAGGCATACCGCACCGCAGCGGAGAAGATCAACCCGGATAACCTGTACAGCCCGCTGGAGGCCGTCCGGCTGGCGCAGGAGACCTCCACCACCAAGTACGACGCGACCGTCGAGGTCGCGATCCGGCTCGGCGTCGACCCGCGCAAGGCCGACCAGATGGTCCGCGGCACCGTCAACCTCCCGCACGGCACCGGCAAGTCGCCGCGGGTCGCGGTGTTCGCCGCCGGTGAGAAGGCCGCCGAGGCCACCGCCGCCGGCGCCGACATCGTCGGCAGTGACGACCTGGTCGCCCGGATCCAGGAGGGCTTCCTGGACTTCGACGCCACCGTCGCCACGCCCGACCAGATGGCCAAGGTCGGCCGGATCGCCCGCATCCTGGGCCCGCGTGGCCTGATGCCGAACCCGAAGACCGGCACGGTCACCCTGGACATCGGCAAGGCCGTGTCCGACATCAAGGGCGGTAAGATCAACTTCCGCGTCGACAAGCAGGGCAACCTGCACATCGTCGTCGGCAAGACGAGCTTCACCGACGCCCAGCTGATCGAGAACTACACGGCGGCGATCGACGAGATCGTTCGGGTCAAGCCGTCGGCGGCGAAGGGCCGGTACCTCAGGAAGATCACCTTCGCCACCACGATGGGCCCCGGCATCCCGGTCGACCCGAACCGCGTTCGCAACCTGCTCGAGGACGCGGTCACCGCCTGATCCTCGGCGCCCCCGCATTCCTGCCCACCAGCCCGGACCAGCGCACCTGGTCCGGGCTGGTGGCATGTCGGGGCCCGGGCTCGGGCCCGGCGGCATGTCGCGTACACTGAACGACGATCACAGTTTTTCCACCGAAGACCGCTGGTCGCCGTCGTCCTCCACGGCGCGTGGGGCATCACGAACGCCCCTCGCACGCTGTGGCTGGGTCGACAGCCGAAGGCCCCGATCATTGTGGGCGGCCCGCGTAGGTGACGGTCAGCGAAGGACTGCGGTAGCCCATGGACGAGGCTCCGCGCCCATCACGCCCCGTGCGCCTGCGCCGGGGCGTTCGTCGTTTCCGGGGCTGCGCGGATGGTTGAACGGATGACCGGCGCACATCCTGAAGGAGCCCCATGGCGAAAGCTGAGAAGACCGCCGCGGTGGCGGAGATCGCCGAGGACTTCCGTTCCTCGACAGCCGCGGTGCTCACCGAGTACCGCGGTCTCACGGTCAGCCAGCTCACCGAGCTGCGGCGTGCCCTTGGTACGGGTACCCGCTACGCGGTCGTCAAGAACACCCTCACCAAGATCGCGGCGAACCAGGCTGGCGTCACCGGGCTCGACGAGCTGTTCGTCGGTCCGACCGCCGTCGCCTTCGTCAGCGGTGACCCGGTCGTGGCCGCGAAGGGCCTGCGTGACTTCGCGAAGGCCAACCCGGCGCTGGTCGTCAAGGGCGGTGTCGTCGAAGGGCGGCCGCTGAGCGCCGAGGAGATCCGCAAGCTTGCCGACGTCGAGTCCCGTGAGGTGCTGCTGGCGAAGCTGGCCGGCGCCATGAAGGGCTCGCTGTCCGGCGCGGTCGGCCTGTTCGCCGCCCCGCTGTCGCAGGTCGCCCGACTGGCCGAGGCGCTGCGCGAGCAGCGGGCGAGCGAGGCCCCGGCGGTCGAGACCGAGGCCGCCCCGGCGGCCGAGGGCGAGACCGAGCCGGCCGCCGTCGCCGCCGAGTGACGTCCGCACCACCAGGCTGAACCCGTACCACCCCCCGAGACAGACGCCGGACGCCGCCCTGGCCGCATCAGGCCGGGCATCGGCGCTGGCGCCGAGTAACAGACCGATCAGGAAGGAACCGCCATCATGGCGAAGCTGTCCACCGAAGAGCTGCTGGACGCGTTCAAGGAACTGACCCTGCTCGAGCTCTCCGAGTTCGTGAAGCAGTTCGAGGAGACCTTCGGCGTCACCGCCGCGGCGCCGGTCGCCGTCGCCGCGGCCCCGGCTGCCGGTGGCGCGGGCGGCGACGCCGCGGCCGTCGAGGAGCAGGACGAGTTCGACGTGATCCTCGAGTCCGTCGGCGACAAGAAGATCCAGGTCATCAAGGAGGTGCGCGCGCTGACCAGCCTCGGCCTCAAGGAGGCCAAGGACCTCGTCGACGGCGCGCCGAAGCCTGTCCTGGAGAAGGTCGCCAAGGAGGCCGCGGAGAAGGCCAAGGCGGCCCTCGAGGGCGCCGGGGCGAGCGTCACCGTCAAGTAGTTCCGACGGGCGCCTGGGCGCCCGGCGTAGCACCTGTGACCGTGGGCCGGGACACCTCCGAGGTGTCCCGGCCCACGGCATGTGCGGCGGCGGAAATGCCCGGATGCACTGCTACGTAAGGGCTTGGGCAGGTCGGGCTGTTCGTGACGTTTTCCCGAGGGGGGTTGACTGCCTCAGTGGATCGGGGTTCCATCATGTCGCGAACACTCGTCGGGAAGCAGATGCGGTGAGCTACGTTCCCTACGCGCGGTTGATCCGCGCCTGGCCTTGCCAGCGGTGTGCCTGTCGGCTACACTGCTAGTTTGCGCTGCCCTTTTCGTTGCATCGGTTCCGTTGACGTCGGTTCCCGGGCGAGGTCGGGCTCTCCAGTGGGGGTCTGGTCCATGCCGCCGGGTGGCCCCGGTTGCTCGCCAGAGCCATGTCTGCGGCGGATTCCGGTTCGACGTGAAGGCGCGCTGCCGTGCTGGTGCCTGGCACGGCTTCTAGCAGCCACACCGAGGAACCCAACGCCCGTGCACCGACCCGTTGTTCTCAGCGGACCCAGGCGTCGCCGCGCGCTCGCGCCGCGACGGCCCTTCGGCGTGCCCGCAGTCAGCCGAACGCCAGCCGCACCGACCGGGTGCGACTTCGCGGGCCGATGGACCAGGAACCGACGGATCCCGCTGCGGGACGGGGGTTTACTCCGACCGCGTGACCGGTCGCCGAGTCAGTGGCCAGTCGGCCGGCGACCCCGCGACGTTCGTCCCGCGAGAGACGTCCCGCGGTCATCCTCTCACCGGCGGGGCACCCCCGCCGCCGTTCCCGACAACCGTAGCGAGACACTGATCACCTGACCACCCCCGACGGATCCTTGACGTCCGCGACGCCAGCCCGACGATCAGGCCACCGGAAGGACCACCTTGGCCGCCTCGCGCTCTTCCTCCCGCATCTCGTTCGCTAAGATCATTGAGCCCCTTGAGGTCCCGGACCTCCTTGCTCTTCAGACGCAGTCCTTTGATTGGCTGATCGGCAGTGACGCCTGGGCGGAGCGGGTTCAGGAGGCCATCGACTCGGGTCGGGACGATGTTCCGATCACCTCCGGTCTGGAGGAGGTCTTCGAGGAGATCTCCCCGATCGAGGACTTCTCGGGCTCCATGTCCCTGTCCTTCCGGGACCACCGGTTCGAGCCGCCCAAGTACTCCGTGGAGGAGTGCAAGGACAAGGACATGACCTTCTCGGCCCCGTTGTTCGTGACGGCCGAGTTCACCAACAACACCACCGGTGAGATCAAGAGCCAGACGGTGTTCATGGGCGACTTCCCGCTCATGACCCCCAAGGGCACCTTCGTGATCAACGGCACCGAGCGCGTGGTGGTCAGCCAGCTCGTCCGGTCCCCTGGTGTGTACTTCGAGCGCAGCCTCGACAAAGCCTCCGACAAGGACCTATACTCCTGCAAGGTGATCCCGTCCCGCGGGGCCTGGCTCGAGTTCGAGATCGACAAGCGCGACACCGTCGGCGTCCGCATCGACCGCAAGCGCCGCCAGTCCGTCACCGTGCTGCTCAAGGCGCTCGGCTGGGACGAGGCGCGCATCCTGGAGCGCTTCGGCGACTTCCCGTCGATGCGGGTCACCCTGGAGAAGGACCACACGGCCAGCCAGGATGACGCGCTGCTCGACATCTATCGCAAGCTGCGCCCTGGCGAGCCGCCGACGCGGGAGTCGGCGCAGACCCTGCTGGAGAACCTCTTCTTCAACCCGAAGCGCTACGACCTGGCCAAGGTCGGCCGTTACAAGGTGAACAAGAAGCTCTCCCTCGAGGTGACCCACGACATCGGCGTCCTCACCGAGGATGACATCGTGCGCACGATCGAGTACGTCGTCAAGCTGCACGCGGGTGCGGACCCGGCCGACTACGAGGTCGACGACATCGACCACTTCGGCAACCGGCGGCTGCGCACGGTCGGCGAGCTCATCCAGAACCAGGTCCGGCTGGGCCTGGCCCGCATGGAGCGGGTCGTGCGCGAGCGGATGACCACGCAGGACGTCGAGGCGATCACGCCGCAGACGCTGATCAACATCCGGCCGGTCGTCGCCTCCATCAAGGAGTTCTTCGGCACCAGCCAGCTCTCGCAGTTCATGGACCAGACCAATCCGCTGGCCGGTCTGACCCACAAGCGCCGCCTGTCGGCGTTGGGCCCGGGTGGTCTGTCCCGCGAGCGCGCCGGCTTCGAGGTCCGCGACGTGCACCCCAGCCACTACGGCCGGATGTGCCCGATCGAGACGCCGGAAGGCCCGAACATCGGTCTGATCGGCTCGCTGTCGACCTTCGCCCGGGTCAACCCGTTCGGGTTCGTCGAGACGCCGTACCGCAAGGTCGTCAACGGCCAGGTCATCGACCAGATCGACTACCTGACCGCGGACGAGGAGGACCGGCACGTCAAGGCGCAGGCCAACACGCCGCTGCAGCCCGACGGCACGTTCGCCGAGGACCGCGTCCTGGTCCGCCGTAAGGGCGGTGAGGTCGAGTTCATCCCGCCGGACGAGGTCGACTACATGGACGTCTCGCCGCGGCAGATGGTGTCCGTGGCCACGGCCATGATCCCCTTCCTCGAGCACGACGACGCCAACCGCGCGCTGATGGGCTCGAACATGCAGCGCCAGTCGGTGCCGCTGCTGCGTTCCGAGGCGCCGCTGGTCGGCACCGGGATGGAGGCCCGCGCGGCCAAGGACGCCGGCGACGTGATCGTCGCGGGCCAGGCCGGCGTGGTCGAGGACCTCTCGGCCGACTACATCACCGTCATGCACGACGACGGCACCCGGCGCACCTACCGGCTGGCCAAGTTCCGCCGCTCCAACCAGGGCACCTGCATCAACCAGAAGCCGATCGTGAACGAGGGCGATCGGATCGAGGCCGGTCAGGTCATCGCGGACGGCCCGTGCACCGACAACGGTGAGATGGCGCTCGGCAAGAACATGCTGGTCGCCTTCATGCCGTGGGAGGGGCACAACTACGAGGACGCGATCATCCTGTCGCAGCGCCTCGTGCAGGACGACGTGCTCTCCTCGATCCACATCGAGGAGCACGAGGTCGACGCCCGCGACACCAAGCTCGGCCCGGAGGAGATCACCCGGGACATCCCGAACGTCGCCGAGGAGGTCCTGGCCGACCTCGACGAGCGCGGGATCATCCGGATCGGTGCCGACGTGCAGACCGGGGACGTCCTGGTCGGCAAGGTCACCCCGAAGGGCGAGACCGAGCTGACCCCGGAGGAGCGGCTGCTGCGCGCGATCTTCGGGGAGAAGGCCCGGGAGGTCCGGGACACCTCGCTGAAGGTGCCGCACGGCGAGTCCGGCAAGGTCATCGGCGTGCGGGTGTTCTCCCGCGAGGACGGCGACGAGCTGCCCCCCGGCGTCAACGAACTGGTCCGGGTGTACGTCGCCCAGAAGCGCAAGATCACCGACGGTGACAAGCTCGCCGGCCGGCACGGCAACAAGGGTGTCATCGCCAAGATCCTGCCCGCCGAGGACATGCCCTTCCTCGAGGACGGCACCCCGGTCGACGTGGTGCTCAACCCGCACGGCGTGCCGCGACGGATGAACATCGGCCAGATCCTGGAGACCCACCTCGGCTGGGTCGCCAAGACCGGCTGGCAGGTCGACGCCGGCACCGAGGGGTGGAAGGAGCGGCTACGCGGCATCGGCGCCGACGCCGCCCCACCCGGGACGAACGTGTCGACCCCGGTCTTCGACGGTGCCCGCGAGGAGGAGATCACCGGTCTGCTCGACTCGACGCTGCCCAACCGGGACGGCGTCCAGCTGATCGGCTCCTCCGGCAAGGCCACGCTGTTCGACGGTCGCACCGGCGAGCCCTACCCGTACCCGGTCGCGGTCGGCTACATCTACATCCTCAAGCTGCTCCACCTGGTCGACGACAAGATCCACGCCCGGTCGACCGGCCCCTACTCCATGATCACCCAGCAGCCCCTGGGTGGTAAGGCGCAGTTCGGTGGCCAGCGCTTCGGTGAGATGGAGGTGTGGGCGCTGGAGGCGTACGGCGCCGCCTACGCCCTCCAGGAACTGCTGACCATCAAGTCCGACGACGTCGTGGGCCGGGTCAAGGTCTACGAGGCGATCGTCAAGGGCGAGAACATTCCGGAACCCGGCATCCCGGAGTCGTTCAAGGTGCTCATCAAGGAGATGCAGTCGCTGTGCCTCAATGTCGAGGTGCTCTCGAGCGACGGCGTGCAGATCGAGATGCGCGACACCGACGAGGACGTCTTCCGTGCGGCGGAGGAACTCGGGATCGACCTGTCCCGGCGTGAGCCGAGCAGCGTCGAGGAAGTCTGACCGACTCCCTGCGTCCCGACCGAGATAGAGAGAGCAGGCGACAGTCTTGCTGGACGTCAACTTCTTCGATGAGCTGCGCATCGGTCTTGCCACTGCGGACGACATCCGCCAGTGGTCGCACGGCGAGGTCAAGAAGCCGGAAACCATCAACTACCGCACCCTGAAGCCGGAGAAGGACGGGCTCTTCTGCGAGAAGATCTTCGGTCCGACCCGGGACTGGGAGTGCTACTGCGGTAAGTACAAGCGGGTCCGGTTCAAGGGCATCATCTGCGAGCGCTGTGGCGTCGAGGTGACCCGGGCCAAGGTCCGTCGTGAGCGGATGGGGCACATCGAGCTCGCCGCCCCGGTCACCCACATCTGGTACTTCAAGGGTGTGCCGAGCCGGCTGGGCTACCTGCTGGACCTGGCGCCGAAGGACCTCGAGAAGGTCATCTACTTCGCCGCCTACATGATCACCAAGGTCGACACGGAGGCGCGGCACCGCGACCTGCCCACCCTCGAGGCCCGCATCGGCGTCGAGAAGCAGCAGCTCGAGGACCGCAAGAACGCCGAGGTCGAGAGCCGGCAGAAGCGGCTGGAGGCCGACCTGGCCCAGCTCGAGTCCGAGGGCGCCAAGGGCGACGCGCGGCGCAAGGTCCGCGAGTCGGCCGAGCGCGAGATGCGCCAGATCCGCGACCGCTCGCAGCGCAAGATCGACGACCTTGACCGGGTCTTCGACCGCTTCAAGAACATGAAGGTCCAGGACCTGGAGCCGGACGAGCTGCTCTACCGCGAGCTGCGCGACCGGTTCGGCCAGTACTTCGACGGCGGCATGGGTGCCGAGGCGCTGCAGCGTCGGCTGGCCGACTTCGACCTGGCCGCCGAGGCGGACTCGCTGCGCGAGACCATCCGCAGCGGCAAGGGCCAGAAGAAGGCCCGCGCGCTCAAGCGGCTCAAGGTCGTCTCCGCGTTCCTGATCACCCGCAACTCGCCCATGGGCATGGTGCTCGACTGCGTTCCGGTGATCCCGCCGGACCTGCGGCCGATGGTGCAGCTCGACGGTGGCCGCTTCGCGACCTCCGACCTCAACGACCTGTACCGCCGGGTGATCAACCGGAACAACCGGCTCAAGCGGCTGCTGGACCTCGGCGCGCCCGAGATCATCGTGAACAACGAGAAGCGGATGCTGCAGGAGGCCGTCGACGCGCTGTTCGACAACGGCCGCCGCGGCCGCCCGGTCACCGGCCCCGGTAACCGTCCGTTGAAGTCGCTGTCCGACATGCTCAAGGGCAAGCAGGGCCGGTTCCGTCAGAACCTGCTCGGCAAGCGCGTCGACTACTCCGGCCGTTCGGTCATCGTGGTCGGCCCGCAGCTCAAGCTGCACCAGTGCGGTCTGCCCAAGCAGATGGCGCTCGAACTGTTCAAGCCGTTCGTGATGAAGCGTCTGGTGGACCTCAACCACGCGCAGAACATCAAGTCCGCCAAGCGGATGGTGGAGCGGGCCCGCCCCGTGGTCTGGGACGTGCTCGAGGAGGTCATCACCGAGCACCCGGTGCTGCTCAACCGGGCGCCGACCCTGCACCGCCTGGGCATCCAGGCCTTCGAGCCACAGCTGGTCGAGGGCAAGGCCATCCAGATCCACCCGCTGGTCTGCACCGCGTTCAACGCCGACTTCGACGGCGACCAGATGGCGGTGCACCTGCCGCTGTCCGCCGAGGCGCAGGCCGAGGCACGCATCCTGATGCTCTCGAGCAACAACATCCTCTCGCCGGCATCCGGGCGTCCGCTGGCCATGCCGTCCCTGGACATGGTCACCGGTGTGTTCCACCTGTCGACCCTGAGCGAGGGCGCGATCGGCGAGGGACGGTCGTTCTCGTCCGTCGCCGAGGCGCAGATGGCCTACGACGCGAAGGATGTCGCGCTGCAGGCCCGGATCAACGTCCGGCTGCGCGACACCACCCCGCCGGCCGAGTGGACGCCGCCGGCGGACTGGATCACCGGGGACGTGTTCACCCTGGAGACCACGTTCGGCCGCTGCCTGCTCAACGAGGCGCTGCCGGAGGGCTACCCCTTCATCAACGAGCAGCTGAACAAGAAGGCCCAGGCCGCGATCGTCAACGACCTGGCCGAGCGGTACCCGAAGATCCAGGTCGCGGCGACGCTGGACGCCCTCAAGAGCGCCGGCTTCTACTGGGCGACCCGCTCCGGGGTCACCGTCGCCATCGAGGACGTCGTCGCGCCGCCGAACAAGGCCGAGATCCTCGACGACTACGAGCAGCGCGCCGACCGGGTGCAGAAGCAGTTCGACCGCGGCTTCCTGTCCGACGAGGAGCGCCGTAGCGAACTGGTCCAGATCTGGACCGAGGCGACCAACAAGATCGCCGAGGCGATGGAGGCGAACTTCCCGAAGACCAACCCGGTCTACGTGCTGGTCAACTCCGGAGCCGCCGGAAACATGATGCAGATCCGGCAGCTCGCCGGCATGCGTGGTCTGGTCTCCAACCCCAAGGGCGAGATCATCCCGCGGCCGATCAAGGCGAACTTCCGCGAGGGTCTCACCGTGGTCGAGTACTTCATCTCGACCCACGGTGCCCGTAAGGGTCTGGCCGACACGGCCCTGCGCACCGCCGACTCCGGCTACCTGACCCGCCGGTTGGTCGACGTCAGCCAGGACGTCATCGTCCGCGAGGAGGACTGCGGCACCGAGCGCGGCATCCTCACCCGGATCGCCAGCCGCGGCGCCGACGGCACCCTGGTACGCGACCGTTACGCCGAGACCTCGGCCTACGCGCGCACGCTCGCCTCCGACGCCGTCGACGAGCACGGTGAGATCATCGTGCCCGCCGGTACCGACGCCGGCGACGTCGCGATCGGCCAGATCATCGAGGCCGGCATCGAGAACGTCCGGGTCCGCTCCGCCCTGACCTGCGAGTCGCGGATGGGTGTGTGCGCCCAGTGCTACGGCCGGTCGCTGGCCACCGGCAAGCTGGTCGACGTCGGCGAGGCCGTCGGCATCGTCGCCGCCCAGTCGATCGGTGAGCCCGGCACCCAGCTCACGATGCGTACCTTCCACTCGGGTGGCGTCGCCGGTGACGACATCACCCAGGGTCTGCCGCGTGTCGTCGAGCTGTTCGAGGCCCGTAGCCCCAAGGGCAAGGCCCCGATCACCGAGGTCTCCGGCCGGGTGAAGATCGAGGAGACCGAGAAGACCTTCAAGGTCGTGGTCGTCCCCGACGACGGCAGCGAGGAGATCGCCTACCCGGTGTCGCGCCGCTCCCGGCTGCGCGTGCGCGAGGGCGATCGCATCGAGGTCGGCAACCAGGTCGTCGACGGTGCCGTCGACCCGCACGAGGTGCTGCGCATCCTCGGCCCGCGCCAGGTCCAGCTCCACCTGGTCGAGCAGGTCCAGGAGGTGTACCGCTCGCAGGGTGTGTCGATCCACGACAAGCACATCGAGATCATCATCCGCCAGATGCTCAAGCGGGTGAACGTGCTCGAGTCCGGCGAGACCGCGCTGCTGCCCGGTGAGCTGTGCGAGCGGGCCCGGTTCGAGTCGGAGAACCGCCGGGTGGTGGAGATCGGCGGTCAGCCGGCCTCGGCCCGTCCGGTGCTGATGGGTATCACCAAGGCGTCGCTGGCCACCGAGTCGTGGCTGTCGGCGGCCTCCTTCCAGGAGACGACCCGGGTGCTCACCGACGCGGCGATCAACGCGCGCTCGGACTCGCTCGTCGGTCTGAAGGAGAACGTCATCATCGGAAAGCTGATCCCGGCTGGTACCGGCATCTCCCGGTACCGCAACATCCGGGTGGAGCCGACCGAGGAGGCACGGGCGGCGATGTACTCCGTCGGGGCCTACGAGGACGCCGGCAGTGTCGAGTACGGCGCCTTCGGGACCGGCTCGGGCCAGGCCGTTCCGCTCGACGAGTTCGACTACCGCAGCTCCGGCGACTTCCGCTGACCCGCTGATCCGACGCGCCGGGTGGTTCGCTACCGCGCGCGTCGGTCGACGGTGCTGTGACCGGCGGCCCGGTTCTCTCCCCGGAGGGAACCGGGCCGCCGTCGTCATGTGGTGGGAAGCCGTCCCGTGGTGGGAGGGGAAGTGGGAGGGGAACAGGAGTGAGGACCTTGGCAGCGGAGACGGGGACCTGGGCGAGCCTGCGCGCGCGGCACCTCGTGCACGAGGACGAGACGATGCTGGCGCTCGACAAGCCCGCCGGGATCTCGGTCATGGGGGAGCGCCACGACACCGACCTCGTCCGCCTGGCCGCGGCGCTGGGCGAGGAGCTCTTCCCCGTCCACCGCATCGACAAGGTCACCTCGGGGCTGATCCTGTTCGCCCGCGAACTACGCTTTCACGGTGACCTGACCCGCCAGTTCGCCCGGCGCACCGTCGACAAGTGCTACCTGGCGCTCACCCGCACCCGCGGTCTGCCCGCGGCCGGCATCATCGACCTTCCGCTCAGCGTCGGGCGCAAGAACCGGGTCCGCATCGCCGCCAACCGCGCCGACATCCTCGCCGAGCCCGCGGGTGACACGCTGCGCTGGACGGTGCGGTCGGGGGCGGCGTTCGACCATGTCCGGGTCTACCCGTCCGTCACGACGTTCGTCCGGGTCTGGGAGGGCGGCGAGTTCACGCTGCTGGCGGCGACCCCGGTCAGCGGGCGCCGCCATCAGATCCGCGTCCACCTGGCCTGGATCGGTCATCCGATCGACGGTGACCCCCTGTTCGACCGCACCGCCACCGGACGGGCGTTGCTGCACTCCTGGCGGCTGGCCCTCGACGTCGACGGGCAGCGCCGACGGCTCGAGGCCCCACCCGGCGACGACTTCTGGACGCCGACCGCAGGGCTGCTCCCGGGCTCCCTGACAGCCGAACTGCCAGTTCTCGTCCCCTGGGGTGGGGACGTCGCCCCAGGGGCTCAGGAAGGCTGCGGGTAGGCGGCCTGGCGTAGCTCGCCGTAGGCCCTGGCCAGGTCGGGAAGCTGGTAGTGGGCGTTGAGCCCACTGGGGTTGGGCAGCAGCCAGATCCCCGCCAACCCGAGACGCTCGGGTTGGCGGCCCACCCTGGCCTGGCGACGGCGAAAACCGACCCGATAGGCGGCCAGACCCAGGAAGGCGACGAAATCCGGCTCGATCCGTTCGACCAGGGCGGTGAGGCGGGGTATGCCGGCGCGGATCTCGGCGTCGTCGATCTCGTCGGCGCGGGCCGTCGAGCGCTGGACCAGGTTGGTGATGCTGATGCCACGGCTGGTCAGCTCACCGGTCTCGCTCGGGTGCAGGCGACGTGGGGTGAAGCCGGCCAGCTGCAGGGCCGGCCAGAGCCGATTGCTCGGGGTACCGAAGTGGAAGCCGGTCGCCCCGGACTCCAGGGACGGGTTGATGCCGCAGAGCAGCACCACGGTTCGCGGGGCGAGCAGATCGGGAAGGATGCTGCCCCGCGCGGCCAGGATTCGCGCGCGCGTCGGCCGCGGTGCGCCCGTCGGCCTTGCCTCGACTGGGTCGGACATGTTCCGCGGCCCCTCGTTTGCCGGTATCGTGCTGTCTGGTACAGCGTGCCAGCGACTGCTGGTCGGCTGCTGGTTGGCTGCTGGGCCGGCCGCTGGTCGGCCGCGGGCTAACAGAGTGTCTGTCCTCCTGGTGCTGATGGCGTAAGAGTCCGGCCGCCCCGTGATGCGGGTAGTGGATTGCTGGCTCTTGGTGTTCGCCAGGCTCCTCACCAGCCGCGATGCTGTCGCGGCGGGCATGTCGGTGTCTGCGCCGGAGGTCGGGCGGCACCCTGTTCGACACCCGGTGCAGCCGTGGAGTACTGTTGAAGCCTGTGGCCGGAGCCCGCGTGGCTCTGGCGTGCGTCCCGTACTTCGATGTGGCGCCGTGGTGCCGAGCAGGCTGGTGAAATGCCAGCGCTCAGGCGGCCGTCGGCGACTGTCGGGCTCGGTTCCGCGACGCGGCTGGGCGGGTTAGGCGTGCTTTCCACACCGTAGCTGGATCTTCTTGTTGGATTCGCACGGTCGGAGGGCGCGACACACCCGACCGCGTGGGTCGGGGAACCGGTCGGAGTCAGCAGACGACACCAGGCGGTATCGGGGTTACTCCCGGCAGCTCGGGTGCAGGGCGCAGGCGGACATGCAGGTAGGCCGGGTACCGGTCTGGTTGCCCAAGGCAGTACGACGAGGCGTGACAGGAACGGGAGCGGCGTTGCCCACGATCCAGCAGCTGGTCCGCAAGGGCCGGCAGGACAAGGTCGAGAAGACCAAGACCCCGGCACTCAAGGGGAGCCCTCAGCGTCGTGGTGTGTGCACCCGCGTCTACACGACCACTCCGAAGAAGCCGAACTCCGCGCTGCGCAAGGTGGCACGTGTCCGGCTGAACAGCGGGATCGAGGTCACCGCCTACATCCCGGGCGTCGGCCACAACTTGCAGGAGCACTCGATCGTCCTCGTGCGTGGCGGCCGAGTGAAGGACCTGCCGGGTGTCCGCTACAAGATCGTTCGTGGCGCCCTCGACACGCAGGGCGTCCGTAACCGCAAGCAGGCTCGCAGCCGTTACGGCGCGAAGAAGGAGAAGGGCTGATGCCGCGCAAGGGGCCCGCGCCCAAGCACGCCGTCGTCGTCGACCCGGTATACGGGTCGCCGCTGGTGACCGCGCTGGTGAACAAGGTGCTGATGAGCGGCAAGAAGTCCGTCGCCGAGCGCATCGTGTACGGCGCGCTTGAGGGTGCGAAGAACAAGACCGGTAACGACCCGGTCGTCACACTCAAGCGGGCGCTGGACAACGTGAAGCCCACGCTGGAAGTGCGCAGCCGCCGTGTTGGTGGCGCCACCTACCAGGTGCCGGTGGAGGTGCGGGCCGGTCGTAGCACGACCCTCGCGCTGCGCTGGCTCGTCGGCTACTCCCGAGCTCGTCGCGAGAAGACGATGACCGAGCGGCTGATGAACGAGCTCATCGACGCGAGCAACGGTCTCGGCGCCAGCGTGAAGCGCCGGGAGGACACCCACAAGATGGCGGAGTCCAACAAGGCCTTCGCCCACTACCGTTGGTAGCTCGAGATGCCTTCTGACGCAGACTCCTCCCTGGCCAGGACCCGCAACATCGGGATCATGGCCCACATCGACGCGGGCAAGACCACCACCACCGAGCGCATCCTCTTCTACACCGGTGTGAACTACAAGATCGGTGAAGTCCACGAGGGTGGCGCCACGATGGACTGGATGGAGCAGGAGCAGGAGCGGGGGATCACCATCACCTCCGCGGCCACCACCTGTATCTGGCGCGACCACACCATCAACATCATCGACACGCCTGGCCACGTCGACTTCACCGTCGAGGTGGAGCGCTCGCTGCGGGTCCTTGACGGTGCGGTCGCGGTGTTCGACGCCGTCGCCGGGGTCGAACCGCAGAGTGAGACGGTCTGGAAGCAGGCCGACCGCTACGACGTCCCACGGATCGCCTTCGTCAACAAGATGGACCGGGTCGGCGCGGAGTTCCACCGCTGCGTCGACATGATGGTCGACCGGCTTGACGCGACGCCCGCCGTCATCCAGCTCCCCTGGGGTGTGGAGTCGGACTTCCGCGGCGTCATCGACCTGATCCGGATGAAGGGTCTCCTCTGGCAGTCGGAGGACAAGGGCGCGTCGTACGACTCCGTCGACATTCCGGCCGATCACGCCGAGGCCGCGCAGGAATGGCACGACAAGCTGGTGGAGACCGTCGCCGAGAACGACGACGAGCTCATGGAGCTCTACCTCGAGGGCGAGGAGCCCACCGAGGAGCAGCTCGTGGCCGCGCTGCGGCGCGCCACGCTCGCCAGCAAGATCAACCCGGTGCTGTGCGGGTCGGCGTTCAAGAACAAGGGTGTCCAGCCGATGCTGGACGCGGTGGTCGACTTCCTGCCGAACCCGCTCGACATCGGTGCCACGGTTGGCCACTCGGTCAGCGACGAGGCCGCCGAGGTCCGCCGGGAGCCCAGTGAGAGCGAGCCGTTCTCCGCGCTCGCCTTCAAGATCATGAGTGACCCGTACGTCGGCAAGCTGACCTACATCCGGGTCTACTCCGGCAGGATCAACGGTGGCTCCCCGGTCCTGAACTCCACCAAGGACCGCAAGGAGCGCATCGGGCGCATCCTGCAGATGCACGCCAACCACCGGGAGGACCGCGACGGTGTCGGCGCGGGCCAGATCGTCGCCGTGGTGGGGCTGAAGAACACCACCACCGGTGACACGCTCTGCGACCCGACCGCGCCGGTGATCCTGGAGTCGATGACGTTCCCGGCTCCGGTCATCCACGTCGCGATCGAACCGAAGACCAAGGCCGACCAGCAGAAGCTGGGCACCGCGATCCAGCGGCTCGCCGAGGAGGACCCGACCTTCCAGGTCCGCACCGACGAGGAGACCGGCCAGACGATCATCGCGGGTATGGGCGAGCTGCACCTTGACGTGCTGGTCGACCGGATGCGCCGCGAGTTCAGTGTCGAGGCGAACGTCGGCAAGCCGCAGGTCGCGTACCGGGAGACCGTCCGCCGCAAGGTGGAGAAGGTCGACTACACGCACAAGAAGCAGACCGGCGGCTCCGGCCAGTACGCTCGTGTGATCATCAGCCTCGAGCCCTCCGGCGGTGACGGCGGCGGGTACGAGTTCCAGAACAAGGTCACCGGCGGCCGTATCCCCAAGGAGTACATCCCCTCGGTGGACGCCGGGTGCCAGGAGGCCATGGAGTTCGGCGTGCTCGCCGGCTACCCGCTGGTCGACGTCAAGGTCACCCTCCTGGACGGCCAGTACCACGACGTGGACTCCTCGGAGCTCGCGTTCAAGATCGCTGGTTCGATGGTCTTCAAGGACGCGGCCCGCAAGGCCGATCCGGTTCTGCTCGAGCCGCTGATGGCCGTCGAGGTCACGACGCCCGAGGACCACATGGGCGACGTGATCGGCGACCTGAACTCGCGGCGTGGTCAGATCCAGGCGATGGAGGAGCGCGGCGGGTCGCGCATCGTGCGAGCCACGGTTCCGCTGTCGGAGATGTTCGGCTACGTGGGCGACCTGCGGTCGAAGACCTCCGGCCGGGCCAGCTACTCGATGCAGTTCGACTCCTACGCCGAGGTTCCCGCGAACGTCGCCAAGGAGATCATCGCCAAGGCGCGGGGGGAGTGACCGTCTCCGCGGCGTGAGCAACACCCCCACCTGACGACAACACAGCACGGCACCACCCGTCCTTGGAGGGACACCCGTGGCGAAGCAGAAGTTCGAGCGGACCAAGCCGCACGTCAACATTGGCACCATCGGTCACATCGACCATGGCAAGACCACGCTGACCGCTGCGATCACCAAGGTCCTGCACGACGCATACCCGGACCTCAACCCCTTCACGCCGTTCGACCAGATCGACAAGGCGCCGGAGGAGAAGGCCCGCGGCATCACGATCTCGATCGCGCATGTCGAGTACCAGACCGACTCGCGTCACTACGCGCACGTCGACTGCCCGGGTCACGCGGACTACATCAAGAACATGATCACCGGTGCCGCGCAGATGGACGGCGCGATCCTGGTGGTCTCCGCGACCGACGGCCCCATGCCGCAGACGAAGGAGCACGTGCTGCTCGCTCGTCAGGTCGGTGTGCCCTACATCGTCGTCGCGCTGAACAAGGCCGACATGGTCGACGACGAGGAGATCCTCGAGCTCGTCGAGCTCGAGGTCCGCGAGCTGCTCAGCTCGTACGAGTTCCCCGGCGACGACGTCCCGGTCATCCGCGTCTCCGCGCTCAAGGCGCTGGAGGGTGACAAGGAGTGGGGCGCCAAGCTGCTCGAGCTCATGGCGGCGGTCGACGAGTCGATCCCCGAGCCCGTCCGTGAGATCGACCGGCCGTTCCTGATGCCGATCGAGGACGTCTTCACGATCACCGGTCGTGGCACTGTTGTCACCGGCCGCATCGAGCGTGGAATCGTCAAGGTCAGCGAGACGATCGAGATCGTCGGCATCAAGCCGGAGACGACCACCACGACCGTCACCGGTGTCGAGATGTTCCGCAAGCTGCTCGACGAGGGCCAGGCCGGCGACAACGTCGGACTCCTCCTTCGCGGCATCAAGCGTGAGGACGTCGAGCGCGGCCAGGTCGTCGTGAAGCCGAAGTCGATCACCCCGCACACGGTGTTCGAGGCTCGCGTCTACATCCTGAACAAGGACGAGGGCGGCCGCCACACGCCGTTCTTCAAGAACTACCGCCCGCAGTTCTACTTCCGCACCACGGACGTCACCGGCGTCGTGACCCTCCCGGACGGTACCGAGATGGTCATGCCGGGCGACAACACCGAGATGACGGTCGAGCTGATTCAGCCGATCGCCATGGAGGAAGGTCTGCGCTTCGCCATCCGCGAGGGTGGCCGGACCGTCGGCGCGGGCCAGGTCACGAAGGTTCTCAAGTAGTACGGCGGGTGGGTGGGTCCGCACGCGCGGACCCACCCACCCGCACCGCTGCCCCCACGGGCCGCGGTGCGACGGCACAGCAGCACTGCCAGCCCGGGCCGAGCCGTCGACTTCGTCGGCGGGGGACCGGTACGAGACAGCGGTAGACCGGCAGATTCCCGCACCGCCGGCGGCGGGCGCCCCGCGCCCCCCGGCACGGCGGAGATCTACGGGCGGTGACCCGGTAGCGGTACCGGCCGAACGAGACAGACAGGACAGGCGAAGCCCACCATGGCGGCACAGAAGATCCGCATTCGGCTCAAGGCCTATGATCACGAGGTCATCGACAGCTCGGCGCGGAAGATCGTCGAGACGGTGACCCGGACGGGTGCGCAGGTCGCGGGACCGGTGCCGCTGCCGACGGAGAAGAACATCTACTGCGTCATCCGGTCGCCGCACAAGTACAAGGACAGCCGCGAGCACTTCGAGATGCGGACGCACAAGCGGCTGATCGACATCCTTGACCCGACGCCGAAGACGGTCGACTCGCTCATGCGCCTCGACCTGCCCGCCGGCGTCGACATCGAGATCAAGCTGTAAGAGGGGCCGGCGCAGTCATGCTCATCCGCAACTACAGAGGGCTCCTGGGCACGAAGCTCGGGATGACCCAGGTATGGGACGCGAACAACCGCGTCGTGCCGGTCACCGTCATCAAGGCCGGACCCAACGTTGTCACGCAGGTCAAGACGCCGGAATCCGATGGCTACGCGGCCGTCCAGCTCGGCTACGGCGAGATCGACCCGCGTCGGATCAACAAGCCGACCCGCGGGCACTTCGCCACCAGCGGCGTCACCCCGCGGCGTCACCTGGTCGAACTGCGCACCGCGGACGCGACCAGGTACGAGGCCGGCCAAGAGCTGAGCACCGAGGTGTTCACCGTCGGCACGGTCGTCGACGTGACCGGCACCTCCAAGGGCAAGGGCTTCGCCGGTGTCATGAAGCGCCACGGCTTCAAGGGCCTGGGCGCCGGGCACGGCGTCGAGCGCAAGCACCGTTCGCCGGGTTCGGTCGGCGGCTGCGCCACCCCCGGTCGCGTGTTCAAGGGTCTGCGGATGGCCGGTCGTATGGGCCACGCACGTACCACCACGCCGGGGCTCACCATCCACGCCGTCGACACCGAGCGTGGGTTCCTGCTGGTCAAGGGCGCGGTTCCCGGCCCCGACGGCGGTCTGGTCTTCGTGCGCAGCGCGGCCAAGCGCCCGGCGCCCGGCGACTTCACCCCGGTCGCGGCCGGTAGCGGCGAGGAGGTCTCGGCATGACCGCTGTCCAGACCGCATCCGAGTCGGATGCGACCACCTCGGACACCACGACCCGCACGGTCGAGGTCTACGGCGGCGGCAGCGTGGAGCTGCCCGGCGGTGTGTTCGACGTGACGCTGAACGTTCCGCTGATCCACCAGGTCGTGGTCGCCCAGCTCGCGGCTGCCCGCCAGGGCACCCACGACACGAAGACCCGTGGCGAGGTGCGCGGCGGTGGCCGCAAGCCGTACCGGCAGAAGGGCACCGGGCGCGCCCGGCAGGGCTCACTGCGGGCGCCGCAGTTCACCGGCGGTGGCGTGGTGCACGGCCCGACGCCGCGCAAGTACGACCAGCGCACGCCCAAGAAGATGAAGGCCGCCGCGCTGCGCGGTGCGCTCTCTGACCGGGCCCGCAACAACCGGGTGCACGTCGTCGCCTCGCTGGTCACCGGTGAGAAGCCGTCGACGAAGTCCGCCGTGACGGCGCTGCACGCGATCGCCGACACCCGCCGGGTGCTCGTCGTCGTCAGCCGTTCCGAGGAACTGACCTGGAAGAGCCTGCGCAACGTCGAGACGGTGCACCTGCTCGACCCGGGTCAGCTCAACACCTACGACGTCCTGGTCAGCGACGACGTCGTCTTCACCGAGGAGGCGCTGGCCGCGTTCCTCGAGCGCAACAGCCGGCCGGCCCCGCGGACCGTGGCCGGGGCGGAGGAGAACAAGTGATTCCCGACCCGCGTGACGTCATCCTGCGGCCGGTCGTCTCGGAGAAGAGCTACGGCCTGCTCGACGAGAACGTCTACACCTTCATCGTCCACCCGGACGCGAACAAGACCCAGATCAAGCTTGCCGTTCAGCAGATCTTCAGCGTGCGGGTCCTGCGGGTGAACACCATCAACCGGCAGGGCAAGCGCAAGCGGACCAAGCACGGCTGGGGACAGCGGTCCGCGACCAAGCGGGCCCTGGTGAGTCTTGCTCCCGGTGACACGATCGAGATCTTCGGAGGCCCCGGTGCCTGAGCGCGCGCGCTGCGTCGCGTCCGCGGGTGCGTCCTCGACGGGCCAGGGACGGTAGGAAGCCATGGGTATTCGTAGGTATAAGCCGACGACGCCAGGGCGTCGTGGCTCGAGCGTGGCCGACTTCGTCGAGATCACCCGGGACCACCCGGAGAAGTCGCTGGTCCGCCCGCTGCACTCCAAGGGCGGTCGCAACGCCCACGGCCGGATCACCACCCGGCACCAGGGCGGCGGCCACAAGCGGGCCTACCGGCTCATCGACTTCCGCCGGGACAAGGACGGGGTGCCGGCCAAGGTCGCGCACATCGAGTACGACCCGAACCGCACCGCCCGGATCGCACTGCTGCACTACGCCGACGGCGAGAAGCGCTACATCATCGCCCCGGTCAAGCTCAAGCAGGGCGACCAGGTGAGCTCCGGCGTCGGCGCCGACATCAAGCCCGGCAACGCCCTGCCGCTGCGCAACATCCCGACCGGTACCGTGATCCACGCCATCGAGCTGCGCCCCGGCGGCGGCGCCAAGATCGCCCGTAGCGCCGGTGCCAGCGTGCAGCTCGTCGCGAAGGACGGACCGTACGCTCAGCTGCGGATGCCCTCGGGCGAGATCCGCAACGTCGACGTGCGCTGCCGGGCGACCGTCGGCGAGGTCGGCAACGCCGAGCAGAGCAACATCAACTGGGGCAAGGCCGGCCGGATGCGCTGGAAGGGCCGTCGTCCCACCGTCCGCGGTGTGGCGATGAACCCCGTCGACCACCCGCACGGTGGTGGTGAGGGCAAGACCTCCGGTGGTCGTCACCCGGTCAACCCGAAGGGTCGTCCGGAGGGCCGCACCCGCGCCCACAAGAAGGCCTCCGACGCGATGATCGTGCGTCGGCGCAAGCAGAACAGGCGGCGGTAGTGACCTCACCCATCCGGATCACGGTTACCGTGAGCCACCCGTCGTCCCACCTGATCTGAGCAGGAAGGAGGAGACACAGCCATGCCACGCAGTCTGAAAAAGGGCCCGTTCGTCGACGACCACCTGCTCAAGAAGGTGGACGTGCAGAACTCCAAGGGCACCAAGCACGTCATCATGACCTGGTCGCGCCGCTCGACCGTGATCCCCGACATGCTGGGGCACACGATCGCCGTGCACGATGGCCGCAAGCACGTCCCGGTGTTCATCACCGAGGGCATGGTCGGCCACAAGCTCGGCGAGTTCGCCCCGACCCGGACTTTCCGCGGGCACGTCAAGGAGGACCGGAGGTCACGTCGTGGCTGACGATCTCGTCGACGGCCTGAGCCGCGCCGGCCTGCCGGGGGCCAAGGCCTCCGCCCGGTACGTGCGGGTGTCCCCGATGAAGGCGCGCCGGGTCATCGACCTGGTGCGCGGCCGCTCGGTCGGCGAGGCCCTCGACATCCTGCGCTTCGCCCCCCAGGCGGCCAGCGAGGACGTCTACAAGGTCGTCGCCAGCGCCGCCGCGAACGCCGAGAACAACAACGGCCTCGACCCGGCCACACTGTGGGTCGCCGAGGTCTACGTGGACGAGGGGCCGACGCTCAAGCGCATCCGGCCCCGCGCCCAGGGCCGGGCCTACCGGATCCGCAAGCGCACCAGCCACATCACCGTCGTGGTGGAAAGCCGCGAGCCGCTCGCCGCGGCCGGCCGGGGTGCCAAGACGACTAGGAGGGCCCGGTAGTGGGGCAGAAGGTCAACCCGCACGGGTTCCGACTTGGCATCACGTCGGAGTTCACGTCCCGTTGGTACGCCGACAAGCTGTACAAGGCGTACGTCGGCGAGGACGTGAAGATCCGCAAGATGATGTCGCGGGGCATGGAGCGGGCCGGGATCAGCCGGGTCGACATCGAGCGCACCCAGGGTCGGCTGCGGGTGGACATCCACACCGCCCGCCCGGGCATCGTCATCGGTCGCCGGGGCGCCGAGGCCGACCGCATCCGCGGTGACCTCGAGAAGCTCACCGGCAAGCAGGTGCAGCTCAACATCCTCGAGGTGAAGAACCCCGAGGTGGACGCGCAGCTCGTCGCCCAGGGCGTCGCCGAGCAGCTGTCCAGCCGGGTCAGCTTCCGCCGCGCGATGCGCAAGGCGATGCAGACCGCGATGAAGGGCGGCGCGAAGGGCATCCGGGTGCAGTGCTCCGGTCGCCTGGGCGGCGCCGAGATGAGCCGTTCGGAGTTCTACCGCGAGGGTCGGGTGCCGCTGCACACGCTGCGTGCGGACATCGACTACGGCTTCTACGAGGCCCGGACGAACTTCGGTCGGATCGGCGTCAAGGTCTGGATCTACAAGGGCGACATCGTGCAGAGCCGCGCCGAGCGCGAGGCCCAGGACGCGCTGCTGCGCCAGACCCGTCGGGACCGGCCGCGCCGCGGGCCGCGCTCGGGTTCGTCCGGTACCACCCAGGGTGGGACGGACGCCGGCCGCGCCGCCGCACGCAACGAGCGTCGGGGCGGACGTGGCGGTAACGCGCCGGCCACCGAGGCCGCCGGCACCGACGCGGCACCGGCGGAGACCACCGCCGCCGAGGCGACCGGGACCGAGACGACGACCGCCACCGCGACCGCCGCCCCCGAGGCGTCCGTGACCGCGGCGGCGAGCGAGGCCACCACCGACACGACCGCCACCGTCGCCGAGACGGCCGCCACGCCGGCCGCGGGCACGTCGGAGAAGGCGGAGGAGTAGATCATGCTGATTCCTCGGAAGGTCGCGCACCGCAAGCAGCACCACCCCGGGCGCACCGGTGCGGCCAAGGGCGGCACGCGGGTCACCTTCGGCGAGTACGGCATCCAGGCCCTCGAGTCGGCCTATGTGACGAACCGCCAGATCGAGTCGGCCCGTATCGCCATGACCCGGCACATCCGTCGTGGTGGCAAGGTCTGGATCAACATCTACCCGGACCGTCCGCTGACCAAGAAGCCGGCCGAGACCCGGATGGGTTCCGGTAAGGGTTCGCCCGAGTGGTGGGTCGCCAACGTCAAGCCCGGACGCGTGATGTTCGAGCTGTCGGGAGTCGCCGAGCCGGTGGCTCGCGAGGCGATGCGACGAGCCATCCACAAGCTGCCGATGAAGTGCCGTTTCGTGGTTCGTGAAGGTGGTGCGTGATGGCTGTCGCTACCGCGGACGAGCTGCGCGGCCTGTCCGGCGAGGACCTCGTCGACAAGCTTCGGGAGGCCAAGGAGGAGCTGTTCAACCTCCGGTTCCAGGCGGCGACCGGGCAGCTGAGCAACAACCGCCGGCTGCGTGTCGTGCGGCGTGACATCGCCCGGATCTACACGGTGATGCGCGAACGCGAGCTGGGCATCACCGACGATCCGGCGCTGGCCGCCGGCGCGGCTGACGACGACGCGACGAAGGCGTGAGGGCAGTGGCAGAAGAGACCGAGAACTCCTCGCAGGAGACCTCCGAGACCGCCACGGCGGACGAGCGCGGTTTCCGCAAGGTCCGTGAGGGCTTGGTCGTCAGCGACAAGATGACCAAGACCGTCGTCGTCGCCGTCGAGGACCGGGTGCAGCACCCCCTGTACGGCAAGACGATCCGCCGCACCAAGAAGATCAAGGCGCACGACGAGAGCGGCACCACCGGTGTCGGCGACCGCGTCCTGCTGATGGAGACCCGGCCGCTGTCCGCCACGAAGCGTTGGCGGGTCGTCCGGGTGCTGGAGAAGGCCAAGTAGTTCTCACGACCCGGGGCGACGCCCCTCGGCCAGGCAGTACCGGTTGGTCAGTGGTACCGGGTGATCAGTAGTACCGGGTGATCAGGAGCAGAAAGTGATTCAGCAGGAGTCGCGACTTCGGGTCGCCGACAACACCGGAGCGCGGGAGATCCTCTGCATCCGGGTACTTGGCGGCTCTGGGCGTCGTTACGCGGGGATCGGCGACATCATCGTCGGCACGGTCAAGGATGCCCTGCCCGGCGCCGGCGTGAAGCGCGGCGACGTGGTCAAGGCGGTCGTGGTGCGCACCACCAAGGAGCGTCGCCGGCCGGACGGCTCCTACATCCGGTTCGACGAGAACGCGGCGGTGCTCATCCGGGACGGTGGCGAGCCCCGGGGCACCCGTATCTTCGGGCCGGTCGGCCGCGAGCTGCGGGACAAGAAGTTCATGAAGATCATTTCTTTGGCGCCGGAGGTGCTGTGACCGTGGCCAGCCTGAAGATCAAGAAGGGTGACACGGTCCAGATCATCACCGGTAAGGACCGTGGCCTCAAGGGCAAGGTCATCCGGGCGTATCCGGAGCGGAACAAGGTCCTGGTCGAGGGTGCGAACCGGATTACCCGGCACACCCGCGTCCAGCAGAGCGCGCGTGGTTCGCAGGCCGGGGGCATCATCACCCAGGAGGCCCCGATCCACGTCAGCAACGTGCAGATCATTGATCCGTCGGATGGCAGGCCCACCCGCATCGGCTACCGGATCAACGAGGACGGCACCAAGGTCCGCATCTCCCGGCGTACCGGCACCGAGCTGTAGGCCGGACGAGCAGTCGAGAGCAGTGGGGAATCGAGTTCAGACATGACTGTCACCACCGAAGACCGGACCGCGGATGCCCGTCCGGTGCCGCGGCTCAAGCAGCGGTACCGCGAGGAGATCGCCCCGGCGTTGCGACAGGAGTTCTCCTTCGCCAACGTCATGCAGATCCCCGGCGTCGTGAAGGTTGTCGTGAACATGGGTGTCGGCGACGCCGCCCGCGACGCGAAGCTCATCGACGGCGCCGTGCGGGACCTGGCGGCCATCACCGGCCAGAAGCCGGCCGTGCGTCGGGCGACCAAGTCCATCGCCCAGTTCAAGCTGCGCGAGGGTATGCCGATCGGCGCGAAGGTCACCCTGCGCGGCGACCGGATGTGGGAGTTCCTCGACCGGCTGGTCAGCATCGCCCTGCCGCGTATCCGTGACTTCCGCGGCCTGTCGCCCAAGCAGTTCGACGGCCGGGGCAACTACACGTTCGGCGTGGTCGAGCAGTCGATCTTCCACGAGATCGACATCGACCGGATCGACCGGATTCGGGGCATGGACATCACGGTCGTGACCACCGCGACCACCGACGACGAGGGCCGGGCGCTCCTGCGGGCGCTGGGCTTCCCCTTCCGGGAGAACTAGACAGATGGCCAAGAAGGCACTGATCGAGAAGTCGAATCGCAAGCCGAAGTACGCCGTGCGTGGATACACCCGCTGCCAGCGCTGTGGGCGGTCCCGCTCGGTGTACCGGGTCTTCGGACTCTGCCGGGTCTGCCTGCGTCAGATGGCACACCGCGGCGAGCTGCCGGGCGTCACCAAGAGCTCCTGGTAGTTCGAAGCATTCGGCTTCCCTCCGTACCACCCCCGCACGTCCTCCCGATCGCGGTAGGCCCGACACCCGGCCGCCGGAGCAGCGCTTCGGAGCCGATGGGAACCCCCGTGAGAAAGGCGTAACCCCATGACGATGACCGACCCCATCGCGGACATGCTCACTCGTGTCCGCAACGGCAGCCGGGCGTACCACGACCGCGTGGCCATGCCGCACAGCAAGATCAAGACGCACATCGCCGAGATTCTCCAGCAGGAGGGCTACATCTCCAGCTGGCACGTCGAGGACGCGACCTCGGCCGGCGGCGTCGGCCACACGCTGGTCATCGATCTGAAGTACGGGCCGAACCGCGAGCGCTCGATCGCCGGTATCAAGCGCATCAGCAAGCCGGGCCTGCGGGTCTACGCCAAGGCGACCAACCTCCCCAAGGTTCTTGGGGGACTGGGTGTCGCGATCATCTCGACCTCGTCGGGGCTGCTGACCGACAAGCAGGCGAACAAGCGGGGCGTGGGCGGGGAAGTCCTCGCCTACGTCTGGTAAGGAGGGCGAGCGATGTCTCGGATCGGGCGCCTGCCCATTCCCGTCCCTGGCGGTGTCGACATCACCGTTGAGGGGCCCACGATCACGGTCAAGGGGCCCAAGGGCACCCTGAGCCACACCGTCGTCGAGCCGATCGCGGTCAATCGGGAGGAGGGTCAGCTTGTTGTGACCCGTCCCGACGATGACCGTCGGTCCCGCTCGCTGCACGGTCTGACCCGCACGCTGGTCTCGAACATGGTCACCGGCGTCACCGCCGGGTACTCCAAGACCCTGGAGATCGTCGGCGTCGGTTACCGCGTCCAGGCGAAGGGCTCGGACCTCGAGTTCGCGCTCGGCTACAGCCACCCCGTCCCGGTCAAGGCCCCCGAGGGCATCCGCTTCGAGGTGCAGACCCCGACCCGCTTCGTCGTCCACGGGATCGACAAGCAGCTCGTCGGTGAGGTCTCGGCGAAGATCCGCGGCCTGCGCAAGCCCGACCCCTACAAGGGCAAGGGTGTGCGCTACCAGGGTGAGGTCGTCCGCCGCAAGGTCGGGAAGACCGGGAAGTAGGAGATAGATCATGCCAGTGAGCCTTGGCGTCAGCGCGAAGCGACGGATCTCGAAGCTCCGTCGGCATTCCCGCGTGCGCAAGAAGGTGGCGGGCACCCCGTCGCGCCCCCGGCTCGTCGTCACCCGCTCCTCCCGGCACATCTACGCCCAGGTCATCGACGACGTGGCCGGGCACACCCTCGCCTCGGCGTCCACCCTGGACGTGACACTGCGCGAGGGCGAGGGCGACAAGAGCGCCCAGGCCCGCAAGGTCGGCGAACTGGTCGCCCAGCGGGCGAAGGCGGCCGGCGTCGACGCCGTCGTGTTCGACCGCGGTGGACGGACCTACGCTGGTCGTATCGCGGCTCTCGCCGACGCGGCCCGGGAAGGCGGCCTGGACTTCTGATGACCGCCCAGGCACCGGCCACGCCGGCCCGCGCGATCACGCGGGATATTCAGGACAGTCAGAACAGGGAGATGTTGTAGATGCCAGGCCAGCAGCGCCGCGGCGGCAGCTCCGGCGGCTCGGACCGTCGGGAACGCCGGGACCGGTCGGGCGGCGGCCCGGCCCAGGAGAAGAACGCCTACGTCGAGCGGGTCGTCGCGATCAACCGGGTGGCCAAGGTCGTCAAGGGTGGTCGTCGGTTCAGCTTCACCGCTCTGGTCGTCGTCGGGGACGCCGACGGGACGGTCGGCATCGGCTACGGCAAGGCGAAGGAGGTGCCGGCCGCCATCGCCAAGGGTGTGGAGGAGGCCAAGAAGCACTTCTTCAAGGTGCCGCGGATCGGCTCGACCATTCCTCACCCGGTACAGGGTGAGGAGGCGGCCGGTGTCGTGCTGCTCAAGCCGGCCTCGCCGGGTACCGGCGTGATCGCCGGCGGCCCGGTGCGTGCCGTGCTCGAGTGCGCCGGCGTCCACGACGTGCTGTCGAAGTCGCTCGGCTCGTCGAACCCGATCAACATCGTGCACGCGACCGTGGCCGCTCTGCGTGGCCTCATGCGGCCCGAGGAGATCGCGGCTCGCCGTGGCCTGCCGCTCGAGGACGTCGCTCCGCCCGCCATGCTGCGGGCCCGTGCGGCGGCAGCCGCCGGGGCGGGTGCGTGATGGCCAAGCTGCGCATCACGCAGATCCGTTCCGGTATCGGCGGCACCCACAACCAGCGGGCGACGCTGCGCACCCTCGGACTGCGTAAGATCAACTCGTCGACGGTCCGGGAGGACCGTCCCGAGGTGCTCGGAATGATCAGGACTGTGACCCACCTGGTTCGGGTCGAGGAGGTGGACGCGTAGCCATGGCCGAACTGTCGAAGACCGAGGCCGATGCTGGCGCCACGGCGGGCGAGGCCGAGCGTGGCCGCGGCCTGAAGGTGCACCACCTTCGCCCGGCACCCGGAGCGCATCGCAAGAAGATCCGGGTCGGCCGTGGTGAGGGCTCCAAGGGCAAGACGGCCGGACGTGGCACCAAGGGCTCCAAGGCCCGCAAGCAGGTGCCCGCCCGGTTCGAGGGTGGTCAGATGCCGCTGCACATGCGGCTGCCCAAGCTCAAGGGCTTCAACAACCCGAACCGGGTCGAGTACCAGGTGGTGAACGTCGCCATCCTCGCCGAGCTGTTCCCCGACGGCGGCCAGGTCAGCAAGGCCGACCTGGTGGCCCGCGGCGCGGTACGCGCCAAGCTGCCGGTGAAGGTGCTGGGCGACGGCGACCTCGGCGTCGCGCTGCACATCACCGCGGACGCGTTCTCCGCCTCCGCGCGGGAGAAGATCGCGGCCGCCGGCGGGAGTGTCACCGAAAGCTGAGACGGGCGGGGGTGGCGTACAGCGACCCCCGCCCGACGTGTGTCCGGACCCGGATGCCGGTCGCACCCGCCTGGCACACCGTTCGTTCCGGCTACTGCTGCTTACCGGACGTGATGTCCGGACGAGGGGACCTCGTGTCCTGTTACAGTCGCCTCACCGATGTCGGCCGGGTGCCGACTTCGGTGCTCCGTTCCGGGCAGAATGTCCACCCTCCCCGTCGGTCCGCCATCTCCAGCAGGAGGAGCCGTGCTCACCGCCTTCACACGGGCATTCCGCACTCCTGACCTGCGTAAGAAGCTGCTGTTCACCGTCGGGGTCGTGGTGCTGTTCCGGTTCGGCAGCGTCATGCCGTCACCCGGGGTGTCCACCCGCGCGGTCAACACCTGCCTGAACGCGGCGAGTGCCGAAGGCAGCAACGTGTACTCGCTGATCAACCTCTTCAGCGGCGGTGCGCTGCTCCAGCTGTCCATCTTCGCGCTCGGCATCATGCCGTACATCACCTCGAGCATCATCATCCAGCTGCTCGTCGTGGTCATCCCACGGCTCGAGCAGCTGAAGAAGGAAGGCAGCGCGGGCGAGCAGAAGCTCACCCAGTACACCCGCTACCTGACGATCGCCCTGGGCATCCTGCAGGCCACCGGCATCGTGGCCTTGGCGCGCAGCGGCCGGCTGTTCCCGAGCTGCTCGGCGGCCATCATCCCGGACACGAGTCTGTTCCGAATCGCCACCATCGTGATCACGATGACCGCCGGTACCGCGGTCATCATGTGGATGGGTGAGCTGATCACGGCGCGTGGTATCGGTAACGGCATGTCCCTGCTCATCTTCACGTCGATCGCGGCGCGGCTGCCTTCCGAGGGCAGCAGCATCCTCCAGGTCGCCGGTGGTGTGGTGTTCAGCCTGGTGATCCTGCTGGGGCTCGCCATCGTGGTGTTCGTGGTGTTCGTGGAGCAGTCCCAGCGCCGCATCCCGGTGCAGTACGCCAAGCGGCTGATCGGCCGGCGGATGTACGGCGGGACCTCCACCTACCTGCCGATCAAGGTTAACCAGGCCGGGATCATCCCGGTCATCTTCGCGTCCTCCCTGCTCCAGCTGCCGCAGCTGATCGGTCAGGTGTGGAGCAACCAGGGCTTCCAGGACTTCGAGCAGCGTTATCTCTCACGCGGCGACCATCCGCTCTACCTGGTGACATACTTCGCACTCATCATCTTCTTCACCTACTTCTATGTTGCGATCACCTTCAACCCGACGGAGGTGGCCGACAACATGAAGAAGTACGGTGGGTTCATCCCTGGGCTCAGACCGGGCAACCCGACGGTGGAGTACCTCAAACACGTACTTGATCGGATCACGCTGCCGGGGTCACTGTTCCTCGGCGTGATCACGGTACTTCCGTTGGCACTGTTGAACCTGACCAAGGACCAGCCGTTCCCGTTCGCGGGCACCTCGGTCCTGATCATGGTAGGGGTGGGGCTGGAAACGGTGAAGCAGATCGAGAGCCAGCTCATGCTCCGCAACTACGAAGGTTTCCTCCGGTAGTGCGCCTCGTACTGGTGGGACCGCCCGGTGCCGGAAAGGGTACTCAGGCCGCGTTCATCGCCCAGGCGCGGTCGATCCCCAAGATCTCCACAGGGGACATTTTCCGAGCGAACGTGCGACAGGGAACGGAACTGGGCGTCAAGGCCAAGGCGTACATGGACGCCGGTGACCTCGTCCCGGACGAGATCACCATCGGCATGGTCCGTAACCGCCTGGCCGAGGACGACGCGGTCAAGGGCTTCCTGCTCGACGGCTTCCCCCGCAACGTGCCGCAGGCCGAGGTGCTTGGCCAGATGCTCGACGCGATGGGGACCAAGCTGGATGTCGTCCTCGAGCTCGTCGTCGACGACGACGAGGTGGTGCGGCGGCTGTCCGGGCGGCGGACCTGCCGCAACTGCGGGCACATCTGGCACCTCGACTTCGACCCGCCGTCGGTCGAGGATGTCTGTGACCGCTGTGGCGGCGATCTGTTCCAGCGCGACGACGACCGGTCGGAGACCGTTCGCCACCGCCTCGAGGTGTACGCCGACCAGACGTCGCCCCTGGTGGCCTACTACGCCGAGAAGGGCATCCTGATCGGCATCGACGCCACCGGCCCGGTGGACAACGTCACCGATCGCGCGCTGGACGGACTGCGCCACTACGGCG
>NZ_CADCWS010000014.1 GCF_902806475.1 Candidatus Frankia nodulisporulans
CAGCCAGATCACGCCCCACGCCCCATACGGCTACGGTCACCGTCCGTAAACCGTGTCAGTAGATGGCACGGTTGACCCCGCAGGATGGCGAGGTGACGACATCCTGGCAGGACTTCGCCGATGCCCAGCCCGCCCTCGAAGCGACCGCCCGCGGCCGGTTCGAGGCGTTCCGCCACCATGTACTGGCCACCTTGCGACTGGACGGTTCCCCGCGTACCAGCGGCATCGAGACGACGTTCAAGCTCGGTGAGCTGTGGTTGGGCAGCATGCCCGGCGCCCGCAAGGCCGTCGACCTGCGCCGCGACCCCCGCTTCGCCCTGAGCGCGAATCCCGGCCCCGGCACCGACATGGTCGGCGGCGACGTCCGCGTCGCCGGCCTCGCCCGCTGGGTGGACGACCCGGCGACGCTGGCCCGCTTCGCCGACGCGGCCAACCCACCCGAACCGTTCGATCTTTTCCGCGTCGAGCTCACCGAGGTCGTCCGCACCAGCGTGGACGAGTCCGCGCAGGAGATCATCCTGGAGAGCTGGCGGCCCGGCTACACCGCCATCCGCGTCCAGCGTCGCGGCAACGGAGCTGATCAGCCCGCCGAATCCTGGTCCGCCGTTCCCCGCGCGACGGCCGGGCAGGGTGACGAAACGTAAGCCACCCGGCAACAGGTGCTCACCGCCCACGGGCCGGGAACACCACTCTCGAGGGACGCCACGGCAACCGACATGAAGATCGGTAGGAAGTTCGCAGCCGTCAACGAGATTGGTAGTTTCGTGAGTTTGTCGCCGCGCAATCCCAAAGTGGCCGTCAGCGTCGTGTTCGTGGCCGCCATGTTCATGTCGATCATGGATGTCACGATCGTCAACGTCGCGCTGCCCACGCTCGGGCGCGAGTTCGACATCGGGCCGTCCGGGCTCAGCGCCATCTCGGTCGGCTACCTGGCCAGTCTCGCGGTGGTGATCCCGGCGTCCGGCTGGGTCGGCGACCGGTTCGGCGGACGGCGCACCCTGCTCGTCGCGGTGGCGCTGTTCACCGTGGCCTCGGTGCTGTGCGGGCTCGCGAACAGCTTCGCCGAACTGGTAGCCTTCCGCATCCTGCAGGGCATCGGCGGCGGACTGCTCACCCCGACCGGGATGGCCATGCTGTTCCGGGCCTTCCCGCCACAGGAGCGGGTGCGCGCCTCGGGCATCCTCACCGTCCCGATGGCGTTCGCACCCGCACTGGGCCCCGTCCTTGGCGGTCTGCTGGTTACGGACCTGTCCTGGCGCTGGGTGTTCTTCGTGAACCTGCCGATCGGCCTGTTCGCGTTCCTGTTCGGGCTGCTCTACCTGCCCGAACACGTCGAGCCCGACGCCGGACGGTTCGACCTGCGCGGTTTCCTGCTCTCCGGCTTCGGCTTCGCCCTGATCATGGTGGGCATCAGCGAGGGCCCGGAACGCGGCTGGACCTCCCCGGTGATCGTCACCAGCCTGATGGTCGGTGTCGCGCTGCTCGTCGCCCTGGTCGTCGACCAGCTACGTTCCCGTGCTCCCCTGCTGCATCTGCGCCTGTTCGCCGACCGGCTGTTCCGCTCCACCAACGCGGTGATGTTCCTGGCCACCGCCTCCTTCCTCGGCAGTCTGTACATCGTCGCCCTGTTCTTCCAGGATGGCCTGGGGCTGTCCGCGCTGAACTCCGGCCTATCCACCTTCCCCGAGGCCTTGGGCGTCATGGTCGGTTCCCAGATCGCCAGCCGTGTCCTGTACCCCGCGTACGGTCCCCGCCGGATCATGGTCGGTGGTCTGCTCGGTGTCGGCACGATGGCCGGGCTGATGTCCCTGGTCGGCTTCGACACGAACCTGTGGTGGATGCGCCTGGCCATGTTCGGCCTGGGCTACTCGATGTCCCACGTCTTCGTCCCGACCCAGGCCGCGGCGTTCGCCCGGGTCAGTCCCGCCGAGACCGGACGGGCCTCCACCCTGTTCAACGCCCAGCGCCAGCTCGGCGGCGCCATCGGTGTGTCGATCCTGTCCACGGCGCTCGCCGCCGTCGGCACCTCCCATCTGGTCGGCGGCCAGCCGGCGCCCAACCTGACCAGCTACCACGTGGCCTTCCTGGTGGCCGCCGGACTCGCCTTCCTCGGCACGCTGGCCGCCCTGACCATCCACGACGCCGACGCCGACCACACCCGCCTCTTCCACCCCGTCAGACCAGAACGGCTCCCCCGTCTCCCAGGACCGATCCCCGCAGACGTCTCGGCTGCCCTAGACGGCTACGTGCTCGTGGATCCGGACGGTGGATGGGGCGGCCACGGGAGGGCGTCAACACCGTTGATTATCATGGTGGCGACGGGGGTCGGGACGACGGTGAACGCGGAGGCGCGGCGACGGCATGAACGAGCGGACACCCAGCCAGTCGGACGACACCCCACCACCCGACAGCACCCCCACCTCGGACGACACCTCACCGCCCGAAGGCACCCCGCCACCGGACGACGCCGCGCGGGAGGCGGAGTCCGCGGGAGGCGGGCGGCGCACCCGTAGGCCGCGGCGGACGCCCCGGGGGACGTTGTCGCGGGAGGTGCTGATGGCGGCGGCCATCCAGGTGGTGGACACCCAGGGCGCGGGGGCGTTCAGCATGCGGGCGCTCGGTGCGTTCCTCGAGTGTGATCCGACCGCGATGTACCGGCATTTTCGGACGAAGAACGCGCTGCTGGACGCGTTGCTCGACAGTGTTGTGCGGGAGGGTTCCGCGGAACTGCCGCAGTCCGACGACCCGCGCGCCGATATCCGGGCGAACTTCCGCCAGCTGCGCCGGTCCCTGCTCGCGCATCCGACGTTGGCACCGCTGGTGCTGCGCCGCCCGCCGGGGGTCGGCGCCTACTGGGAACGATCCGATCATGCCGTCGCCCAGCTTCACCGGGCCGGCATGAATCCGGTGGACGCCGCGAACGTCTACCAGACGCTGCTGTTCTACACGCTCGGTCACGCCCTGTCCGAAGCCCGCCAACTCGCCCGAGCCCTCGAGCGCGAGGGAGCAGGTGCCGACGGCGGACCGGTCGCGTCCGTCGACGCGCCGCCGGAGCGCCATCCGGATCTCTCCGACGTGGCGCCGCACCTGCGGGACGACAACGAGGCCCAGTTCCTCGCCGGTCTCGACCTGATCCTGCGCGACCTGCCCCGCTGACCGGCCACCGACCAGGCCACGGAAGGCGGCCATGGCCACGGATGCCGTCACGGATCTGGACCCGGCTCTGGACGGGGATGCGGCGGTGGCCCACGGTGGGTACCCCGCTGCGGGTACCGGACGGCGCTGCCTTGCTACGGTACGACAGGGCCCAGGCCGCAGAACAGTACCAAATTCTTTCACGATGGCACACCTGTCATGGTGGTGGCGCCTGTCACTCGGCGCCACGAGGTCGCACACATCCAAGATCGGATCGCCGCATGAGGTTGCTCGACGGGCGGTCGATGGCCGCCGAGATCGGCCGGTACGTCATCGATGAGGCCGACCGGCTGATGAGCGCGGGCAAGACACCGACGCTCGCGGTGGTCCTTCCGACCGCGGATCCCGCTGCCAGTTCCTACACGCACATCCTCGAGCGCACGGCGGGCAAGGTCGGTGTGCGCTGCGAGCCGCACGTCCCGATCGGCGGTCCGACGGCGCTGCTGGACGCCATCGACGCCCTGGCCGTGGACCCGCTGGTCGACGGCATCATCGTGCAGACGCCGCTGCCCGCCGGGATGAGCTCACGGGAGGTGGGCGAGCGCATCCCGGTCGAGAAGGACGTGGACGGGATGAACCCGGCCAGCCTTGGCCGGCTCGCCCTGGGCCTGCCGGGGTTCGCCCCGGCGACGGCCTCCGCCGTGGTGGAGATCCTCATCCGGGCACGTATCCCGATGGCGGGGGCCCGGGCATGTGTGATCGGCCGCGGGCCGGTGGTGGGCAAGCCGGTCTCCCTGCTGCTGCTCGCCGAGGACGCCACCGTCACCATCTGCCATTCGCGGACGAACGATCTGATCTCGATCGCGCACGAGGCGGACATCATCGTGTCCGCCACCGGGCGGCCTCGCCTGGTCGGGGCCGGGTTCGTCCGGGCCGGCGCGACCGTCATCGACGTCGGGACCTCCGTCACCACCGGTGGCCAGGTCGGGGACGTGGACGCGGCCGCGATCGCGCCGGTGGCCGCGGCGCTGACACCGGTACCGGGTGGCGTCGGACCGGTCACCACGATGCTGCTGCTGCGCAACACGATCCGCGCCGCACACCAGCTCTAGCCTCGACCGGCCCCGGTTCTGGCCCCGGTTCTGGCCGGCGCCAGCGGCCTGGACCGGAAGCCGGTCAGTGGGCGGCGCACAGGGGTTCGGCCAGGTGCACACGGTTGCGGCCGGCGGCCTTGGCTTCGTAGAGGGCGGCGTCGGCACAGGAGAGCAGGGTCGCGAGGTCACCGCGGGGGCCGTCCGTGGTGGCGACGCCGACGGACACGGTCACGGACAGGGGCGGTCGGCCGTCGAGCAGGCAACGGGTGGCGGCGATCTGCAGGCGGATGCGCTCGGCCACGACCAGGGGGCTGTCCCGCTCCTGCTCGGCCAGCAGGACGACGAACTCCTCACCCCCGAAGCGTCCGACGAGATCGTGCGGTCTGGTCGCGGCACGCAACGCGTCGGCGACGGCGAGCAGGATCAGGTCGCCGACGAGATGACCGAAGCGGTCGTTGACCCGCTTGAAGTGATCGATGTCGACGAGCAGGACCGACAGCGGCCGTCCGGTCCGTCGGGCTCGGCCGAGTTCACGCTGGGCGACCTGATGCCAGTAGGCGGGATTGGCCAGGCGGGTCTTCGCGTCGCAGCGGGCGGCGTGCAGCAGCTCGGTGTGCAGCAGGCTGCGTTGCAGCAACAGCATCGGTGGGGTGACGGCCAGCATCAGGTAGGGACTCACCGACCACAGCACCGCCACGATGATCGCCGCGCAGGTCTCCGCGGCCCAGGTCGGCACCGCCTCACCCCGTTCGACGCCTGGATGGCCGACCCGTCCCACCTGCCCCGCCCATCCCACCCGGATCGCCTGGATGGACCGGAGGGGATGGGTGGGCTGGCGGGGGTGAGCGGGGAGCCCCGTGATGGTGGTGATGTGCGGAGCGGTCTCGCCGAGCCAGGCACCGAGGCCGTCGGCCCGGCCGTGACGGTGCAGGCCCAGCCCGGGCAGAGCGGCCAGCAGCGGGTGCACCGCGACCGCCACGAGGAAGGCGGTGGTGGCCGCGCTCGAGCCGATCAGATCCTCGACCGTGAACGGTCCGTCGGTCGGGCTGAGCAGCAGATGCACCGTGGACGCGCCGAACCCGGCGATCCCCAGTGTCGCGGCCTGGAACATCCGCAGGTGTGGCGGACGGGCCGGCTCGGCACGTCCGGCCAGCCAGCACAACGGCAGACCGATCACCGTCGAGTACAGCGGTGGCAGCAGGACCGCCACGGCCAACGCCCAGCTGGCCAGCAGATCGTGGCGTGACATCCGGGTGGCGGCGAGGTCCGCGCCAAGCCGCGCGGACATCAGGACGGCCACCGACCCCAGCACGAGGAACACCGCGAACGTCCCCACGTCGGCCCATCGCGGACGGGCCCCCGCCGCGGCGAAACCGACCAGCACCAGCCAGCACGCGGTCACCGTCACGATGCGCCGCAGCACCGTCTGCGGCGCCCGCCACAGCATCCAGCCACGTCCGACGAACGGCCCGACCGCGCCGACCGGCCCGGCCCCCGCGAACCCATCCCGCCCACCGACCGCGAGTACACCCCCATCCCGAGCCGCCACGCCCCGAGTCGCCGCGTCCCGCGTGGTGTGGTCGTCGCGCATCGCACCGTCTCGCGCGGCTCCCTCTCGGGTGGCCGCGCTCGGGCCCCCGGGTGGACGGCTGATCGTCGTCACCGCGGCGCCCAGACCCGCCATCCGCAGCGTCGGCGAGCACGTGCGGGTCGTCTCCGGGATCGTCGCGGCAGCAGGCGACCGGCGTCGAAACAGGCCCCGGGCCCGGCGCAGAACCCGGCTCAGGGGGCGTGCTGGACGAATACGAAACGGCATTGGCGGAGCGCCTTCCTCGTTCTGGTCCACGGCCGCCGTGCTCGGCCGGGACCTCCCGGCGATTCCAACCTCGTCGTTGCTACTCACAGTAAATCGTTGAGAACGAAGAGTACGAAGTGATGCGCGAGATTCGCAACTCCCGTAATGGCGCGACTAACCGCCACACCTCGTTCGCCGGACGCCTTTGAACCCGCGGACGTGCCGCCAGTCCGTTCCAGAAATGCCAGCTGACCTGCGGTGATGAATACCGCAGCCGAAAACCCGGCGGCGTCCGGGGAAGCCCGGGCGCCCCGCCGCGACCCTGACGAGAGACCACACCCGACACGCCCGGGAAACCGACTTGCTCACCGTCGGGGGCAGCACAGGGACCAGTCACAGACCAGCCCCGGACCAGCCCCGGCCGGGAGTCATCCCGGACGGAACCAGCCCGACCGGCCGGACTCAGGTGGTACGCGCGACGGCCTCGACCATGGCGGTGGTCAGGGTCGCCAGGTCGTCCGATGTCGTGATGTAGGGCGGCATGGTGTAGACGAGTCGACCGAACGGGCGCACCCACACGCCGAGTTCCACCAGCAGGGGCTGGATCACGGCCATGTCCACCGGCTCGCGGGTCTCGATGACACCGATGGCGCCGAGCACCCGCACGTCGGCGACCCCCGGCAACGCCCGGGCCGGGGCGAGCCCCGTGCGCAGACCCCGCTCGAGGGCGCCGACCCGCTCCCGCCACGGCGAGGCCAGCAGCAGTTCGACGTTGGCCAGCGCGATCGCGCAGGCCAACGGATTGGCCATGAACGTGGGACCGTGCATGAACGCCCCGACCGGCGACGCCGCCACCCCGTCCGCGACCTCGTCGGTGCACAGTGTCGCGGCCAGCGACAGGTACCCGCCGGTCAGCGCCTTCCCGACGCACATGATGTCGGGGCTGATCCCGGCATGGTCACAGCCGAACAGTGCGCCGGAGCGGCCGAAGCCGACGGCGATCTCGTCCGCGATCAGCAGCACCTCGTGCTCGTCGCACAGCGCCCGCACCCGGGCGAGCCACTCGGGCGCGTAGAACCGCATCGCCCCCGTTCCCTGGACCACCGGCTCGAGGATGACCGCCGCGACCTCGTGGGCGTGCGCGGCCAGCAGCGCGGCGAACTCGGCCAGGTGGACGTCCTCGCACGCCTCGTCGAAGCCGCACGTCGGCGGCGGGGCGAAGATGTGCTGGGGCAGCAGGTGGCTGAACAGATGGTGCATACCCGCGTCCGGATCGCAGACGGCCATCGCACCGGAGGTGTCCCCGTGATAGCCCCGCCGGATCGTCAGCAGCCGCGTACGTCGTGGACGCCCACGCCCCGTCCAGTACTGCAGGGCCATCTTGATGGCCACCTCGACGGCGACCGATCCCGAATCGCTGAAGAACACGCGGCGTAGCGGTCGCGGCGTCATCTCGACGAGTGTCTCGGCGAGGCGCACCGCCGGCTCGTGGGTCAGGCCGCCGAACATGACATGGGACATGTCCGCCAGCTGCCGGTGGGCCGCCGCGTCCAGGACCGGGTGCCGATACCCGTGGATCGCCGCCCACCAGGACGACATCCCGTCGATCAGCTCACGCCCGTCGGTCAGCCGCAACCGCACGCCACTGGCCTGCGCGACCGCGAACAGCGGTGCCGCGGCCGGCGGTGCGTACGGATGCCAGACGACCCGCTGATCCCGCGCCACCAGATCACCGGCCACCTCACGAGCACCGGCACCGTCGGGAGCACCGAGGTCACCGAGGTCACCGTCGGGACGAGCCGGCCGATCGGGGTGCGGATTCGCCGCACGGGCCGGTTCCGGCACCGCTTCGGGTACCACCTCGGGCGCCGACCCGGACATCTGTGCAGTCACGCCTCCACTTTGGCGCATCCCGCCCGCGGACGCGGACACCCGGCCGCCGGATCAGCCGGCCCCAGCCCGGCCGGCCCGGCCGACGCCCCCACCTCGAGTCGGCGCTCGGCCCACCCGGCAGGATGTTCCCGTGGTCATCCCGATTCACGACATCAATCCGCTCAGTCGACGACCCGTGGTCACCTGGCTGCTGATCGCTGCCAACGTCGTGATCTTCGTGTTCCTCGAGCCCGTGGTCAGCTCGGTCGCCGGGATCGCCACCTCGCCGCCACAGAACGTCTGCGAGCAGCAGCGGTTCTTCCAGGAATGGGGCGCGATACCGCGCGAGCTCGTCCACAACGTGCCACTGGGCACCGTGAACTCCGGGCATATCGGCGTGGACGCCGCCGGGAACGCCGGCTGCATCATCCAGAATCCACCAAGCTTCGAGAAGATTCCCGTGCTCTCGGTGCTGACCGCCATGTTCCTGCATGGAAGCTGGCTTCATCTCATCGGCAACATGCTCTTTCTCGGCATGTTCGGGAACAACCTCGAAGACCGCATGGGCAGGCTCTTCTACCTGCTCTTCTACCTCGTCTGCGGGTATACGGCGACCTATGGGTACGCCCTGTTCGAAAGCGGCTCTTCGGGTACGATGATCGGCGCTTCCGGCGCGGTGGCCGGAGTCCTCGGCGCCTACCTTGTGCTGTTTCCGCGGGCCCGTGTCATCGGGCTCGTCTCGGTGCTCTTCTTCATCCCCTTCTGGCTGCCGGCGTGGATCGTGCTGGGATTCTGGTTCGCCCTGCAGTACGTGTACTTCACCGGCTTCGGTGTGGCCGATGGCGGTGGCGTCGCCTATGGTGCGCATGTTGTCGGATTCCTGGTGGGCGCGCTGCTGGTCGCACCATTCATCCGGCGGCTGCGCGCGGCCGGACCGGGAGTCGCCCCACCTGTTCCGCAACATCGCTGGATTCGCGGCACCGGACGCGCCTCGAACGCCCGCCCGTCGCCGAACGCTCGGCATCGACGCGGCTCCTGACAGCCTCACCTGGGGTGACTGTCACCCTTCGCGGGCGAACCGCCACGGCGGGCCTTGGCCACGTGCCAGACAGGGGGTGACCTGCGCTTATTTCACTGGCATCCCCCGAATGGGTCAGGCAGGCTGAGCCGGTCATGAGCTGTCCGCCCGGGTCACCTTCCACGCCTGGCCACGCCGTCACCGGCCCACCGGCCGGCGGCCCGGACGGGGACCGTGGTGATGCCGGTGGTCGCACGCCCTCGCGGTACCGGCGCACGCTGGCGACCCCGGGCGCGCGCAGGTTCCTGCCCGCCGCCTTCGTCGGACGGCTGCCCCTGGCGATGCACACGATGGGAACGGTGCTGTTCGTCCAGAACCGCACCGGGTCGTACGCGGTCGGGGGTGGGGTGGCGGCCTGCGGGGCGATCGCCGAGGCGATGTGCGCCCCCGTGATCGGTCGGGCCCTGGACCGGTACGGGCAGGCCCGCATCCTCGTGCTCGGTGTCTGCGGGCATCTGCTGGGCGTCGCGGCACTGCTGACGGCGGTGTGGTCGGATGCGCCACGCCCGACCTGGTTCGCGGCGGCGGTGCTGGCGGGAGCCTGCCTGCCGCCGGTGGGCAGCTGCGCCCGAGCCCGGTGGAGCCGATTACTGGCCGGCTCGACGTTGCTACCGACGGCGTTCGCGCTGGAGGCGGCACTCGACGAACTGGTGTTCATTCTGGGTCCGACCCTGGCGACCGCCCTGGTGGTCATGGTCGCTCCGGCCAGCGCGCTGGTGGTCTCGGCGTCCCTGCTGGTGGTCGGTGCGCTGAGCCTGGCCATACAGCGCGGCACCGATCCGGGCCCCCACGGGGCGGACACGGCGCGGCAGCGGCGGATCGTGCGGCTCCCGGCGGTTCGGGCGCTGATGGCGATCACGTTCGCGATCGGCGTCGGCTTCGGCGGGTTCGACGTGTCGATCGTCGCGTTCGCCCGGGAGCAGGACCTGGCCGCCTTCGGCGGGCTGCTGCTCGGGCTGTTCGCCGCCGGTTCCGCGGTCTCGGGCCTGGTCAGTGGGGCCCGCGCCCAGGCCCGGCCACCCCGGGACCGGTTGCTACGGGCGGTGCGGTTTACTGACGGTCGGTTTCACCCTGCCGCTGGCCGGCGTGACGGTGGCCGCGATGGTGCCCCTGGCGATACTCGCCGGCGCCACCGCCGCGCCCACCCTGATCAGCGCGAACGCGTTCATGGAACGGCTGGTCGAGGCCCGGTCGCGCACCGAGGGGTTCTCCTGGCTGGTCATGGCGCTCGCCGGGGGCGTGGCCGTCGGCTCGCCGGTGGCCGGCCAGCTCATCGACAGCGGCGGAGCCCGACTCGGCTTTGTCGTACCCGCGGCCGCCGGCCTGCTCGCCGGCCTCGCGGCCCTGCTTGGACGACGCAGCCTGCCCACCGTCCAGGCCGCGGCGGCGTCCTCGTAGGGCCCACGGGGGCCCGCCCTGGAGCCCTGGGACAAGCCCGTCCGAACGACCGCACACGACGCTGGGCGCGGTCGTCAGAACAGGTCGGGCATCGATCGGTTCAGGCCGGGTCGCCCGGCGTGCCGGCATCCCCGGCGGGGGTCTCGTCGCTGGAGCCGTCCGCGCCGTTCGCCGCGGCCGGGGCCGTCGCCGCGACCTCGGCCGGCCTGCGCCGACCGAGCAGGCCGCGCCGCGTCCGGGGCCGGCTCAGGTCGCCATCGCCCCGGCGCTTGCGGCTCTTGCGCCCCGCCGCGCCGGCCGCCGCGTCCACCGCACCGTCGATGTCGGTGTCGGCCTTGGCCTCGCGGTCAGCGTCGGCCTCGCGGTCAGCTTTGGTGTCAGTGTCGGCTTTGGTGTCAGTGTCGGTGTCGGCAGGGTCGGCCAACACACCCTCCGCCGCGGTCGGCGCCGGGGTGTCCGTCTGCGCGTCCGGCTCGGGGACGCTGCCGTCGATGTCGCCGTCGACGGTCTGTGTCACCGTGACGTTCCCGGGCACGGCGGCCGTGGTGTCCACCGCCGCGGCCTCGGCAGCGTCAGCCTCGGCAGCGTCAGCCTCGGCAGCATCAGCCTCGACGGCGGGAGCCTCGACGACCGGGGACTCGACGGATTCGGCCGTGGCCGAGTCGTCGGCCACGGCGGCGGTGTCGGCGGCGGCGGCCGGGGCCTCGACGGACTCCTCAGGTGCCGGCTCCGGCGCGGTCCGCGGTCTGGCCCTCGGCCGCGTCCGCGGAGGCGGAGACACCGTTGGACTCCGTGTGCACGGTGGCCGCGTCCTGCTCGGTCCGCACGTCGAGGGCGATTGTCCGCCAGCCCTCCAGGACGTCCGTCACGACGAAACCGGCGGAGGCCAGGCTCTCCCGGTAGCGGACCAGCAGGTCGTAGGACAGCGCCAGGTCGGGCTCGACGGCACCGGTGTCGGTGACCGCGACGGAGACCCGGTAGGTGGTCACCGCCCCGGGGGTCGCGGGAGTCGCGAGGGTCTCGGTGAGTGTCCACGCCTGGCCCGCGGTTCCGGCGGCCGGCGTGGTCTGTTCGGTGCCTGCGGCGGCCGTGGTCTGCCGGGCGCCTTCGGCCAGCAGCGTGGCGATCCTCGCCGCTGTCGGCACGGGCGCGGGGGTGTCTGTCTCGGTCGCTTTGGGCGTCTGGCTGTCGCTCTTACCCCATCGCACGGGCGCACGTCCTTTCGTCACACGATCACTGCGCCACCCGCACGACACCCGCCAGTCCGACCCGTCCGCCCCGGGGCGCTGGCACCGGGGCGACCCCGACGCCGGACGCCCCCGGCTGCGCGCTGGCACCTTCGTGCCGCGCGCGGGACGCGCGCCCGTGACCAGGCAAACCGGACAGTGCCGACACCTGGACAACCCGACCGGCGGCGGCGGGCGACGACCAGCATTGTGACGGACGGACCTGACGCGCTCCGCATCGGGGTGTGTTTGGACACAGTAGCGACATAAGCGCGCAAAGTGGACGCGCTCGCCGAAATGATGGAGGTGCGCCGACGCGCGGGCTGGTCGCCGCCCCGGCGACCAGTGCCGGCGGCACGGCGACACGCCCCATGACGGGACTCATGGCGTGGCACGTCCGCTACTACAGGTCAGGTACTACACAGCACTGTCGCATGAAGATCCAGCTGCCTCGAACGGCGACGCCGCCCCGAGCCCGCCCCAACGCGGGCCAATGCGGGTAATATCCTGCTTGCCGAACGTGACCTACAGCGATGTTCTTCCTTACGACGGCAAGGTCGGGCGGAGTCAACGGTGTCAGACGAACTGGCGGGCGGTTCCGCCGTCGGCGGCGCGGCGACCCCCGCGTCATCCCACAGCGCCAACCAAGCGAGCAGCGCCGACCAACCGAACAGAGCCGACCGGCCCATCCGGGTGTTCCTCCTGGATGATCACGAGGTGGTCCGACGTGGTCTGCGCGACCTGCTCACCGAGGAGGACGATCTCGAGGTCGTCGGTGAGGCTGGTCAGACCGACCAGGCCGCCGAGCGGATCCTCGCGTTGGAGCCGCACGTGGCGGTCCTCGACGCACGGCTGGAGGACGGCAGCGGCATCGAGGTCTGCCGGCAGGTTCGTTCGGCGAATCCGGGCGTGGCCTGTCTGATCCTGACCTCCTTCGACGACGAGGAGGCCCTGTTCACCGCCATCATGGCGGGCGCGGCCGGGTACATCCTGAAGCAGATCCGTGGCAATGCCCTGGTCGAAGCGGTGCGCCAGGTCGCGGCCGGCAAGTCGCTGCTCGACCCCGCCGTCACCCCGCGGGTACTGGTGCGGCTGCGGGAGGGTCCGGCGCAGGACGAACGCCTCGCCGGTCTCACCGATCAGGAGCGGCGCATCCTGCGGCTGATCGCCGAGGGTCTCACCAACCGGCAGATCGCCAGCCGGATGTACCTGGCCGAGAAGACGGTCAAGAACTACGTCTCCAGCATGCTGGCCAAGCTCGGCCTGGAAAGTCGCACCCAGGCCGCGGTCTTCGCCACCCGGCTCAACAACTAGCCCTGCTCCGGCGGGTGGCGTTGCCCGCCGGACGATCCGCCCGCTACCGCAGGGGAAGGCCGTCCGGCGGGGTGAACACCCACAGCGCCTCGGGCGGCGTGATCAACGGGACCTGCCAGCTCACGGTCGTGCCGATGCCGTTCTCCCCCGGTCCGAACGCCATCCGTCCGCCCAGGTCCACCGCGCGCCGGCGCAGGTTCGTCAGCCCGCTGCTGCGCGACGCCCCGCCCGGGCCACAGCCGTCGTCGCGCACCTCCACCAGGACGTCCACCCCGGTGACCCGGAGCAGGACGTCGATGCGGGTGGCGCGGGCATGGCGGGCGATGTTGGACAGCGCCTCCCGCAGCGCGGCGAGCATGTGCGGACGGATCGTCGGGGGGACCCGTCGGTCGATCGGGCCGTCCACCCGGATCTGCGGGATGATCCCCAGGGCGTGTTCGGTCTGGGCGAGGATCGCGCGGATCTCCGCGGCCAGGTCCGCGCCGTCGGAGTCCGCCGAGGTCAGCGAGAAGATCGTCTGGCGGATGTCGGCGATCGTGTGGTCAAGTTCGTCGGCGGCGCTGTGCAGCCGGGTGGCGATCGGGCCGCCGGCCATCCGGGCCATGCCCTGTAGTTGCAGGCCGGTGGCGAACAGCCGTTGGATCACGACGTCGTGCAGGTCGCGGGCGATCCGGTCGCGTTCCTCGAACACGGCGAGCCGCTCCCGGTCGCGGTGGATACGTCCGAACTCCAGGGACAGCGCCGCCTGCCCGGCGAACGCCACGGCCATCTCCAGGTCCAGCCCGCTGAACGGCACCGACACCCCCTCGGTGCCCAGCACCAGCACACCCAGCGCCCGGCCACCCGCCATCAGCGGCACCACCATGCCCAGCTCCGCCGGCGGATCGGGCAGCTCAGCCCCGAACAGCGGGGACGCCCCCGGCCCGACCAGCGCCGCCCGTCCGGTGCGCATCGCGTCGAGCAGGCGGTCGTTGCGGTGCAGGGCCCGCCGGCGCAGCCGATCCTCCCCCGCGCCGTCCGCCACCTCGACGATCAGCGTCCCCTCCTCGTTGCCGGGGACGAGGATCGCGGCCAGCCCGGCGGCCGTCACCTGCCGGGCGCGCCGAGCCACCAGGGCCAGCGCCTCCAGCGGATCGGCGACCGACAGCAGCGCCGTGGTGATCTCGGCGCTGGCGTGCAGCCAGGCCTGCCTGCGCCGGGCCGTCTCGTACAGCCGGGCGTTCTCGATGGCGAAGCCGACCGCCGCGGCCAGCGCGCAGGCCAGGCTCTCGTCCTCGCGGGTGAACTCGCCCCCGTCGCGCTTCGCGCCGAGGAACAGGGTGCCGAAGGCCTCCCCCCGCACCATGATCGGGACGTTCAGGAAGGTGTCGAACCGGGGATGGCCGGGCGGGAATCCCACGGCGGCCGGATGGCGCGCGACGTTGGCCACCCGCAGCGGACGCGGATCGCGCAGGCTCTCGCCGATCAGGCCCCGCCCGAGCGGCAGCCGACCGATCCGCTCGAGCACCGCGTCACCGAACCCGACATGGAACAGCTCGGTGATCTCCCCCGCCTCACCGATGACCCCCAGCGCACCGTAGGCCGCGTCGACCAGATCCGCCGCGGCCTCGGCGATCCGGCGCAGGGTGACCGGCAGGCTCAGTTCCTGGGCCACCCCGACGACGGCGTCCAACAGGCCCTGCATCCGCGACTGCACGGCCACGACATCGTCGATCTGCGCGGACAACCGGTCGTGCGGGTCGTCCATCCTGGCCGTTTCCTCTCGCCCGCCCGCCGAAGCGGCGCACCACCGCGGCCCGAGGGACGGCGGCCGCCGAGGCGGATCATTCTGTCTCGGAGGATATCGACCGGGATCACCCAGGGGAACACCCTCGTGTCACCCCGCATTGTCCAGCCGACCCAGGCCGTGGGGGTCGGCACACCCCGCGCCGAGGCCGCGCGAAGGTACCGTCCGCTGCCGCGTCGTCGTACACTGTGCGCATGGCAGCGACGCGCCTCTTTCTGCACCGCGATCGCGTGACTGACCTTGGCCGGGCCGTCAGCGCGGCCTGTACCGGGCGGGGTTGAGCCACCGCCCTGCACCCTCTGTCGGTGCCGGCCGCACGGTGATCGTGCCGGCCGAACCGCCACGTAGGTCCAGCCCAGGCGGGCCCCCCGTTTCTCGGTTCCCTCAGCCCTGACCCAGGCTGGCCATGGCCTCGCGTGGTAGAGCGTCCCCGGCCGTGATCCCCCCGCCTCCGCGCAGGGCATCCGTCCGGGCCCGCGCCGCCCTCAGCGGTGGTCGCCTGACCTCACCCGGACGACCGGCACCCCGGCGCGCCCTGCCTTTCACGGCCGCCGCGCGGTCAACCCGCGGACACCTGACCGCCTCATGATCGACGGCCTGGGCATACCGCTGTCCGCCCTCTGGAGATTCCGTGCCTCTGCTGCATCCGGCTCTGTTGACCCACCCCGCCCATCCCGGCCATCCGGCTCCGCCTGTCCCGTCGGTGGTGTCCGGCGAGCTGGCCGGGTTGGCGCCGTTCGCCCCGTCGGCGGCGTTCGCCCGGCAGGCACCGCTGGTGCCCTGGCAGTGCCTCAGTGACGAGCCCGGCCGGGTCGACCTGGCGACGTTGCGGGAGCTGACCGTCGCGTTGGCCGGCGCCCCGCAGGTGTGGCGGCCGATCGTGCGCCACCATCCCGAGCGGCGCTGGTACACCCGACTGTTGCTGTCCGCGACCGTGGAGGTGTGGCTGATCGGCTGGTACCCGGGGCAGCAGACCGAGATCCACGATCACGGCGGGGCGCTCGGCGCGCTGACGGTGACCGAGGGTGTGCTGGAGGAGGACCGCTTCGACAGCTCCTGGTCGCTCACCGACCGCCGGACGCACGCACCCGGCGACAGCCCCGCCTTCGACATCTCGCATGTGCATCGCGTCGCGAACCGCGGCACCGCGCTCGCCACGACGATCCACGCCTACTCACCACCCGAAGTTCCCCTGCGTTACAGCCCCGCAGACAGCGCCACCGACAGCACCGCTGCCACCACGGCGCGGGTCCCGGTCGACACCGCAGCCGGGATCCCCCGACCGCTGGCGCCCGCCGGCGACCTGCTGGCCGCAACGCCGCGACGATGAGCGACCCGGCCAGCGCCGATCGGACGCCCACGGGCGGCAGCCGCATCGACGCGATGCTCGCCGCGGCCCGGGCCCGGCTACGCCGACTGGAACCGTCGGCGGCCGCCGACGCGCTGGCCACCGACGATCTCAGTGTGCTGGTGGACATCCGGCCGGCCGCGCAACGGGCCGCCGAGGGCGAGATCCCGGACGCGCTCGTCGTGGAACGCAACGTGCTCGAGTGGCGGTTCGACCCGACCAGCGACGCCCGGTTGCCGATCGCGACCAGTGACGATCTTCAGGTGATCGTGATCTGCTCGGAGGGTTACACCTCGAGTCTCGCCGCCGACGCGCTGCGTCAGCTCGGCCTGCGCCGCGCCACCGATGTGGTGGGCGGCTACCAGGCGTGGGCGGCCGCTGGCCTGCCCGTGCGCCCCGGCACCGCCGCGCGCTGATCGGGCCGCCCGAACCGCTGATCGGGCTGCCCGAACCCAGGTAGGCCCAGGGCTCCCGCCTGCCCCGACGCAGATGATCATGAGCCCGGGCGGCTGGCTCACGCCCGCCCGGCGACACCTCCCGGACGCGGTGCGTGGCGGCTCCTGCGCGGCCGGCCCTCGATCCGGCGCCTGCGCGCTACCCCGAACGGGGCTTCCCGCGCTTGCTCCAGCAAAGGCATTAAATGTAATGCTCAACACATTTTTGGGGCGATAGCCGCCCCAGTGGGCCCCGTTGACCGAACTTCGCGGACTCGACATCTGTTCGTCATCGGGCCGTACGCCAGCTGGAACCACGATCGTAGACCCCCGGACGGGGGTCCACCCGCCCACTGTCCGCCACCCGACAGCGATCTTGAAGTGGCTCGTTCTCGCTGCCCAACAGCAGTTCCGCCCGCCAGCGAGACCGCCATGATGATCTCACGCCAGGCCCGCCGGCGTGCATCTTCATGATCATTATGCTCGCCTCGGACGGCGCGACAATCGCTCGCGCGATCATCCAACGGCTCTCTCGAACGACCGTCGACCGTCCCGGACGTTCGCGTTCCGGAACCCTTGCTATCCGGTCGAGAGGCGTCTACGTTCCTCGGTTAACGAGGCGAGACGGAATCGTTTCCAGGCGGAGCCACACCCCCGGTTCACCGGTACGGGCGGCCCCACTGGAACCGAACCTGTGGCTCCGCGGTGCATCTCGCCTCACCAAGGTTGACCTGCCTGTCTGGAGTGTCGCGCAACGCCGGATGTGGTGGTCTGCAAAGCATGTGTCCGCCTTTGCAACGTCAGCAGGAGTCGGTATGCCCAGTCAGCTCAGCGTGCTTCCCGCACGCATCGTCACCGCACTTAGCATCCACTCGACCGCGTGTCTTCTGCGCTGTGGTGGCGCGCGATGAGCGCCGGCGTACCGGTCCTGCCCGGTCGCGACCTGCCGCCGCAGCCCTTCGGTGCGGGCTGGCCCGCCTACTGGCGCCAGGACGCGGCCTGCCGCGACGGCGATCCCGACGCGTTCTTCCCGCCGGACGGCCGTAACACCAAGGCCCGGGCCGCCGCCGAATCCCGCGCCCGCAAGATCTGCTCGGACTGCCCCGTCCAGCGCCCCTGCCTCGCCACCGCGATCTTCCGCCAGGAGGAGCACGGCGTGTGGGGTGGCCTCACCTCCGACGAGCGCGCCACCGTCGTCCCCCGCGGTCGGCTCTCCGCCGACGACGCGCTGGCCTTCGCCGACCGGCTCCTTCTGTCCACCTCCGTCGCGAGCTGATCGCGACCGCGGATACTTCGGACGGTCCGGCCTCCAGGCGCTGCTCGCGCCCGCTGGCCGGGCCGTTCGCCGTCCCGGCTCCGCCAGCTTCGCCGGGTAGGCGCGCCGTCCAGCCCGCACCGGCACTGGCCGGTGACCGTCGCGGACCCGGTGGTGCGGACACCATTGACGGGTGGGGCAGGCGTTCGGCAGGCTGCCAGTGAGCGGCCCACGACCACAGCCGTGAGGTGTCCGGGCGACCGGGCGCGGCCAGAACATCCGGAGACGGCGGTGGACACAGCGGTGAACCGGGCATGTGCGGCCCACCTGACCCCGGTCAGGGTTCGTTGATGGCGACGCACCGGCTTCTGCTGCTGCGCCACGCCAAGTCCGACTGGGCCGAGGGCGACACTCCCGACGCCCAGCGGCCACTGGCCGACTCGGGCCTGCGCGCGTGCGCGCTGGTCGCCCGGCATCTGCGGGACCGCGACCTCGCCCCGGACCTCATCCTGTGCTCGGCCGCGCTGCGCACCCGGCAGACCGTCGAGGGCATCGCCGCCGCACTACCGGCCGGTGTGCCCGTCGTCACGGAGGACCGGCTCTATCTCGCCGAGGCCGAGACCCTGCTCGACCGGCTCCGCGACGTGGACGACGGGGTACCCACCGTGCTGCTCGTCGGGCACAACCCCGGCATCCACACTCTCGCGGTGGCGCTGCTCGCCGCCACGGACCGCCCGCGGATTCCCACCTACCCGACGGCGGCGCTCGCCGTCGAGGATCTCCTGGTGCCGCGTTGGGCCGAACTCGGCCAGTCCACCACGCGACTGGCCTCGTTCGTCACCCCCCGAGAACTGCGCGAGTCCGCTGGGTCGAGCTAGTAGGCCTGCTCCATGATCCGGGCCGCCAGGGCGATGGCGAACCCACCGACCAGCAGCACGGCGGTCACGATCCACAGCGGGGTCGAGGCCAGCGGAAGCGCGACCGCCCCGACCACGAAGCCCGCGATGATCAGAAACACCGCAAGCCACGAACCCGTGTTCGCCTTGTGGTGACCGGTCTCGCTCACGTACGACTCCCGTCCTTGCGCCGCGGCCGCCGACCGACCGCCGATCGGCGGGACGCCCCGGCGCGCCTCGTTCCCGATGCGACCCTACCCGCGAACCCGTCCCACGAGCCCGGGATGCCCACCACTGTCGGCTGGTCCATCCGGCCCCCGCTGCCATGACCTCCGGCCCCGGGACGACCCCCCGAGACGACCCCCGGGACGGTCTGGCGGGACGGTCTAGATGAAGCCGGCGATGCGGCGCAGGTCGACGATCTGGTCGTCGAGCCAGCGGCGCACGTCGTGGGTGCGGACCTGGTCCGCGGCGGCGGCCAGCCGGCGATGACGCTCCCCGATCGGCATGGTCAGCGCGGTGTAGAAGGCGTCGGCCATCTGCTGGACGTCGAAGGGCTGCAACGTGACGGCGAACTCGCCGAGTTCCTCGTGGGCGCCGGCCATCTCCGACAGGGCGAGCACCCCGCCGCGGCGGTTGACGACGGCCACCTCCTTGGCGACGAGGTTCATGCCGTCGGCGATGGCGTTGACGATCAGGACGTCGCAGATGGAGTAGGCGGCGACCGCGAGCGGGAAGTCCTCGACCATGCGCAGGTCGATCGGCTGACGGCCCTCCTTGGTGTGCCGGGCGTTGATCTCGGCGACGACCCCGCCGATCAGCGCGATGTAGTCGGCGTACTCGGGGACGTCGGTGCGGCTGGGCTGGAGCAGAGCGAGGAAGCTCACCCGTCCGACCAGTTCGGGATGCTGGTCGAGCAGGGTGCCGAAGGCGAGGAAGCCGCGCACGACGTTCTTGCTCGGGTCGGTGCGGTCCACGCGCAGCAGGAGCTGACGGTCGTCGTCGAGGAAGAGGTAGCGCAGCATGGCGACGTGCGCGGCGACCTCCTCGGAGGCCTGGGTGGCGTCCAGGGCGGCCGGGTCGACCGAGATCGGATAGTAGCGGGCGCGCACCACCCGGTCGCCGACCGTGACGGTGAGCTTGTCGAGGTCGGCCGGTAGGCCGAGCAGTTCGGCGGCGCACAGCACGAAGTTGCGGGCGTAGCGACGGGTGTGGAAGCCGACGACATCGCTGCCGAGCAGGCCGCGCAGCAGCCGTTCGCGGATGTCCCCGGGCAGGATGCGCCATTCGTCCGGCCCGGGCCAGGGGATGTGTACGAAGTGGGTGAGCACGACGTCGGGGCACTGCTCCCGCACCCAGTCGGCCACCAGGTAGAAGTGATAGTCCTGCAACAGGACCAGGGCCTTGCCGCCGCGGGAGCGGACCTCGCTGACCACCGCGTCGGCATAGGCCCGGTTGACCGCCGCGTAGCCGTTCTCGAACGCGTCGTGCTCGGCGCGGGTGAGCACCGGGGACAGCGAACGGCCGTAGAGACCGTGCTGGATGAACCAGAGGATCGGGTTGGACCAGACGCTGTAGAAGTCGGCGTAGGCCGCCGGGTCGGTGACGACGAGACGCACCCGGATCGCCGGGCCCTCGGGTTCGCCGTCCACCAGATGGGGCTGGGGATGGGTCTGGACGAGGATGGAGCTGCCGGCGTTCTCCCCGGCGACGACGGTGTCCTCCTCGCTGGCCGCGCCGCATACCCACACGGCGTCATCGAGGTGTTCGGCGAGCCCGGACAGAGCTGAGACGAGGCCGCCGGCGCCCCGGCCGACGGTGCGACCGGTGGCATCCCGGTCGAAGCTGACGGGGCCGCGGTTGGACAGGAGCACAAGTGGCAGGTCGAGGGCGATGAAGTCCGACACGACGGATGTAGCCTCCTGATCACGGGCAGTACTCGGACGTCCCGGAGTCCCGGCCGCCGCCAGCGCAGGGGCGCACGGGGGACAATCCGGACTGTAGTGAGCCCCGGACCCGGATGCACCGCGTTGCGGGGTGCCCAGACCGTTGTTACCCAGACCTTCACCGGATTACTGTCGACCGACAAACATGCATCTCAGCGCGACGAAGGTCGCCCCGCTGGCCGAGCGGATCCACCCGACACACGCCGGGCCTGCACCGATGGTGAGCGGACTGTCGCCTACAGGCCGTCTCGGTAGTCCCGGACCTCCTGGACGGCGGAGCCCAGCGACGCGAGCGACATCTGGAGTGTGTCGCGTGTCTCCACCAAAGCACTGGTCAACTGCTCGACGGAGCGGTGCTCACTGCCGTCGGTCGCGGCGATCACCATCGCCTGCGCTTCCTCGAGCATGCCGAGTGCGCCCTCGAGCTGGCCGGCGACCTCCTCGGTCCGCCGGAACGCCTCGTCGAGCTGGGCCTTGACCTCGGCGATCGTGCCTGACACCCGTCCTCATCCCTTCCTGGAAGCGCCGGCGCGAGAGCCGGCCTGTGCCTGCGGCTGCGTCGGCGCGCCGACGCCGAGGCCGAGGCCGAACCGGGCGGCGGCGGCGAGCGCGACGAGCGATCCGGCGATGGCCACCGGGTCGGTGGGGGCCAACCGGAACGTGGCGAGCACCGCCACCGCGGCGCAGCCCGCTCCCAGCATGCCGGCCCGGGCGATCGCCTTCACCCCGACCTCCATCCCGGCGGCCGCGGTGACCAGACCCGAGGCGACCAGCGCCGCCCCGACGACGCACGGCATCCCCGGTGCGTGCGCGAACACCCGCAGCAGTCCGACGACGGCGAGGCTGAGCAGGCTGGCGAGCGCGGTCATCAGACCCGCGGACGCCGACGCGGCGCCCTTGCTCACCGCCCGCAGTTCCGCGGCCTTGCTCATCGCGTCCAGACACAGCTCGTAGGCCTGGCGCGGCGCCGTGCGCGGGTCGACCGGCCCGGCCGGTCCGGCCGCCGCGCCGCCCGTGCGAGCGGATCCCCGCCGTCGGCGGTCGGTTCGATCCGTGGGTGTCGGGCCGACCTGTCCGCCTCGGGTGCGCTCCGCGCCGACCGCCGGGCCATGGCCGGTCCGGGCCAGCGGTCGACCGGCCCGCCGCCGGCCGCCGCCGCCGCCCGGTGTGGACGCGCCCCCCTTGGTGAGTCGGACCTGGCCGGCCGGTTCCACGGCGGCGGCGGCGCCGGGGTCGGCGGGACGCAGCTGGTCGAGGTCGGTCAGGCCGTACTGGGCCAGCGGCTCGGCGACCTGCCCCCACACACCGTCGACCCGTGCCCGGATGTCCCTGGCGGCCGCGCGGTGACGCTGCGCCTGGGCCCGGCTACCCTGGCGACGATGGTGCGCGTCGCGCCCCGCCCGGGCCCGGGCCACATCCGAGGTGCCGAGCAGATCCCGGTAACGCGTCGCCGCGCGCCACGGATCCTCCGCCTCCGCCTCCGGCCCCGGGGCAGGTGTGTCCGCCGGCATCGGTGTGCCCGCCGGCATCGGCACTCCCACGGCCGTCGACGCGGTGGACGCGGCCGCGATGGGCCCTGCCATGGCCGGCGGACCGGTGGGAACCCCGGGTGGGGTGGGGTCGGGCGGAAGAGCGAACGTGGGGCCGGCGTCCGGCCAGGAACCCGCGATCGACCACAGCCGCGCCGGATCGCGCGGGTCGGCTCCGCTCACGATCTCCCGCGCCTCCTCGCTCGCCGCCGCCGGGGAGACGGCCCGCGCCGGGGGAACAGTCACGTCCGGACGCCATCCACCGGCCTGCCCGGGCGGTGTGGACCGCCGTGCCCACCCGGCGCCGGGCTCGGCGGGTTCGGCGCCGTCGCCGTCGGGGGCGCCGCCGCGGTACGGATCATCCTGACCGATCATCATGGTCTGCCTACCCTCGGACCAGCGGGGCGAACGGGACCACCGTGCGTGGTTCGGACTGGGCATGCCGGTCGAACAGGACGGCCCGGTTGGGCATCGTCCCGCCGGCGACCGGGCGGTGCCCGGCGAGGGCGAACAGTTCGCTGCCCGGCACGCCCACGGCCGCCCAGGCCGCGATGTCGTCCCGGTTGACCGGGCCGAGATCCTCCGACATCCGCGACACGCCCCGCCACCAGCCGATCAGGTGAACGTGCTGGGCCGGGCCACGCCGGGTCAGCGTGCGAAGATCCTCCAGGCCGGTGCGCCGGGTCTGCTCGTCGCGGGCCTCCAGAGCGGCCCGGCCGGCGTCCATCGCGAACACGACGACGAGCCGCAGCGGTGGCGCCGCGGTGACCGTGCCGGCCAGGGCCGCCTCCTCCCGCGCGCGGGTCTCGCCGGCGGCGGCGGCGAGCACGGCCCGCAGCCCGGTGACGTCGGTGACCCGGGCCGGATGACCGGCCCGCCGGATTCGCTCGGCCAGCACCTCGGCCGCGCCCCACGCCATCGGTTCGGCCGCGACGATCTCGACGACCAGCCGGCCGGGTCCGGCCTGCGCGGCGACGCTGGCCGCGGCCGCGGTCACGATGCCCGTCGCCTCCCGGCGCAGCGGTCCGAGCACCGCGAGGTGACGACCGGGTGAGGCGGCCAGGCGCACCCCGACCGCCGCGGGCGCCAGGTCCACCGGGACGCCGACGAGGGCCAGCGGATCCTCCCCCACCGTGGGCACCGGCCGTCCACCGGACGGCGTGCCGACGCCGGGCCCCGCACCGACCATCAGGTCACCACCCGGTGACACCTGAAGCCCGGTAGCGGCACCGTGATCGGTGACAGCGGCCACCGCGGCGCCGGCGGTGGCGTCGAGGCCGGTGGCGACGTCCAGGCTCGCGGCGGCGGCGCTGTCGTCACCCGCGCCCACACCGATGCGGTCGACGGCGGCCGGGGCGGGCCGTCCGTCCAGCGCCAGGTAGACGGCGTTGTCGTCGAGCAGCGCGGGAGCGTGCCCGACGAACACCCGCGGCGGGCGGGCACCGGGCAGGCTGCGGGCGGTGGCGGTGGACAGCCGGTCGCGCAGGCCCGCGATCGTGGCCGCGTCGGGATAGGCGACCCGGACGAGTTCGTTGCCCGCCGGATGCCCGTTACGCCGGTTGACGATGGCCTCGCCGACACCGCCGAGGGCGCCCGCGGCCTCGTTCGCGGTCGAGAGCAGCACCCGCGACTCCGAGATCGACGTGCGCAGGGCCACCCGCAGCGCGAACTGCCCGAAGATCGAACCGCGCTTGCCCGCGGTGGAGTCGAGCGCGTCGATGCCGGACAGCGTCTGGCTGGCCAGCAGCAGGTGCACGCCGTACGCCCGCCCCTGTCGGGCGAGGACCTCCAGGTGGGCGACGGCCTCACGGGCGATCTCGTCCAACGGGGTGAGCATGACCTGGAACTCGTCGACGACGACGAGGATCCGCGGCCAGGCCGAGGAGCGGTCGGCGGCCCGCAGGCCACGCAGGTCCCGGGCGCCGACGGCACGCATCGCCACGGCCCGGCGGCGCATCTGCTCACGCACCGCGCGCAGGACGGCGACCCCGAACTCCCGGTCGCTCTCGATTCCGACGGTGTCGGCGTGCGGAAGGTAGAACGGGTCCGCGGGACCGCCGGCGAACTGGGCGAACTCGAGGCCTTCCTTGAAGTCCAGCAGATGGAAGCGCACCTGCTCGGGCGAGTAGCGCGCGGCGATGCCGTAGACGACGTCGAGCAGCAGCGTCGACTTGCCCGCGCCCGCCTGCCCGCCGATGAGGGCGTGCACGGTGTCGTCGTCGAAGGTCAGCGCGACCGGCCCGTCGATGCCACGGGCGACCGTCACGGTCACCCCGGAGGAGCTGTCGGACTCCCACAGGACGTTCGGCAGCAACTCGGTGATGCCCGGGGGGCGCGCCGCGTGCTGGCGGGCGATCTCGGCGATGTGGTTGCTCACCAGGGTGACGATCGGGGTCGGCGGCGGCCCGTCGAGCACGACCGGCAGCTGGCCGGTCAGCGAGGTCCGCCACAGCCCGGGCTGGATGTCCTGCCAGCCGGCGCGGTGGGTGAGCAGATCGACGGAGGTGAACACGACCGAGTTCGGCAGCACCGCGGCCACCGGATCGGTCTCGTCGTCGAAGCCGAGGTCACTGTCGGGGTCGGGCGGCGCCACCTCGTCCTGATCGCCGCCGCCCTCGCCCGGGTGCCGCGGCTGCGCCTGGACGACGGAGATCACGCTGACGCCGCAGGACGGCCCCTGCGCGGCGATCGCGGCCAGTGACCGACCGCCCTCCTCGTAGAGCTGCGGCTCGCCCAGCAGGACCAGCACCTGCCACGGCTCGGGCCGGCCACGCCCGGCGTCCTCCCGGTCGCGCAGCGAGTCGAACTGCCCGCCGAGGCGCTCCACGGTGATCCGTCCGACCTCGTCGGACAGCCGCGACAGCCGTTCCTCGAGTCGGGCCCGGGTGGTGATCGTCGCCTCGACGACACCGGCGGCTCGCAGCGGTGCGAGGCCGGCGAGCCCCGCACCGAGCTCGTGCGGGTCGTAGACGATCACCCGGACCCGGCCGGCCGGCACCGCGGCCAGAATTCGGGTGAGCAGACCGCGGACCAGGTCCACCGCGGCACCCCGCTGCGCCCGGGATGTCTCGATCCGCAGGTTGCGGGCATCGAGCAGTGGCACGGCCAGCGGCACCCGGGTCGCCCCCGGGCCGGCCCCGAGCAGCACGTTGCCGGCCCGCCACAGGCCCGGCCGGTATCGCTGGGAACGCCCCGGACCGCCAGCACCGCCGCCCTGGGCCGCCAGCCCACCGTCGGCGGTCAGCCCACCGTCGGCCAGTCCACCGTCGGCCAGTCCACCGTCGGCGGTCAGCCCCAGCAGGCCGCGTTGCCACTCGGACGAGGACCAGGCAAGGCCCGCGAATCCGCGGGTCCGGGTGCGGGCGATCGCCGCGGCCTCGATGATTTCGGGGCCGGGGGCGAGCGGGTCGACCGGGTCTCCCGCCGGGTCCCGCCCGCCGGGCCCGCCGCCCCGTTCGAGTTCGTCGGCCTGTGCCTCCAGCCGGTCGGCGAGCGCGAGCGCCGCGCCCAGCGAGGACTGGATCCCGGCCACGAGCGTGCGCGCTCGCCGGGTTCCCGACATCGACCCATCCTCCCCTCACCCGCCACGACCGGCGCCACCGCGCGCAGCACCGACCTCGCCTTCGATCATGACGCTGACGGCAGCTCTGACGACCATGACACGTCCAGAAGTGCAAACATCCCAGAACGCGCCGGACCGGCTGAACCGCCATGCCCGATCGTGGCCCCGATCGGGCCGATGACGGTCACATGGCCCGGACGGCCCCACCCCGATCGGGCCAGGGCCCCGGTGTGCCCGCCGCCGGCCACGCCGGCCGGCCGGCCGATCGGCCGACCTCGATCCTTCGCCGCCGACCCTGGACACGCTAGCCACCGCCCGGCCCCGCGGTGCCATCTCCAACCCGGATCACAGGGGTCAGACCAGTCGTGGACGACGCACGGACCACGCGAAAGACCGTCGTCGCGGCCCTGTTCGGACGCCCGAGCCGCCCGGACCCGTCCGATGGCGGCCCGTGTGGGGTAGCTGACACCCGGACCAGGTATCACCTCCCGGCGCCCGGCGCAGGACGATGTCATGGTCATGTCCATCAGCCATCCGCGCGTCGACCTTCGCCAGCACGGCCACGCAGCGTCACACCGTGGAGCGGGTGTCTCGTCCCGCGTCGAAAGGTGCGATGGTCAGGGCGGCATGAGGGAGGGGAGCCTGGTGACGGACGCGGCCGACGGCGCAGACAGCCTCGACGGGGTGGGTGGGGCTGTGCCCGCACAGCAGCGGCCACTCGCGATCGTGGACGTGGACGGGGTGGTCGCCGATGTGCGCCACCGTCTGCGGTTCCTGCGGGCGAGCCCGGGCGACTGGGACTCGTTCTTCGCCGCGGCCCCGGCGGACCCGCCGCTGACCGAAGGCGTCGAACTGGTCCATCAGCTGGCACGCGACCACGAGGTCGTCTGGTTGACCGGACGCCCGGAGAGCTCCCGCGAGGACACCGCCCGCTGGCTGCGGGAACAGGGGCTGCCGCTGGGCGAGCTGCGGATGCGTCCGGACGACGACCGGCGCCCCGCACGGGTGTTCAAACGCACCGAACTGCGCAGCCTCGGCGCGTGGCGTCACATCGCCGTGGTGGTGGACGACGACCCCGCCGTCGTGGATCTGCTGCGCGCCGACGGGTGGCCGGTGCTGCGCGCCGAATGGCTCGCCTACGAGGCCACTCTCGGCAACGCCCAGGAGGCCGAGGGCCGCACCTGAGCGACGTCGCCGCACGAGTGGACCGTTCAGGGGTCCAGCCGGTCCAGGCGGTCCAGGCGGTCCAGGCGGTCCAGGCGGTCCAGGCGGTCCAGCCGGTCCAGGCGGTCCAGCCGGTCCAGGCGGTCCAGCCGGTCCAGGCGGTCCAGCCGGTCCAGGCGGTTCAGCCGGTCCAGGCGCTGCTGCGGCGGGTGGCCAGCTCGTCGCCGGGATGGCTGGCGGGCGGATCCCCGGGACGCTCGCAGGGCAGCTCGGCCAGCTGGCCGCGCATGTCGCGCAGGGCCCGGCCGACGGCGATCGCGAACACGCCCTGCCCCCCGCGGACAAGATCGATCACCTGGTCGTCCGAGGTGCACTCGTAGACGGTCGACCCGTCGCTGATCAGCGTCAGCTGGGCCAGATCGTCCACCCCGCGGGTCCGTAGGTGTTCGACGGCGACCCGGATGTTCTGCAGCGACACCCCCGCTTCCAGCAGCTTGCGCACCACGCGCAGGACGAGGACGTCCCGGAACGAGTAGAGCCGCTGACTGCCCGAGCCCGACGCGTCGCGGACGCTGGGCACGACCAGCCCGGTGCGGGCCCAGTAGTCGAGCTGGCGGTAGGTGATCCCCGCCGCCGAGCAGGCCGTCGGCCCGCGGTACCCGACGTCGTCCCCGGGTGGTTCGGGTATCTCACCCGGGAACAGCTGGCCCTGTTCGATCATCGCTGTACGCACTTCGCCGCCATAGCCAGCCCATCCTCCGGATCGATCCGCGCCATCCCGGCAGCCGGCACCCAGGGGCCGCCGTCCGGACATCCGGTCCGGTCGAGTCACCTTTCTCACCGCCACCCGCCCGCCGACCGGACCGTCCCGGAACCGGTACCCACCACGGGCACAATCCGGGTCCGAACGGCGGACGACCGTGGCGCCCAGGCGCCAGAGTCAGCGGAGACACCCACGGCTGCCGGGCGCCGAGCCCGGCGGACCGTCCTCGCCGCGACCGTCACAGTCGCGCCTGGCCGCGTGTGGCCGCGCTCGGCCGTCAGGGCTGGGCGCTGTGTCCGGCGAGGTCAGAGCCGAAGCAGAGCACCATGGTTACGCGCCTGGGCCCAGACGGCCAACGCTGACTGTGGGGGCACGACTGCCCTGGCCGTAGGAGGGACGCGCGATTCCTTCAATGATCTAAGCCGACGCGCCCGTAGTCCAGCGGACACGGCGGGGCAGGGTCGACGAAAAGGAATTGCCGCCTGCGCTGCGCAGCGGGCCCGCGCCGCGTCGCGGTGGACGTGGTGCGGGCCCGCTGCCGTGACGTGTGCGATGGTCGTGACGCGTGCGGTCAGGACCCGGGGGTGTTGAAGTCCTCGGGAGAGATCGTGTCCAGGAACTCGCGGAACTTCTCCAGTTCGCTCTCCTGCTCCTGTTCCTGCTCCTCGGGCACGGTGATCCCGGCCTCGGCCAGGACCGCCTCGACGCCGTAGACCGGCGCGCCCATGCGCATCGCGAGCGCGATCGCGTCGGAGGGCCGAGCGGAGACCTCCACGCCGTTTCCGAACACGAGCGTGGCGAAGAAGACGCCGTCCTGAAGGTCGGTGATGGTCACCCGGGTCAGGTCCGTCTGCAGGGCGCGCAGCACGTCCCGCATCAGGTCATGCGTCATCGGACGTGCCGTGGTGATGCCTTCCTGAGCGAACGCGATCGCGGTCGCCTCGACGGCGCCGATCCAAATGGGCAGGTACCGCTCACCGCCCACCTCCTTGAGCAGGACGATCGGCTGCTTCGACGGAAGCTCGACTCGCACGCCGACGATGTCCAGCCGATGCACCGATCTACCTCCTCGCGCAGGTGGGGCAGGGCGGGATGTTGGGACCGGAGCCAGAAAACCCCACAGGGGAGACAGTATCCCCGCTTGGGTCCCGCGTCAGCGCGCCGAGGGGTTCCGCTGCCTGCCGGAGCGGGCCCGACCGCCCGGGCGGGGCCGCCGAGCCGGGCCCACACCGGCCGTTCAGCCAGGACGACCGGCCCGCAGCCGGGACCGTAGTAGTGCCGCATGCAGCCGTACCAGCAAGGCGGCGAGCTCGTCCGCGGTCTGCGCATGCCGGCCCGCGCTGTCCGGGCCGCGCTGTCCGCGCAGGGGGGCGGCGGCGGCCTCGATGAGACCAGCCTCACGATCGGCCACCGTCCTGGCGGCCCGCAGATGCCGGGCCTGTACGCCGTGCCCGGCCAGCAGCGCGACCGTGCGGGCGACCAGGACCGCGTCGGAGTCGTAGTAGCTGCCCCCGGCGATCGGCGCCACCAGACCGTGCTGCTCCAGATCGGTGAGGGTCTCGTCGTCAAGCCCCACGGTCGTCAGGAGCTCGCGGCGCGACATCCGCACCCGCTCGGCCCCGAGGATCGCGTCCAGGCCGGCAGGGGCCGGATGCGGGGGCAGCGCGCGGGGACCCGGCCGGTGCACCAGGGTCTCGTCGCGGTCCAGTGAGGCGAGCTCTTCCTTGATCACCCGCAACGGCAGAAAACGGTCGCGCTGTGCGTGCAGCACGTAACGCAGGCGCGTGACATCGTCGGCCGAGTACTTGCGGTAGTTGGACGACGTCCGGGCCGGCTCGACCAGACCCTCCGCCTCCAGATAGCGGATCTTCGACAACGTGATGTCGGCGAAGTCCGCCCGCAGCTGCTCCAGGACCTGGCCGATGGTGAGCACCTTCGCGGCCGGGCCCTTCGCCCCGTTAGGACCCCGAGCCGACAGCTGCTGGTGTGACGCGGACGCCGCCGCGGCGAACCCGCTCACCGCCTGACCTGCCCGATCACCGCGCCGCCGACCCCCCGTAGCTCGTGCCGGTGAGGAACACCAGCCGGAACTTGCCGATCTGCACCTCGTCGCCGCTGGTGAGGTCGGCCGAGTCGATGCGCTCACGGTTGAGGTACGTGCCGTTGAGGCTGCCGACATCACGCACGGAGAAGCCCTTGGTGTACGGCGAGCGATGGAACTCCGCGTGCCGCCGCGAGACCGTCACGTCGTCCAGGAAGATGTCGCTCTCGGGATGCCGACCGACACTGGTCATGTCCGCGTCGAGCAGGAACCGACTGCCCGCGTTCGGCCCCCGCTTGACGACCAGCAGGGCCGAGCCCGGTGGCAGCGCGTCGACCGCGGCGACCGCGTCGCGCTCGGTGGACTCGTCGACATGGTCACCCTCGATACCCGACAGCGCGGCGGCCAGATTGAGCGTCGACGTCTGTTCGGCGGGCCGCTCCGGCGCCACGGGCTCGCCCGGGCGCACGAGAGGGGAACCGCACCGCGCGCAGTACAGCGCGTCGGACGGGTTCTGCTGTCCGCACCTCGTGCAGAACACAGTCGCGTCCGCTTCCTGCCGTCGAGCCCCGCGCAAGCGGGTTCGTCAGCCGCCTCGGCCGCCGCCAGGCGGCGGCGGGAATGTCGTTACCAGCATTGCGATGGTGGGGCCGGGCGTACCCGGCACATCCCCACCACCGTCGATGATCACACGCCTACGGTCGGAGCGTCCATGACCGTACCCCCGGCGCACTCCGAGGCTAGTGCATCGGGGGCACGGTCGCGAAAAGGGTGCGACCCGTGTTGTTCGGCGTGGCGCCACCCAGCCCCCGCCACCCGACCACACCAGCTACTATGAGTGCTCCTTGACGTACTCCTCGTACTCTGTGGCGGTGAGCAGACCGTCGATACCGCCGCCCGCGAGCGCGATCTCGACCAGCCACCCATCACCGTAGGGATCGGAGTTGATCAGTTCGGGCGAACTCACCAGCGCCTCGTTGCTCGCGATCACCCGGCCCGCCGCCGGAGCGTAGATCTCCGAGACGCTCTTGGTCGACTCGACCTCGCCGAAGGGCTCGCCGGCCGGCAGTTCGCTACCCGCCGCGGGCAGCGAGACGAAGACGATGTCGCCCAGCGCCTCCTGCGCGTACGCGGTGATGCCGACCACGGCCGTGTCCCCACCGAGCCGGACCCACTCGTGCTCACGGGTGTACTTCAGGTCGTCCGGATACACCGGAAGATCGCCTCCCTTGATCGACGTGCTCAGCCTGCCGGGCGAGCGTAGCGGGCACTGGGCGTCGGCCGCACCGTTCGGATCTCCATCCGGACAAACGTCCGTACACCGGTCTGCGCGCCCTCGCGCGCCGCTACCGTATCGAGCACTCCGCCGGGAATCCGCAGCGCCCGGTCCAGGGTGTGCGCATCACCGATCACCCGCAGCACATAGGGCGCTGTGATCGACCGTCCGTCCACGACCAGGCCGAGCCCCGGATGATCGGCGACATACGTCGACACCCCCACCCGCACCCCCGCGATCTCGATCGCCTCGGCTCCCGCGTCCCGCAGTTCCTGCAGCGCGTCCAGCAGCACCGACGCGTCGACGGACCCCTTCGGATCACGAATGGTCAGTTCCAGCCCCGGCCCGGCCGGCTCCCCGGGCTCACCGGGCTCACCGGGCTCACCGGATGGCTCTGGTGGTCCTGACGGCTGACCCGCACCACGGTCAGTCCGAGCCGCGTCCTCGACCACGCTGGCGGCCGCGGCCACGCTCTCCGGCCGGTTTGCCGCCACACGTCCGGCCCGGTCCTCGGTCACCGTCTCCGGCCGGGTCCGCGGCACCTCCTGGGCCACGTCCTCGGTCTGGCCCTCGGGCTGGTTCCCGGCCTCGGCGTCCGGTGTGTGCGCGGGCGTGGATCTCGCCGGCCTTTTCATGAGCGCCCCCGGGTCGGCCACGACCCGCCAGAGCGCACCGCGCCGGCAGGGCCAAGGCCGCCGTCGATGATGACCGGGGTCGGGGTGGGCATGTCAGCGGCCGACCAGAGCGCGGCGCAGGGCGGTCGCGGAGGTGAAGATCCGGATGCCGAGGACGACGATGACCGCGGTCGAGAGGGCATCGGCGAAACCGACGAGTTCACCGAGCAGCACCAGTAGCACCGCGACGACGACATCGCCGACGAAGGACACGACGAAGACCCGATCGTCGAAGGTCCGCTCGACGAACGCCCGCGCGCCGCCGAGGACGGCGTCGACGGCGGCGGCGACCACCGCGACCGCCAGGTAGGGGGCGAGCCAGTGCGGTGCCGTCGGCCCCAGCAACAGGCCGGCCGCTACTCCGATGAGCAGAGCGAGCAGGGCGGGTGTCATCGACCTCGGAGCCGTTCTGGCGATCATCCGCGCTATCCGCGTCATCGGTGTCCTTCCCTCATCCGGTCCGGCGGACGTTGCGCAGCACCGGCAACGGTGCCGCGGGCAGGGTCATGGTCGCGGGCCTGGTCACCGTCAGGGCGGTCGCCGGCGAGTCCGGCTGGTTGCGCAGCCGGTCGACGACGGCCGAGCGTTCCAGCCGGGTACCGAGTTCACCGGCGTCACCGAGGGCCTCGATCACGTAGGGCGCGGTGACGGGCAGCAGGCCGACGAGGATGACGTTCGCCGCGGCCCGGATGGCGCTCAGCGCCGTCAGCCGTACCTGGTTCACGCTGATCGCCTCCGCGCCCGCGATCCACAGCACGTTGACCAGGTCGGCGACGTCATGATCGGTGATACCGACGCCGACGCCGTCGGGAAGGCGCCCGGAGAGGGTGATCCGGACCCCTGGGCCGCGCACCGCGGCCCAGGGGTCCGGGCGGGCCGAGGGCCGCGACGTCGGCCGCGGAGCGGGCCTGCCGCTCGGCGGCGCGGCGTTGCCGTGAACGTCCGGCCGCCACCTGACGGTCCAGCGCGCCGACCCGTTCCCGGGTGAGTGTGAGCTCGGCGGAACGGGCCTGTACCTGGGCGCGCAGGGCCTGCTCGAGTCGCTGCCGGGCCGGTGCCTCGGCGACCCCCCGGCGCACCCCGAGCGTGACCACGCCGGCGAGCAGCAGCAACGTCACCATCAGCACCATCGACCGTCCAGGTCGCCCGGTCCGATCCCACACAAGGGGCATTTTGACGGACGGCGGCCGCATTACTGCCGAACGTGGTGCCGCGCGCCGCGGTGGGGGGCGCTCAGCGGGACTCGACGACGTCGGCCCAGTGGCGCAGCAGGGTGTGGGCCTCGGTGAGGTCGGCGCCCTCGGCCCACAGATGCGTGACGGCCTCGCTGGGGTCGGGCAGGACGAGAATCCACGAACCGTCGGCGCCCACCACGCGCACGCCGTCGGTGGTGTCCAGCGTGAAACCGGCGTCCACGTCGACGGATTCGACGACGCGGCGCATCACGGTGCCCTTGACCGCCCAGGGGGTGGGCACCGAAAGGCGCAGGATGGCGACCGAGGGTATCCGGGCGTCGATCACGGACAGGGTCAGTCGGGTCCGCGAGACCAGGGCCAGCAGCTTGACGAAGGCGGCGAGGCCGTCGATGGCCGGGCCGAACTCGGGAACGACGAAGCCGCCACGTCCGTCCGCGGCGAAGACGACCCCGGCCTGCCGGGCGACCTGGGACAGCGCCGGCGCGGACGTGGGGGTGCGCCGCACGCTCAGGCCGTGGAACCGGGTGACCTGGTCGGCGACCCGGGTGGTGGTGACAGGCAGGGCGACGGCGGCGCCGCGGCTCTCGGCGGCGACCAGGTCGAGGAAGACCAGCAGCGCGCGGTCGTCGTCGATGAGGTCGCCGCGCTCGTCGACGATCGCGAGACGTTCACCGGTGTGGTCGAAGCGCACCCCGAAGGCGGCGCCGGAGCTCGCGACCAGCGCGCCGAGACGGTCGGTGGCGCGCAGGTCGTCGGTGGCGTCGTAGGCGGGTATGGTCTCGTCGACCCGGCCGTTGACGGTGAGGACATCCACGCCGAGCCGGCCGAGCAGGGTCGGCAGCACCAGCGAGGCCGCTCCCCCGGACGGGTCCAGCACGATCTTGAGTGCGGCGTCCGTGACGCCCGTGGTGTCCACCCGGTCGAGCAGGTCCTGGATGTAGAGGTCGAGGGTGCGCGCGGGAAAGCGCAGGTCGCCGATCTCGCCGGGGAAGGCCCGGCGGAACTCCTGGCGGGAGAACACCCGGTCGAGCTTGCGCTGGGCGGCCGGGGAGAGATCGTCCCCCTCCGCGTCCAGGAAGAGGATGTCGATGCGTTCCGGATCTCCGGGGGTGGTGCGCACCATGATGCCGCCGGCCGCGTTCGACGAGCGGACGTCGAAGCGGGCCACCGGCATCGGCGCGACCTCGAGGTCACGGATGTTGATCGCCCCGGTGGTCAGCGCGCTGATCACTGCGCGTTTGAGGGCGCGGGCGGCGCGGGAGCCGTCCCGGGCGGTGGTGACCGTGGCGCCCTTCTTCAGGGTGGTGGCGTAGGCCGCCGAGAGCCGGACCACCAGCTCCGGGGTGATCTCGGCGTTGATCAGGCCGGAGACGCCGCGCGGGCCGAACAGGGTGCGCTGCCCGCGCGACTCCCAGATCACCGAGGTGTTGACGACCGCGCCGGCCTCGATCGTCTTGAACGGGTAGACCTTGACGTCGTGGGAGACGAAGGCCTCCTCCCGCACGACGCACTCGTCGCCGATGACCGCGCCCTCCTCGATCCGCGCCGCGCGCAGCACGTCGGTGCTGCGCCCGATCACGCAGCCCCGCAGGTTGGTCTGCGGGCCGATGAGGGCGTTGTCCTGGACGATCGCGCGGTGCAGGAAGGCGCCGGACTTCACCAGCACGTTGCTGCCGAGCACGGAGTACTCGCGCAGTTCCGCTCCGGCCTCGACCTTGCTGTAGTCGCCGACGACGAGGGGGCCCTTGAGGACGGCGTCCGGATGCACCTCGGCGTCCTCACCGATCCACACCCCGGGTGACACCTCGAAGCCGCCGATGTCGACCTCCACCTTGCGGCCCAGCACGTCGGCCTGGGCCCGCAGGAAGCTCGCGATGGTGCCGACATCCTCCCAGTAGCCCTTGGCCACATAGCCGTAGACGGGTGCGCCGGCCTTGACCAGGCGGGGGAACACATCCCCGGACCAGTCCACCGCCTCCCCGGGTGGCACGTGCGCCAGCACCTCCGGCTCCATCACGTAGATGCCGGTGTTGACGGTGTCGGAGAAGACCTGGCCCCAGGTCGGCTTCTCCAGGAAGCGCAGGATGCGGCCGTCCTCGCCGGTGATGACGATGCCGAACTCCAACGGGTCGGGCGCCGATGTGAGCGCCACCGTGACCAGTGCGCCGACCCTGCGGTGGTAGGCGACGAGCTCGGTCAGGTCGATGTCGGTCAGCGCGTCGCCGCTGATGACCAGGAACGCCTCGTCGCGCAGCGCGTCCTCGGCGTTCTTCACACTGCCGGCGGTGCCCAGCGGAGTCGTCTCGGTGGCGTACGACAGGTGCATGCCCAGCTCGTCACCGGCACCGAAGTAGGTGCGGATCATCGAGGCGAGGAACTGCACCGTCACGACCGTCTCGTCGAAACCGTGCCGCTTGAGCAACCGCAGCACATGCTCCATGATCGGCCGGTTGACCACGGGCAGCAGTGGTTTGGGCAGGTTGGCGGTCAACGGTCGCAGCCGGGTGCCCTCGCCGCCCGCCATGACGACCGCTCTCACCGATGACCTCCCGCTCCGACCGTCCCCGCCGTCGCGGAGCTGCCCGCTGATCCGCCGCCGCGGCCACGATGTGCTCGGACCAGCTGCGCCGCCTGAAGGAAATAGAGCGCGCCGGACCACCAGTACAGAGCGATACCCCAGATCGCGAACGCCCATCCGACCGGACGGGCCGCCGTCGCGAGCCAGGAGTCCCCGGCCGAGAGCAGCAGCAGCGGGAAGGCGTAGAGCAGGTTGAACGTCGCCGCCTTGCCCAGGTAGTGCACGGGCAGGGCCACCCCCACCCCGATCCGGCGCAGCAGCGGCGGCAGGGCGAGCAGGGCGACGTCCCGGGCCAGCAGCGCGACGGCGAACCAGAGCGGGACGATGTCGCGCACGGTCAGCGCGACGATGGTGGACAGGATGTACAGCCGGTCGGCCAGCGGGTCGAGCAGGGCGCCGAGCCGGCTGGCCTGGTCGAGCACACGGGCGAGCTTGCCGTCGAGGTAGTCGCTGACACCGGCGAAGGCCAGCACGCCGAAGGCAGCGCCGTCCGCCTCCGGGCCGAGGACCAGCCACAGGAACAGTGGCACGCCCAGCAGGCGCAACGCCGACAGCGCGTTCGGGATCGTCCAGATCCGGTCCGGCGACGGCGCCCCGGTTGGCACGGCGTCCTGCATGCGACGTCCTCCTCCACCGGGCGCCCCAGCGGTCTGATCGACCGCTGGGCGCTGTCCCTACGACCCGGCGGGCCGGACAGTGCTGACGCTAGCGGATACAGCCGTCAGTGGATGCGGCCGACCTTGTAGGTCGAGCTGTAGATCGGACGCAACGACACCACACCGCCGGTCTGCGGAGCGGCCCACATGTACCCGTTACCGGCGTAGATGCCCACATGGTAGATGTTGCCGGGCGTCCCGTAGAAGATGAGGTCACCGGGCTGCTTACCCGACTGCGGCACCTTGGTGGAGACGTTGTACTGCCCCTGGGCGGTGCGCGGCAGGGAACGGCCGAGCTGCTTGAACACGTACTGGACGAGCCCGGAGCAGTCGAACGAGTACGGGCCCTCCGCGCCCCACACGTACGGCTTGCCCTTGTTCAGCGAGGCCAGGTAGACGGCTTTCTCCCCGATGGAGCTGCCCGGGATCACCGTCGGGATGGCCTGCGAGATGACCGAGCCGTCGACCCCGACACCGACCCGGCCGACCCCCGTGCCGGTTCGGGTGGGGCTGGCGATCGTCACGGTGGCGGCGCCGGCCAGGGAGGGCCGCAGCGCGCTCGAACCATCGAAGACCGCGGTGATCGTGGTGGTGGACAGCAGCCGCGCGGTGATCTGCGCGTTGCCGCTGGCATCGGTGTGCAACCGGGTGGACGTCTGCCACTGCGGCCCGTTGACCACGACGATGCGGATGTCCTGGCCGGCCAGCGGCGCACCGGTGTCGGCCTCGGTGGCGCGCACGGTCAGCACCACCGGGGTGTTCGGGGCGACGGTCGTCCTGTCCGCGGTGATCGAGACGTTGGTGAAGACCGGGTCGTGATCGGCGATCGCGGTGGCCAGCGGTGCGAGGGAACGGGCGGCCGTCAGGTCACCGGAGGCGCTCTGGGTGGACGTCATGGACGCCTCGCGCAGCAGCGAGTTCGCCTCCAGGGAGGAGGAGCCGTCCGTGCCGGCGGGGACGGTCGCCGCGAAGGCCGCCGTCGACGCGGCGATCGTGCCGGTGGTGAAGGCCGCGATGGTCACCGCCCGGCGCGACGTGCCGGAGCCGGTCGCGGCGGAAGCACGGGGGACCGCGGGGCGCTGGCGACCGCGAACGAGCTGCTCCCAGTCGTCCGGCAGCCAGGCCATAGCACGACGTGGCAAAACGCGTCCTTCCCGTGCGCTGGCGAGGTGAGACGCCGGAAGCGGGCCGGGGTGCCCGATCACCGACGGACCCGGTCAGTACCGAGGCAGACCACGCGCTGACGAGCGACGGTGGTGCTCCCCCGGGACCGTGGGTCCCCACGCCTGCCCCGGCAAACTCGGAGGGGTCGCCGAACCGGGGGCAGGACTAGGCGCATCGGTTCGACGGGTATCGCGGTTGGCTTGCGGGTGCCCACACTTCGCCTGCGGCGCATCACTTCTGAAGACCCAAACGGAAGTGCTGCTGACGACGATAGTGGACATACCGCTATTGCCGGCAACCACCCCGAGCCCAACGCTTGGACGCCCGCGACCGATACCCCCGCTCGCCAGCAAGCCGCGCACTCTCGATCACCATCCGTCAGTACCAGCGAGCGCCCGCCGTGTCGTGGGAAACATCCGCGATCCCTGCGCACCCGCTCCCTGACGTGGCGTCGCGGGCTACCCGTTCGATCATGACCGTCCGCGTGCGTCCGGCTGTGCGAGCCCACCCCGACCACATCCGGCACCCCCAGCCGGACGCACCCACCCCGACTGGCCGCTACTCGCATCCGATCCCGGGACCCGCCCGGCCCCGCGGGGAGCCGTCCGACCCGTCGCCGTCCTCGATGGTGGTGGCGTTTCGGGGGGGTGGACATTGGTGTCGTCGCCGTAGCCAGGCGAGCATCGATCGAGGTCGCGGGCATCCGCGGCCACCGCCGACCGCCAGCGTGACCGTGCGGCGACCATCCGCGTTCGCGGCGTCACGCAGGATGGACCGATGAGGTCCGACCCCCTGATGACCGTGACCGAGGTGGCCAATCACCTGCGTCTGACCGCGTCGTCATGGCGCGAGCAGGTAGCCGCGGGTACCGCCCCGCCCCCTGACGACCCGGACACGGCCACCGACAAGCCCGAGTTCCGACGCCGCCCCCGCTGGCACCGATCCACGCTGGACACCTGGAACGAACAACGCCGCGCCGAGCGCCGCGCCGCCCGCGAGACCCAGGCCACTCAGACCACTCAGACCGGCGGATAGCCCAGACCCGCCGAATCCCGGGCGGGGCCCGGCGATGCCCATGGCTGCCGTGATCCACACGGGTGCCGACGGAGCATCCAGCAAATGCGAACGCCCCCTCCGCCACGTTCGGCCGAGAGGGCATTTCCCCTGTCGGGACGACAGGATTTGAACCTGCGACCCCCAGACCCCCAGTCTGGTGCGCTACCAAGCTGCGCCACGTCCCGTACGCGAGCAACACTACCGTATCCGCGCGCCGAACAGTGACCGGGGGTCGCGTCGAGCACCGACGCGACCCCCGACCCTCGTGCGCGGCCCCGCGTGGGACCAGGCCGAGGCCGTCACCCACGAGGAAGTCCGTGCGGTGCGTCAGCCGCCGGTGAAGCACGGCGCAGGGCCGTTCGGGAGGTGCGGCCGACGACCGCGGACTTTGACTACCGCAGGGAGAGCGAACCTCAGCTGGCGCCCTGGGTACGACGACGTGCCACCCCGGCACCGATCAGCAGGGCACCGATGGTGGCCCCGGCGACCGGAAGCAGCGGTGAGGACGCGCCACGGTCGGCCATGCCACCGCCACCGGCGGGCACACCGCCGCCGGCGACGCCACCAACACCGACACCGACGCCGACGACGCCAACGCCGACACCGGCCGGGCAGTCCTTGTCCTTGTCCTTGTCCTTGTCGTCCCAGTTGAACCAGTCGCCGTCCTTGACCTTGTCCTCGTCAAGGCCCTTGCCCTCGTCGCCCTTGTTGAGCTCGTCGGCCTCGGCCTTCTTGTCCGGGGCGTCCTTGCCTCCGTCCTTGTCGCCGTCCTTGTCCTTGTCGCCAAAGATGTCCCAGTCGTCCTTCTGGTCCTTGTCGTTACCGCAGACGGGCTTCTTGTCGTCGAATGCGTGGGCCGCGGACGTGCCGACTGCCACGGTGAAGGTTGCGGTGGCGATGCCGGAGATCGCGAGCGCGGCGGCGCGGCGACCCATACCCTTCGTCATCTGGTCCCCTCTCTCACTGACGGTGATCTATGCATCACTGCGAGTGACACCATAGCGACCGGCTGTGAGCATCCGCGCCAAGCGCGCAGGGCGTGGTGCGGTCCGCCGCGACAGTCGACGTGGGATCGAGCGTGCGTTCGCGTCAGCGAAAGCCGGATTCGGCCCGGTTCGCCCCCGGCCAGGTCTGCCCACCGGGCACATCCGCGTCATGGTCACCCATTGTTGCCTCCCCGCTCGCTAGAGTGACGCTCAGTCAGGGGCGATACACGGCGCGATTCCTGCCGTCCCGACGAGGACAGGGGGTGCGAGATGACCGAGCGAGCCAGGTGGCGACAGCTGCCGCCATGGCGCAGGCTGTCGGCGTGGCACGGAGTGCTACTGGTCGGCGTCATATTGACCCTGGTCAGCGGATTTCGGCTGGCGGAACCGGCATTCGACGCCGTCCGCGGCGGTTCCGGGGCGGACGCGGCGAACGAGCTGCCGCCGATCCCC
>NZ_CADCWS010000015.1 GCF_902806475.1 Candidatus Frankia nodulisporulans
GTCTCAGCCACACCTCGCTGACCGTCGGAAATGCCGGCACCGCGTGCCAGAGCCGATCCAGTGACACCTCGCCGACAATGGCGATGGTTGCCGCGTGCAGCAGTTCCTGGGTGTCGGCGCCGGTGAACGTCGCCCCGACCACCACCCGTCGGTCCTCCTCGATGACCAGCATCGACGTGCCGACCGCACCCGTCCCCCGCACCGACGCGCCCGCCACCCCGCCGGTCGGGACACGAACCGTGCGCACCGCGAGCCCCGCCTCGCGCGCCGCCCGTTCGGTCAGTCCCACCGCCGCCACCTGCGGATCGGTGAAGGTCACCCGTGGCACCGCCCGCCCGTCGGAATGGTCGCGGGCGGGCCGTCCGACGCTGTCGTGGCGTCCGACGATGACGTCCGCGGCGATGCGGGCCTGGTACTTGCCCATATGGGTGAGCAACGCCCGGCCGCAGACGTCGCCGACGGCGTACAGCCACCCCTCGGGGACCGCCCGGGCCCGCAGGTGTTCGTCCACCTCGACGAACCCGCCGGGACGCGACCCGATCGTCTCGAGGCCGAGGTCGTCCGTCGCCGGGGTACGCCCCGCCGCCACCAGGATCTCGTCCACGACCAGTTCCCGCACCACCCCCGCCGGACCGGTGACCTGGACGGACACCTGCGGACGGCGCTGGTCGACCCGGTGTGCCGGCGGGCGGTGCACCGCCGTCGCCCGGGTGTCGACCAGCACGGTGATGCCCTCGGCCTCGAACGCCGCCCGTACCTCGTCGCCGACGAACTCCTCCTCGCGGGCCAGCAGCCGCGGCGCTCCCTCCACGACGGTGACCGACTCGCTGCCCAGCCGTCGAAACGCCTGCGCCAGCTCGGCTCCGACCGCCCCGCCACCGAGGACGACCAGGCTGCGCGGCACATGCCGGGCGCCGGTCGCCGACCGGTTGTCCCACGGTTCGGCCTCCGCCAGTCCCGGCACCGGCGGGATGGTCGCCCGCGTTCCCGTGGCCAGCACCACCGCTCGCGACGCCACCAGCAGCCGTTGCCCACCGTCGGCCAGGGACACCCGCACCTCACGTGGCCGGCCGGTCAGGCGGCCCGTGCCCCGCACCAGCTCGACGCCGCGCTCGGTCAGCCACGGAACCTGGCCGTCGTCGTGGTAGTCGCTCACCAGCTCGTCGCGGCGGGCGAGGACGGCCGCCACATCCAGCTGCCCGGTGACCGCCGCGGCCGCGCCCGGTACCCGACGGGCCGCCGCGAGCACCTCCCCCGGGCGCAGCAGGGTCTTGCTGGGGATGCACCCCCAGTAGCTGCACTCGCCGCCGACGAGTTCCCGCTCGACGATCGCCACCGCGAGCCCCGCCCGCGCGCACCGTCCCGCGACGTTCTCCCCCGCCGGCCCGGCGCCGAGCACGATCACGTCCACACCCGCGCCGTCGGTGCTGGTCCCGTCCATGGGCGCCTCCCAGGCTGCCGTCGGCCGACGTCCATCCAGCCGACGTCCGGCCGTTACCTCGTCCCGCCAGGATGACCATGGCCACCTGGCCGTGACCATTCGACACGGCTACTACCCTCGCCGCGGCCGCTACCCCCGTCTCGGCCGCGTGCTCTGGCACGGTCGGGTCCGTACCGTACGCGGGCCGACCGTGCTGATCCGTGAACGGCGACGCCCGGCGGCGAGGCGGGGCCGGCCCACCGGCGATGGGAGCGGTACGAAAGGTGCGACGGTGACGAGAAGCACTCCGCCCGATCGGACGCCACGCCGACCGCGATCGGGAGACCCGTGGTGTCAAGGGAACAATGGCAAGACAAGCCGAAGCATGGTCCGGTCCGGTTGCCCCATGTCGTCGCGATCCCCGTCGACGGGACCGCACGCCATGGCGTGTCACCGGGAGCGGACCACCGAGAACGAGACGAGCGGGAGACGAGATGCAGCTCGGGATGGTCGGACTCGGCCGAATGGGTGCGAACCTGGTGCGCCGCCTGATCCGCGACGGCCACGAATGCGTGGTCTACGACGTGAACGCCGACGCCATCAAGGCTCTCGAGGCCGAAGGCGCCACGGGGGCCCGGACCCTCGCCGAGTTCGCCGAGGCCCTGCGCCCACCACGCGCCGCGTGGATCATGGTGCCGGCGGGCCTGACCGGCGAGACCGTGGCCAAGGTGGCCGAACTGTTCGCCCCCGGTGACATCATCATCGACGGTGGCAACTCCTACTACCGCGACGACATCCACCGGGCGAAGGAGCTCGCCGGGCGCGGCCTGCACTACGTGGACGTCGGCACCTCCGGCGGCGTGTTCGGCCTCGAGCGCGGCTTCTGTCTGATGATCGGCGGTGAGACCGACGTCGTCGCCGGACTCGAGCCGCTGTTCGAGACGATCGCCCCCGGCGTCGGCGACGTGCCGCGCACCCCCGGCCGTACCGGCGAGCCGACCCAGCCGGAGAAGGGCTACCTGCACTGCGGCCCCGCCGGCGCCGGCCACTTCGTCAAGATGGTCCACAACGGCATCGAGTACGGCATGATGGCCGCGTTCGCCGAGGGCCTCGCCATCCTCGACAAGGCCAACATCGGCCACGAGATCGCCGAGCACAACGCCGAGACCACACCACTGGCGAACCCGGAGTACTACCAGTACGACCTGGACACCGCCGCGATCTCCGAGGTCTGGCGGCGCGGCAGCGTCGTGGCCTCGTGGCTGCTCGACCTCACCGCCACCGCCCTCGTCGAGGACCCGGAACTCACCGAGTTCTCCGGCCGGGTCTCCGACTCCGGCGAAGGCCGCTGGACGGTGCTCGCCGCCGTCGACGAGGGCGTGCCCGCCCACGTGCTGACCGCCTCGCTCTACGAGCGCTTCAGCTCCCGCGGCGAGGGCCTGTTCGCCGACAAGCTCCTGTCCGCGATGCGCAAGCAGTTCGGTGGCCACGCCGAGCAGCACAAGTCCTGACCCGGACGGCCGACCGCTGACGCCTCACCGCTGACGGCTGACGGCTGACGGCTGGCGGTCAGGCGTCGATGTAGGCGGCGAGGTGTTGGGCGGTCAGCGTCGTCCGGGCGGCGACGAGGTCGGCGGGCGTCCCTTCGAAGACGATCCGGCCGCCGTCATGGCCCGCGCCGGGACCGAGATCGATGATCCAGTCGGCGTGGGCCATGACGGCCTGGTGATGCTCGACGACGATCACCGACTTGCCGGCGTCGACGAGCCGGTCGAGCAGGGCGAGCAGTTGCGCGACATCGGCCAGGTGCAGGCCGGTGGTCGGCTCGTCCAGGACGTAGACGCCGCCGCGTTCGCCCAGGTGGGTGGCCAGGCGCAGCCGCTGACGCTCACCGCCGGACAGCGTCGTCAGCGGCTGGCCGATCCGCAGGTACCCGAGGCCGACGTCGACGAGCCGGTCGAGGATGACCCGGGCCGCCGGGGTGCGGGCGTCGGCGGGACCGGCCGCGCCGAAGAACGCGGCGGCCTCGGCGGCCGACATCGCCAGCACCTCGCTGATGTCCCGACCGCCCAGGTGGTACTCGAGCACCGACGCGTCGAACCGGCGGCCCTCGCAGTCCTCGCAGGTCGAGGCGACACCCGCCATCATCGCCAGATCGGTGTAGATGACACCGGCGCCGTTGCAGGTCGGACAGGCGCCCTCGGAGTTGGCGCTGAACAGGGCGGGTTTCACCCCGTTGGCCTTCGCGAAGGCCTTGCGGATCGGGTCGAGCAGACCGGTGTAGGTGGCGGGGTTGCTGCGCCGGGAACCACGGATGGCGCTCTGGTCCACCGAGACGACCCCGGCGGACGCCGGGATGGAGCCGTGCACGAGCGAGCTCTTGCCCGACCCGGCCACCCCGGTGATGACGACCAGGACGCCCAGCGGGATGTCGACGTCGACATCGCGCAGGTTGTGGGTGGCGGCGCCACGGATCCGCAGCCGCCCCTTCGGCGTGCGCACCGTCTCCCGCAGGGTGGCGCGGTCGTCGACGTGCCGGCCGGTGACGGTACCGGCGGCCCGCAGCCCGTCGACGGTGCCCTCGAAGCAGACCGTGCCGCCGTCGGAGCCGGCGCCGGGGCCGAGATCGACGATGTGGTCCGCGATGGCGATCGTCTCGGGTTTGTGCTCGACGACGAGCACCGTGTTGCCCTTGTCCCGCAGGCGCAGCAGCAGATCGTTCATCCGGGCGATGTCGTGCGGGTGCAGCCCGGTGGTGGGCTCGTCGAAGACGTAGGTGATGTCGGTGAGCGACGAGCCGAGGTGGCGCACCATCTTGACCCGCTGCGCCTCACCGCCGGACAGCGTGCCCGAGGGCCGGTCCAGGCTCAGGTACCCTAGGCCGATCTCCACGAACGAGCCCAGGGCATGGCGCAGGGACGCGACCAGCGGCGCGACCGACGGCTCGTCGATGCCCTCGAGCCAGCCGGCGAGGTCGCTGATCTGCATCGCGCAGGCGTCGGCGATGGAGATCCCACGGATCTTCGAGGATCGGGTCGCCTCGGCCAGCCGGGTGCCGTCGCAGTCCGGGCAGGTGGTGAAGGTGACCGCCCGGTCGACGAACGCCCGGATGTGGGGCTGCATGGCCTCACGGTCCTTGGCCAGCATCGACTTGCGGATCTTCGGGATCAGCCCCTCGTAGGTGAGGTTGATCCCGTCCACCTTGATCTTGGTGGGTTCCCTGTGCAGGAGGTCGTGCAGCTCCCGTTTGGTGAACCCGCGAATCGGCTTGTCCGGATCGAAGAAGCCGCAGCCGTTGAAGATCCGACACGAACCAGCCGTCCATGCTGTAGCCGGGGATCGTGATGGCACCCTCGTTCAGCGATTTCGTGTCGTCGTAGAGGGCGGCCAGGTCCAGGTCGGACACGTTGCCGCGGCCCTCGCACCGCGGGCACATGCCGCCGGTGCGGGTGAACGTCGTGCGGACGGCCTTCGCCTCGCTGCCCCGTGCGACCGTGATCGCGCCGCTGGCCCGCACGGACGGCACGTTGAACGAGAACGCCCCCGGCGGGCCGATGTGGGGCTGCCCGAGCCGGCTGAACAGAATCCGCAGCATCGCGTTCGCGTCGGTGACGGTCCCGACGGTGGAGCGTGGGTCGGCGCCCAGCCGCTGCTGGTCGACGGTGATCACGGTGGTCAGCCCGTCGAGGACGTCGACGTCCGGGCGCGACAACGTCGGCATGAACCCCTGGACGAACGCGCTGTACGTCTCGTTGATCAGACGCTGCGACTCGGCGGCGATCGTGGCGAACACCAGCGAGCTCTTGCCCGACCCGGACACCCCCGTGAACACCGTGAGCCGCCGCTTGGGCAGTTCGACACTGATGTCGCGCAGGTTGTTCTCCCGGGCGCCGTGCACCCGGATCAGATCATGCCGATCGGCCACCACGGGCGCCACGGGCTTGGACACCGCGGACGTGGACGTGGACCTGCTCATCGTGTCCCATCTCGGCCATGGCGCACCTGGCCATGGCCCTGCCGAGGTGAGTTAGCGGATCTGTTGGAGGCGGATCAGGGTGCCGGCGGGGTCGCGCACCGCGCAGTCCCGGACGCCGTAGGGCTGCTCGGTCGGCTCCTGGACGATCTCGGTCTCGCTGGCCTGCAACCGGTCGAAGACGCCGTCCAGGTCCGCGGTGGCCAGCAGGATCATGGCGTAGGTTCCCTTGGCCATCATCTCGGCGATGGTGCGCCGCTCGTCCTCGGTGACCCCGGGATCGGCCGCCGGCGGGGCCAGCACGATGGACGTCCCGGGCTGGTCGACCGGGCCGACCGTGATCCAGCGCATCGCGCCGTGCCCGACGTCGCCGCGGACCTCGAAGCCGAGGATGTCCCGGTAGAAGGTCAGCGACGCCTCCGGGTCATGATGCGGGAGAAAGCTGCTGTGAATGGTGATGCCGCTCATGACGGTCAGGCTAGCTGCGGCTCTGTGACCTGCGCTTCTCCATTTCTGACCGGATCGTCGGTCACCTCTGGTGGTCGACTGCGCACCGACCTGCCCGCCGGGACGCGGACCGGCCTGCTCACCTGCCTCGCCACACAGGCCGGCAGCCCCTGGGTCGAACGCGCGGCCGCGCGCCGGTAGGCGGTCGGCGCCATCCCGACAAGATCGGTGAAACGGCTGCTGAAACTGCCCAGCGACGAGCAGCCGACCGCGAAGCAGACGTCGGTGACGCTCAGATCGCCGCGACGCAGCAGCGCCATGGCCCGTTCGATCCGGCGGGTCATCAGATAGGAGTAGGGCGGCTCACCGTAGGCGAGGCGAAACTGTCGGCTCAGGTGCCCGGCGGACATGTACACGCCGCGGGCCAGCGCCTCGACGTCGAGCGGCCGGGTGTACTCCCGGTCGATCCGGTCGCGGACCCGGCGCAGCAGCACGAGCTCGCGCAGCTGGAGTTCCCGCGCGCGTCGGCCGCTCACCGCGGCCGTCACCTCGACTCCGACTGTCACCTCGACTCCGACTGTCGTCTCATGGCGGTCATCGTGCCACGGGGGTCCGACAGTTTCCGACGCTCCCGCCGCGGACCAGCGCGGCTACACGTCGGCGCTGAGATCGGCCACATCACCCATAATGATCATCGGATGGGCCCGGGGTGACAGCCAGCGCATGACCGAGACCAGCGTGTCCTGGGTGAGCGCGACGCAGCCGCGGGTCGGCGCCTGATGGTCGACGTGCAGCCAGATGTCCCCACCCACCTGGTCGCCGAGTGGACGGCCCGGGTCCGAGGGCGGGCGTCCGGGGACCCGGTTGTAGTCGATCGCGACGACGTAGTTGAACGCGTCCGCGAGTGGCTCGCCCTGCGGTGCCGCGGTCTGGTAGAAGGACGGCTGGTACTCGTAGGGCAGCGCCGAACCGGGGTCCGGGAGCCGACCACCGGCCGCCGTCAGGCTGAACACGCCGATCGGGCTGCGCAGGTCACCCTCGTGATGGGCGCCGGTCCACCCGTTGGCCCCGTTGCGCCCGGTCATCGGCGCACCGAAGGAGACCCAGGGAGACCGCGTGCTGGCTCGCTGCCACAGCAGGACGCTGTTGGTGTTCGCGTCACGATCGATCCCGGTGACCGGGATGGCCTGAAGTGCCGCTCGGGGCACCTTGGCCATCATCACCGAGCCGATGCCCGGGATCGCCCCGCCGTGGCCGACGACGGTCCCGGGGCCGGGTGCCGCCGCCCCGTTCGGACCCATCGGCCGCGCCGACGCCGATGTGGGCCGGGTGGAGCCGTCCGCGGAGTCGTCAAGGTTCAGGACACCCGCGGCACCGACGACGAGGGCCGTGCCGATGGCCGCCAGGATGATGACGGACGGTCGGCCGCGGACGGCCCGCGCGCCCGATCGCGCGGCACGCCCTGCCCTGCGGTGATCAGCCATGTCTCCGGTTCCCGGGCCACGCCCTGGGCGGGCGCCATCCTGCTCTGGGCGGCGTTACGCGGCGGCGGGTCCAGCGAGAGGACCATGCCCGGTCGCCCACGGCGACCTTCCCTCCGCCGCGCAGGTGCGACTCACCCGGACCACTTCCGACGATACGTTCAGCGCTTTCGCGGCCTCGGGGTGGTCCCGGGCTCCGCCCCCGTCCAGACGGCCCACATTCGCGGGTCACGCGACCTCCTGCGACATCTCGACCGACACTGCAGAGCACATCCCTGTCCGTGCTCTTTCGATCACGCAAGGAAACATCTCCCTCACGCGAGGAGAGCGCCAAACCACGCCGAGACGCGACGAATGGAACAATGACGGCGACGCACCGCATCCGTGCTCGGGCGGCTGCCGCCCTGGGGCTCTCAGCGAAGCAGGCTCGACGACCGTGCTCGACGGATTCCAGTTCCATCGCATCCTCAGCGCCCCGCGCCGCCCGGACCCGGGCGCCGGGCCCGATCCCGTCCCATCCGCCCTGTTCGCGGCCCTGGTCGGCGCCCATGCCGAGCTGATCGCGCTCGAGGGCGAGGGACGGTCCGGGGCGGGCCTCGCCCTCGCGTGGCTGCGCGGTCCGGGCGAGACCCACATCCAGGTCCTCGCCGGCGGCCGACCGTACTTCCCGCCGGACACCGCCGCCCTCACCGCGGCCGTCCTCGCGTCGCCCCCCGCACCGACGGGCCCCGAGCAGCCACCGGACGATCCGCCGCGCGGCCTCCTCGAGGACGCGCGGCTCGGTCAGCGACTGCCGCGACTCCCACCGCCACCCGGTTCTCCCCCACCCGGTGTACATCGGTCGGGGGCGCCGCAGTCGGCGTCCCGGCGCCCGGACCAGCACAGCGATCCCGTCCCGATGCTCTATCCGCCGGGCGCCACCGCGCGGCCGGTCCCGTCCGAGACGGTCGCGGCCAACCTGGCGCGCCTTCCGTACTGGCTGCGGTGCGCCGGCGCACCCGACGCGCTGTGGGCGAACGGTTCCAGCGGTCAACCGGGTGGCGGTAACACGGCCGGCGGCGGTGGCGGGCAACCCGCCGGTGGCGGGCCGCGCCGCGGTTCGTTCGATGACTACGCCGCGCACCTGTCCGGGCCGTTCGCCTGGCTGGTGGTCGCCTGGCCGGTCCCGCCGGAACACCTCGACGCCGAACGGGACGCCCTCGCCCGCAGCATCCCGGCACTGCGCATGCGCGAGCACGACCAAGGCGCGCGGCTCGACCTCGAACGGGCCGAGAACCGGCATCGGGAACTCGGCCGGGCGGCCGCCAGCGGCATGTGGGATATCGAGATCCTCGTCGGCGCGGCCAGCCGAGCCAGCGCGTTCTCGGTGGCCGCCCTGCTGTGCAGCGCCAGCGACCTTGACGATCTGCCCTACACGCTGCGCCCGCTGGGCCCGGTGAGTTCACTGGCGGGTGCCCTGGCCGCGCGCACCCCGCCCGCATCGCCGGCGTCCGCGCGCAGCCCCTTCCGCGCCGGCGCCGAACTGCTCGCCGCGCTCGCCCGCCCGCCCGCGAACTGCCCGGTATCACCCTGGTCACCCCGCACACGTTCGACGTCACCCCGGAGGGCCCGAACCGCACCGGTCCGGCCGATCCGGCCGGGTCGCCGGGCGCGGTGCGTCTCGGGGATGTCCTCGACGCCGGCTGGTCGCCGGCGGGAACGCTCAGTGTCACCCGGACGACGCTGAACCGGCATGCGTTCGTCTGCGGCGCCACCGGCTCGGGGAAGTCGCAGACCGTGCGTGGCCTGCTCGAATCGCTGACCCGCATGCCGGACGCCATTCCCTGGCTGGTGCTGGAACCGGCGAAGGCGGAGTACGCGCGGATGGCCGGGCGCCTCGCCGACCTGACCGACCCCGCGCGTCCCGGCGGCGGTGGACGCGGCGAGGTGCTGGTCATCCGGCCGGGCCGGCTGGACGCGCCACCCGCCTCGCTCAATCCCCTGGAACCCGAGGCCGGATTCCCGCTGCAGAGCCACCTTGACCTTGTCCGGGCGTTGTTCCTGGCCGCTTTCGAGGCGCACGAGCCGTTTCCCCAGGTCCTCGCCCGCGCGTTGACCGCCTGTTATGTCGATCTGGGTTGGAATCTCGTCCTGGACCGGCCCGAACCCGCGCACCGCCCGCGTCTGCACGTTCGCGGGCCGCGCGCCGACCCGCTCGTCGACGCGCGCCGGCGTTACCCCACCCTCGGAGATCTGCAACGAACCGCCACCCGGACCGTGGAGAACATCGGCTACGGCGCGGAGGTCACCGCGGACGTCCGCGGCTTCGTCGACGTACGCATCGGCAGCCTGCGCCAGGGCAGCCCGGGCCGTTTCTTCGAGGGCGGCCATCCACTCGACATCGGCGCCCTGCTCACCCGCAACGTGGTCTTCGAACTCGAGGACATCACCAGCGACCAGGACAAGGCCTTCCTGCTCGGAGCCGTGCTGATCCGCGTTGTCGAACACCTGCGGGTGCGGTACGGGGCCACCGGTGCCGGCGGACTGCGCCACGTCCTCGTCGTCGAGGAGGCCCACCGGCTGCTGAAGAACGTCACCGACGGTCCGGCGGCGGCCGCCGTCGAACTGTTCGCCTCGCTGCTCGCGGAGATCCGCGCCTACGGCGAAGGTCTGGTGGTCGTCGAGCAGATCCCGGCGAAGATCCTGCCGGATGTCATCAAGAACACCGCGCTGAAGGTGATGCACCGCCTGCCGGCCGCCGACGACCGCGAGGCTGTCGGGGCGACGATGAACCTGCGCCCGGAACAGTCCGAAGTCGTGGTGGCGCTGCCAGCCGGCGTCGCGGCCGTCAGCATGGACGGTATGGACCGCCCCGTACTCGCCCGGATGACCGCGGGCGACGCGCGTGAGTCGACCCGGCAGGCCCGCCATGTCAGCGTCCCGCTGGCGGCACGACGCAGCCCCCGCTGCGGACCGGTGTGCCGCACCGAGCGCCCCTGCGATCTCGGGGAGACGGAGACCGCGGCCCTCGCCGCGAACGACCCCCTCGTCGTGCTGTGGGTGGAGGCGCTCGCCGCGCACCAGGTGATGGGATTCGCCCATCTGCTTCGGGAGGACCCGTTCGGCCTGTCCGCGGCGCTGCGGGCTCAGCTCGAGGCGGCGCCACCACGCCACCTCGACTGCCTGCTCGCGCACGCCGTCGACCGGGCGGTCGCGGCTCGTGCCACGCTGCTGGCGCCCTTCGTCGACCCCGACGAGTTCGCCGACGCGCTGCACACCACCCTCCGCCGGCAGCTGGCCGGCCCGGCCGATGCCGGCGACCGGGACGGGACCGACTCGCGGCGGCTCACCGCCGGGGTGTACCGATGGCAGGACATCCGCGTGGCGCTCGGTGAGGCGGTGGGCCGAGACGGGGAGAACGCGCCCCCGCATCCGCTCACGGACTCCTGGTACGACCGCGGCCTGGACATCACCGGCGACACTCTCGGCGAGCAGCTCTCCTGGCTTCGGACGAGCACCGTCTACACCCACGGAGCGGACCAGGTCTGCCTCGGCGACACCACCGGCAGCGGCCTGCTCGAGGCGGTCCGGAAGATCGGTGGCGGGACGGACCAACCCGCCGTTCTCCGCGCTGTGCGCCAAGCGTGCGACGGCCCGCATCTGGCGGACCTCGTCGACCAGATCGCCAACCTTCTCCACGCCGACAGCCCGTGATTCTCCAAGCGGCCAGGCCCGGACGACCACACCGGCGCACATCCGACGACGCCGTCGTCACGCGCGTCGACCACCGCCCCGCACGCGGTCGCCGGAGCGCGACAGAACGGACACTACGCGCCATACTGTCGACGGGGAGAGACCAACACACGACGCCAGGTGCCCGATCTCGGCCGCCCTCGCACGGCGGACGCCACCGAGCGATGCTCGCTCGACGTGGCGGCGCGGGGCAGGGACCCGAGCGCCGGGTGACAGCCGGGTGACAGAGAGCCAGTCGGTCAGCCAGGTCGGGGGACGAGGATGGAGAGGGCGACACTGGCGGCGCAGGCGACGCTGGCGCGGGGCCTGTTCGTGCCGGCTGAACGCTGGGGCTGGGAGTTCGTCGATGGCGGCCCGCCCACACCGAGCCCAGTCGCCGAACAGCGACCGGTGTTCACACCGCCGAGGCTGCCCGATCTGCGGGCGATCTCCGACCGGCGCGACCGGGCGCTGCGGCTGCTCTGGGTCAGGATGCTCCTGCCCGTCGCGTTCGGCGTCCTGCTCGCCCACGACGGCGGGATCCTCTTCGTACCGGCCGGATTCGGCCTCGCCGTCCTGACCGGACTACCGGTCCTGGTGCATCAGCTACGGCTCGTCCGGGCACGCAGGCGCACCGCGACGATCACGACCAGGGCGCGGGCCGCGCACGACAGGGCGACCGCGGCATGGCAGGCCGAGGTCTCGGCCCATGATCGGACCGAGCGGCGGCGGCGGGCGGCCAGCAGCGCCTTCCATCCGATCACCGCGCCGGCTTCGACCCCGCGTGTGGACGTGTTCGGTGGCGACGGCGACGGCTGGGCCAGCCTGTTGGCCACGGCTGGCGCGTCCCTGCTCGCCAGCGGGACCGGTGTGCTGCTGGTCGACCTCAGCGAACGGACGGTGGGCGGTGGTCTGGCCCGACTCGCCGGTGAGGTCCGGTGCCCCGTCGAGTCGTGGGACCTGCCCGGCCAGCTCGACGAGGTGCGGCTGCTCGCCGGTCTGGGGCCGCGTGAGGCGGGTGAGCTCGTGGCGGACGCCTTCGAGCCGACGGGAACACGTGAACCGGATCCGCACCGTCGGGCGCTGCACGCCGATCTGATCAGCGCGGTCACCGAGGTGCTCGGGCAGGATCTGACGTTCAGCCGTCTCGCCGAGGGCCTGCGGGTGCTCGAGGGGCTCGAGGACGGCACGCGCACGACGGCGATCTCCCCCGCGCAGGCCATGGAGCTGGTCGGGCGCATGAACGCCTTCGGACGCGGCGAGCGCATCCCCGACGAGCTGCGCTACCTGCGTTCCTCGCTGCGGGCGCTGTGCCCGCCCGCGCCGGCCGGCGCCACGGACCCCAGCGCCTGGGACGTGGCGGGAACCGGCGCCCTCGGTGCGGGGCCGGCGCACCTGGCCGGGGGACGTGCGCTGTCGACGTGGTGGCCGGTGCGTGGGTTACGGGTGATCGCGACCTCGAGCCGGACCACGGCGATCGCCCACAAGGAGCTGGCCGACCGTCTCGTCGTGCAGGCCCTGCTCCGGCAGCTTCGGCGGCGGATCCAGCTTCCTGTGGCGGGGCGCGACCTCGTGGTGGTCGCCGGTGCGGACGGTCTCGGACGCCCGGTACTGACGGCGCTTGCCCGCCAGGCCGAGACAGCCGGCACGCGTCTGGTGCTGTTGTTCGAACGGCTCGCTGACGACACCGAGCGCCTGCTTGGCAGCCAGGGCGCCTCCACGATCATCATGCGGCTCGGCAACGGCAAGGACGCCACCACCGCGGCGGAGTTCATCGGCCGCGGCCACCGGTTCGTCCTGTCGCAGGTGACCGCGCAGGTCGGCCGAAGCTTCACCGCCGGCGACAGCGACAGCGTCGGCACCCAGGACGGCACCTCCGACACCACCGGGACCAGCGGTGGTTCCGCCAGAACCTACGACGGCACCCGGCTGCTGCCCTGGTTGCAGAACTCCTCGACGAACACCGGCTGGCAGGAGTCGGTGACGACCTCGCGTTCACGCACCTGGCAGCGCACCGTGAACACGTCGGTCAGCGACTCGACGACCGACGGTGAGACCTCCGCGCGGGTCTACGAGTTCCTGGTCGAACCGACCACCGTGCAGACCCTGCCCACCACGGCCTTCCTGCTGGTCAGTGCGGTGGACGGACCGGGACGGGTCGCCATGGGCGACTGCAATCCCGGCACGGTGTTGCTGCCCGGGGTCTCTCCCGTCGATCGGGACACCGCCGCGCGCTCCCCCGACCCGGCGGCGCTACCGGCGGAGCCTGCGCGAGCGGTCGAGTCCACGGCCTGGCCGACAGCGGGTGGATGGTCCTCGGCCGGCTCCGTACCGGTGCCTCCCGAGCTGCTCACACCGCGAGCGACGGACTTCGCCGTCCAGCCAGCCGCTTCACGACGCGACATCGACGTGGCGTCGGGTGCGACCTCGGGTGCGTCCGGCTGGGTGCCGGAGACCTCGCCGCTGATCTCCCAGCCGCGCCCTGCTGGCGGGCGGGCAGCGACCGGTGGGATACCACCAGAACCACCAGGCCCCTCGGCGGCACCGGTCACCCGGCCCGCCGATGACAGCGGCGAGCGACCACCGCGCCGTGGCCGGCGACGGATCAACCCACCACGCACACCGACCTGAACCCAGCTCGCCCTGAACCCAGGGCGCCGCCGCACCCGGCTTGCCAGCCGCCAAATTATCCACAGTCAAAAGAAGACCCTGGATCAACGGCAGAACAACCATCATTGTCGACTCATGGCCCATAACCCTGGCCGACTCTCCTGGCAGGAGATCGCCACCATCCAGGCCGGCGTGATCACAGTCCGCGATGCGGTCGCCGCCGGTGTCCCCCGAACCGAGATCCGCCAGCACGTCGCCGACGGGCGCTGGCGACAGCCCTACCGCGGCGTGCTGATCACCGAGCTGAGCACGGTGGGCGACATGCAGCCCCTGTGGGCGGCGATGGAAGCCGTCGGCCGCGACGGCGTGCTGGCCGGCGCCGCGGCGGCTTCACTGGCCGGGCTGGCCGGCTACACCGATGAACCGGTGACCATCCTGGTGCCCACCGCCCGCCGCATCACGGCACCCCCGGGCATCGTCGTGCGGCACAGCGCCCGCCTCGAACAGGCCGATCTCGACGGCTGGCGGCTGCCCCGTCGCACCAGGCCCAGCCGATCCGTCATCGACATGGTCGAGTGGGCTCCCTCCCAGGCCGCGGCGGTGTCGATCCTCGGCGCCGCGGTGTCCCAGGAGGTGGTGACACTGCGCGGGCTACGGGACGCGCTGGCCCGGCGTGGCCCCATCACGCGCCGGACCCTGATCGCCGAGACGCTCGACGCGCTTGAGGTCGACGCGCCCCGGCTGGCCGAGGCGATGTTCCGCCGCCTCGAACAGCAGCCCGCTACCTGACCGACGGCCCACCCGACGAGCCGACCTCGCAGCTGCGCGTCTGCTTCGACCCGTGGCCGGTCCAGGCCGAGGTCGTGCCCATCCTCGGTCCGCCCTGCACCGTCGATGACAGCGCGGGTCACCTCGTCGTCCGCCTGCCCACGCGGATGCTGCGGGAAGCACCGGAACAGGCCGTCACGTTCGTCACCGGGGCGTTGCGCAGGCGGGGATGGGTGTCGGCCGTCCCCGCCCAGGCCGCCGCGCTGGCCTCGTGAGCCGCCCGGGCCGGGCTCCGGCCCGGTAGTCGCCTCACCCGTGCCCGCCCATCGGGTTCCGGCTCGCGACGCCGACGCCAGGACCCGATGGGTGACGGCGATGCAGGTCACGGTGGGCGATCGGGGCCGTGGGGTTGGCGAAGGACTGAACGTGCCGTACTTTTGGGCGAACAATGCGGGAGCTTCCACCCGAGGAGGCTGAGAGGGCGGCTGGGCATCAGCCCGGCGCCGCCGACCGCCTGAACCTGTCCGGGTAATGCCGGCGTAGGGAGTCATCGTGGTCGGGCGCCGCCGCCGCACAGCCGAAGCACGCCCGAGCAGCGCACCGTCCGACCCGGTACCGCCGTCCGATCTGGTATCGCTGTCCGATCTGGTATCGCCGTCCGATCCGGGTATCGAACTGGCCGGCATCCGCCGCGGTTTCGGCGACACCCTCGCCGTCGCCGACGTCGATCTGCGCGTCGAGCCCGGCAGCCGCCTCGGGATCGTCGGGCCAAGCGGGTGCGGCAAGTCGACGTTGCTGTCGATCGTCTGCGGGTTGGACGAGCCGGACGCCGGGCGGATCAGTGTGCTCGGTGCCACCACGGCGCCGGGCCGCCTCGCCCACTGCGCGTGGATGCCGCAGCAGGATCTGCTGTTGCCGTGGCGCAGCGTCCTGGCCAACGCCCGCATCCCGCTGGAGAACCAGGGCCGTGGCCGCGAGGAGGCGTCGCGGGAGGTCTGGCCGCTGCTGGAGCGGTTCGGTCTCGCCGACTTCGCCGGGCATCGACCGGCCGCGCTGTCCGGGGGGATGCGCCAGCGGGTGTCGTTCCTGCGGACGCTCGCCGCCGGCAAACCGGTGCTGCTGCTCGACGAACCGTTCGGCGCGCTCGACGCGATCACCCGTGCCGACCTGCAGGACTGGCTGCGTTCGACGCTCGTCGGCGAGCCGCGCACGGTCCTGCTCGTCACCCATGACGTCGAGGAGGCGCTGCTGCTGTGCGACCGGGTCGCGGTGATGTCCGCCCGCCCCGGCCGGATCGTCTCGACCTTCGACGTGCCCACCTTCGACAGCGGCCCCACCGTCGGCGGCCCAGCCGTCGGCGCCGGGAACGGTCGTACCGCGGGTTCGGTGCGGCGGGCACGCCTGGCCGATCCCCGGTTCATCGCCCTGCGGGATGCCGTTCTTGCCAGCCTGGAGCGGGCCCGCGAGCCGGAGGCGCCGGAGGCGCCGGACCAGGACGCACCGCGCTTCCGGGGCGGCGTGGCGACACCGGAATCCGTGCGATGAGCGGCCGGTCGGACAGCGGCCGCTCGACGCGGGCGCTGTGGCCCGGTGTCGTGGTCGGCCTGGTGGTGCTGGGCTGCTGGGAGTTCGTCACCCGGGTGCTGCGGGTCGAGGAGTACATCCTGCCCGCACCGGACCAGGTCGCCTCGACGCTGGTGCGCCGCTGGAACGACACCCTGGCAAGCGCCACCTGGGTGACGGCGAAGGAACTCGTCGCCGGATTCGCCCTGTCGCTCGCCGCGGGGCTTGGCATCGGCTGCGCCCTGCACTTCTCCGCTGTGGCACGGCGCGCGCTGTACCCGCTGCTGATCGGCTCGCAGACGATCCCGATCGTGGTGATCGCGCCGATCCTCGCGATCGTGTTCGGCTACGGGATCACCCCGAAGCTGATCCTGGTCGCGTTGATCTGCTTCTTCCCGGTGGTCGTCGGTACGCTCGACGGCCTCGCCTCGGTCGATCCGCGGCTGGTGGCGATGATGCGCACGCTGCACGGCGGCCGGATGGCGATCTTCGTCCGGGTGGAGTTCCCGGCGGCGCTGCCCTCGGTGTTCACGGGGCTTCGGCTCGCCGCCGCCTACGCGGCCACCGGGGCGGTGTTCGGCGAGTACTCCGGTGCCGCCGACGGACTTGGTCATGTGATGCGCCAGGGTGTGCCGCAGTTGCAGTCCGACCTGGTGTTCGCGGCGATCGTCCTGCTCACCGCCATGTCGGTGGCGCTGTTCGCCCTGGTGTGCGCGGCCCAGCGGCTGCTCGTCCCCTGGCATCGTCCCGCCAGCACGCATGCCACCGCCGGCACCCGCCCGGGCGGGAACGGAATCCGGGCGGGCGGGGGCCGCGCGCGTGTCATGCGCCGCGCTGGCGGCGATCGTGCCACCGCCCGTCCCGACGGCGCTGGGAATCCTCCCGCCGCCCCGGTCGACGGGGTCCGCACCACTGTCTGTTCGGCCCGAGAAGGGAACGTTCGATGATCTCGCCGCGCCTGCGCCGGCTGACCCTCCCAGCGGCCGCACTGCTCGCCGTCGTCCTCACCGCCACGACGGCGTGTGGTTCCGACGATGACGCGGGCAGCGCACAGCGAGCGGCCACGGTGCTGCTCGACTGGGAACCCAACCCGGACCATCTGGCCCTCTACGCGGCGCTGGACGGCGGTGACTACCGGGATGCCGGGCTCAACGTCACGCTGCGCTCGCCGTCCGACCCGTCCGATCCGTTGAAGCTGGTCAGCACCGGCACCGTTGACCTGGGCATCTCCTACGAACCCGAGGTGATCATCGGGGCGGCGCAGAAGCTCGACGTGGTGGCGGTGGGCGCGCTCGTCCCGACCGCCCTCAACTCGATCATGGCGATCGGGTCGGCCGGTATCACCAGCGCCGCGGATCTCGCCGGCAAGACGATCGGCACCGCGGGGCTCAGTACCGACGAGGCGTTCCTGGATGCCATCGCCCGCGCGAACAAGATCGATCCGGCGTCGCTGCACCGGGTGGACGTCGGCGCCGACCTGCTTCCGGCGATGATCTCGAAGAAGGTCGACGCGACGCTCGGCGCCTACCGCAACGTCGAGGGTGTCACGCTCACCGCCCGTAACCTGGCACCGAAGGTCATCCCGGTGACCGACGCCGGCGTGCCGCAGTACGACGAGCTCGTGATCGTCGCCAAGCGGAGTCGACTCGCCAGCGACCCGGCCTACGCCACCCTCGTGCGCGACTTCCTGCGGGCGACCGCCGCCGGCAACGCGAAGGCACTCGCCGATCCGGAGCAGGCGAGCGAGACGCTGCGCGACGCCGCCGACGGCTACGACCCCAAGCTCCTGCCCACCATGATCAAGGAAACGGCGCCGCTGCTGCGCAACCCGGATGGCTTCGGCCGGATGGACGTCACCGACTGGACGTCGTTCATCACCTGGATGCGCACGGAGAAGCTGATCACGTCCACGGTCGCGGCCGCGGACGTCGTCACCAACCAGTACCTGCCCGCCCGGTGAGCGAGCCGGTTCCCCTACCGGCGCCCGCGACGGGCCAGCCGTCCGACCTCGGTGGCTTCGCCGCCGTGCCCGGCGTCGCCACGTCCGGGTCGTTCACCGCGCAGCTGTGGACGTCGACGCGGGAGATCTACCAGGCGATCCTGCGCCATCCGTTCCTCACCGGGCTCACCGACGGCAGCCTGCCCCGGTCGGCGTTCGGCCGCTTCATCGTGCAGGACACCCATTACCTGCGCGACTACGCACGGGCGTTGGCGGTGCGCGCGGCCAAGGCACCGACCGAAGCGGATGTGCGCGCCCTGGCCACCGACGCCGCCGATGCCATCGCCGCCGAACAGGCGATGCACGCCGACCTGCGCCAGGCCCTGGCCGGCGACGGGGACGGGGGTGGTGCGGCCGGGGTGCGGGACCTCGTCGGGCCGACGACGCGGGCGTACACCAGCTATCTGCTGGCCACCGGGTACGGCGGGTCGTTCCTCGAAGGTCTCGCCGCGGTGCTGCCCTGCTACTGGATCTACGCCCGGGTGGGCGCGGAACTGCTCGCCGCGTCCTCCCCGGATCCGCTCTACGCCCGTTGGATCGCCGCCTACGGCGATCCGGCCTTCCAGACGGTGGCCGACCGGGTCATCGCGCTCACCGCTCGGTCGGCGCGCAGGCGTCGCCGACCGAGCGGGAACGCGCCACCGACCATTTCGTCATCACCGCGCGCTACGAGTGGATGTTCTGGGACGCCGCCTGGCGCGGTGAGACCTGGCCGGTCTGAGCGCACCGCCGCCCGACCGTCCCGTACCGACACGGCTGGTACGGGACGGTCGGCTCAGAGCTCGCGACGGGCGATGATCAGGCAGGTGCTGGAGTAGCGGGGGGCGTGGACGAAACGCCGGCAGAGGCGGTCGGCCACCCGGGCCAGGGTCAGCAGCGGGCTCACGATCGCCATCATCAGCGCCCAGGCGACCGTCGCGACCGGGCCGGCGGCCCGGCGCAACCAGGGCATCGGCTGGGGGGCGACGGCGTTGACGGCGAACCGCAGTGCCAGCGTGAGATCGCCGGGGCCGCAGGGGGCGGCGAAGCGGACCAGCACGGGCCGCAGGCCCCGGTCGGTCAGCGCGGCGAGCAGGTTGTCCACCGGGATGAAGTGGGCGCGTTCGGGGATGGCCCAGCCGGACCAGAACCGGCCGAGCAGCCGTGCCTGCACCGATTCGGCGTTCGCCAGTTCGCACAGCAGCAGGCCGCCGGCGGGCAGGGCCTTGGTGACGGCGTCGAGTTCGGCGGACGGGTCCTCGCTGCCTTCGAGATAGCCGAACATGCTGATCACGTCGTACTGGCCGGCGACGGAGTCCGCGATGTCGGAAAGCCGCCCGTGGTAGGCGTGGTCGACCCAGCCGCGGCGCAGGCCCTCGTCGAGGCAGGCGGAGCTGTCCGCTCCGTCGAACACGGTGGCCGGCCAGCGTTCGCGGGCGGCGTTGGGCAGATGCCCGAAGCGGGAACCGACGTCCAGCCAGGTGCGGGGCAGCCCGAACGGCCGCACGGCGGCGACCTGGTCGCGTCGGTCCCGGGCGATCACCGCGAGCACCCGTTCGCCGAGGTCAGCGCGCAGCCCGTCGTACCGGTCGCGCTCGTAGAACTCCTGCCCCTCGGCGTTCAGCGCCGGGTTGAGGAACATGTGCCCGCAGTGCTCGCAACGGTCGAGGGTGAACTCGCCGGGTTTGCGCAGCAGCATGTCGGGGGCGACCAGCCGGACGGCGAGTTCCGTCGACCCGCACCACGGGCAGTCGTCACGGGCCCGGCGCAGGAACCGGTCGAGACCTTCCTGCACCTCGCGGTGGTAGGCGTCACGGCTGGCGGCGCGGCGCGCCCGGGCGGCGTGTTTGACCGGGTCGGCGGGCAGACCGGCGGCCTTGGCCGCGGCGGCCCGCGCCGACTGGGTCCGTCCGGCCCGCACCGAGTCGATGACGAACAGCACACCGCCGAGGATCCGCACCAGCGGTGAGCGGATCAGGTCGCGGGGGGCCAGCGGCACCCGGCCGGCGCAGACGACGAACGGCTGGAACCAGAACAGGGCCAGCGCGGTGATGCCCCACGCCTGGTTGTAGTGCAGACCGATACCGGTGGCGGCCTGGGGGACGAACGGGAAAAGCTGGTAACGCCGGGTGAACCGGTAGGCCCGCTGCTGCACCCGGGCCCGCATCGCGGCGTCGTCGCGGGCGGCCCGCAGACCGGGCAGGACGGCCAGGTCGGTCGAGTCCGAGGCGAACAGCTTCACCCGCTCGGTGATGTCGACGAGTTCGACCGGGTCGAAGTCCTCCCGGGGGCTGATCCCGGCGCGGTCGAGGATCTCCGAACGCACCAGCAGCGCCTGGAAGGCCCCCCGGCCCGGCACGCAGCGGTCGGTGCGGTAGATGCGGGTGTCGACCATCCGGGCGACGTCGAGAGCGCGTTCGACGGTCAGGTCGGTCGGCACCAGGTCGAGGACGTCGAGGTGGTCCCGGCTGGCGTGGTAGCTGGCGGCTCGACGGGCACCCTCGGTCATCTCGACGCCGGCTGCGACGAGGAACTCGTGCCGCGGGTCGACCGGCCGGCCGGAGGCGGGAACGGTCTCCAACCGGCGCAGCCGGCCACGCAGCCGCACCGCATTGATGATCAACCCGACGCACACCGCGGGCGCCAACCACGCGAGCAGCCCGCTCACCTCATGCGACCAACTTCTCGACGTGGTCGGCCGCGGCGGCGACCCCGCCGGCGAGCCGGAAGGCGTCGCGCAGCCGCTCGGCCGCGAGTCGGTGGATCGGGTCGTCCAGAACGGCGCTCACCGCGGCCCGCACATTGGACGCGGCGGCGCGGCCGAACTTGATCCGCACCCCGGCGCCGGTGCGCACCACCTGTTCGGCGATGATCGGCTGATCATCACGGACGGGGGCGACGACCAGGGGCAGGCCGTGGGTGAGCGCCTCGCACACGGTGTTGTTACCGGCGTGGCAGACCACCGCCGACAGCCTGCTCATCAGCTCGATCTGCGGCACCGACTCGGTGACCAGCAGGTCGTCGGGGGCGTTGAGGTCGTCGATGAGCCCCGGTGGGGCCACCACGATCGCCTGCACCCGGTCGGTGAGGGTCAGCAGCCCTTCCGCCGCGGCCCGCAGGAACCGGCCACCGGCCTCCCGGGTGACGGTGCCCAGCGAGACGAGCACCGCGGCGCGCCGCGGGTCCAGCCACTCCCAGGGAAACGGGGTACTGGCGACCCGCAGTCCACCGGCGGCGCTGCCGACGAAGACCGTGTTGCGGGGTGCGACCGACACCTGCGGGGTGTCCGGGCGGCGCAACAGGTCGGCGACGGAGAAGACGATGACCAGTTCGTCGGAGAAGCGCAGATCGACGGCGTCCGCGTCCGCGCTGGTCAGGCCGTGGGTGAGCTGGAAGTCGCGGAGCAGCCCGCGGACCCACTGGCCGAGACCGGCGAGCACCCCGTAGGGATCGTCGAGTTCGGCGGAGGTGGTGGCGAGGGTCGCCCAGTGCAGCCCGTGGCGCCGGGCGACCAAGGCCGCGCCGATCGCCTGCTGGTCGGCGACGATCGCGTCCGGGTGGAACCGCGCGACGACCTGTTCGATCGCGGGGATCATCGCGGTGTTCAGCGGAAGCAGGAACTCCTCCCACAGGAACTTCAGCGACGCCGGGCCGCGCAGCCCACGCGAACGGGCGACGACGGCCTCCCGGTCGGCGTCGCCGGGCAGGTCCGGCAACCCGAACACGGTCATCCCGGCGGGGATCAGATGGCCGATCACGTCCAGGTGGCCGGCGATCGCGACCTCATGGCCGCGGGCGGCGAGTTCACCGGCGACCCCGATCGCCGGGTTGACATGCCCGGTCAGCGGCGGAACCACGAACAGCACCCGGCTCATCCGCGGCCGCCCTCCGCCGCGGCCGCGGGCCGGGGGGTGTTGAGATCGGGCGGCGGCACCATGTCGGTCACCCACCGCGGGGTCTCGAAACGCCGTTCGGTCCGCGGGACGTAGACGGGCGGTTCGGTGCCGCGATCCTCGAACAGCCACCAGCGCATCAGCTCACGCAGGTAGCCGGTGGCCTCCCGCAGCACCATGTGGGTGTGGTGGGCGAGGACCACCAGGGTCGTGTCCGGGATGACCGATGTGAGGGTCTCGGCCTGGTCGACGATGTCCGAGTTCTCCCCGTAGACGACGAGGACGGGCATCGCCAGTCGACCGAGCGCCTCGGTGGAGAACGGCTGGGTCGCCAGCATGTCGCCGGCGATCGTCGTCTCCTGCAGCAGCCGGCGGGCCGAGCGGGTCGCGCGGCCCGCGACCCGACCGGCGGCCTGCTGCAACCACTGCTCGACCTCGTCGTCGGACATCGCCGCGAGGATCTGGCTCAGCGACCGGGCCATCTCCTCGCCGAGCCCCTCCAGCAGGAACGGCGGTTCGATCAGGGTCAGACTCGCCACCCGTTCGCCGTGTTCCAGCCCGTAGGCGAGGGCCATCGTCGCGCCGTAGCTGTTGCCGACGAGGTGCACCGGCTGGTCCACGCCGAGCTCGTCGAGCAGGCCCGTCAGGTCGGCCAGCGAGTCGGTGAGCCGGTAGCCCTCCGGGGTGCGTTCGCTGCGGCCGTGACCACGCAGGTCGTAGCAGATGACGTCGCAGCCGGCATCGGCGAGATAGGTGCCCAGCGACAGATAGAAACTGGACATGTTGTCCATGACCATGCCGTGCAGCATCACGACGGTCGGGATGTCGGTGCCCGCACCGCCTGGCGGGCCGATCCGCTGCACGTGCAGCCGGACGTCGTTCGCGACGATCTCACTCACTCGCACCACTCTCCTGCTCGGTCGCTGAGTCCCCCAGCACCGCTGTCCCCCAGTACGGCTGTTACCCGGATGCCTGTCCCTCGGGACGGCTGTCGGCTCAGATCGAACCGGTCGTCGCCGGGGTGGGCTGGCTGTCGACGACGAACTCCACCACCTCACCGACCCGCATGTTGATGACCTGGTCGACGTCCCGGGTGGCCAGGAAACCGACGAAGTCGACGGCGTCGCCGTACCGCTCACGCAGCCGGTCGGCGAGCGCGACGAACTCGATGCTTTCCAGTTCGAGGTCCTCGCTGAACGACGTGTCCATAGTGATCTTCATGTCGAACGCGTATTCCTCGCCAATGACGTCGCGGACGTCTTCGGCGATCTCCTCGAGCACGCGGGTCTCCACCGCTGGCCGGTCCATCTGCGCCACCTTTTCCCCGGTCGCCGCTGGGACGCCGGTCACGATTGTCTGCTGCGCTGTCATCTGGAAAAGCTCCGTTCCCCGACACCGTCACGCTGGTGCGCACCGCCGGGACGCCCGGCCACGACATCGGCCTCGACCTCGGGTGAGGTCCAGGCGACGACATAGCGCGCGGGAATGTCGGCACGGTCGGCGGACGCCGCGGAATCCGGACGGCCGGAGCCGATCCGCGCATCGTCGGGCAGAATCCGGCCGGCGGCATCCACGGTACGCAATGCCACCCACCGCCCATACGACCGCCGGTCGCCCCCGGCCCCCGGTTCCCCCGCGGCCTGATCACCCACGGCCAGGTCACCGGCCACGGTGACCCGCAGCAGCAACGGCGGGCCGGCCGTGCCGCTGGCGGGAAACGACGACCACACCGGCGGCGCCGGATACGGTCCGTCGACGACGAACTGGCGTGGACGACCCGCCAGACCCGTGCCCCGCGCCTTCGCCGCCGCCTCCTTCGCCGCCCACAGCCGGGTGAACCACACCGCCCGCGCCGCGGCGTCGTCGCCGGCGAGCCGGTCGAGCAGATCCACCTCGGACGGGGTGAGCGCGGCCCGCTCCACGCCGGGGGCGCGCGCCACGATCCGCTCCACGTCGATGCCGACCGAACCGGCGGCCGACACCAGCGCGACGGCCAGTTCCGGCTTGTGCGCCAGCGACACCCAGGGCGCGTCAAGGACCGGCACACCCGCCCGCACCGGCAGCGGCCGGACCCGGGGGGCACCGAGCGGGTCGTTGTCGATCCCGACCTCGATCGCCCAGACCGGCCCGGCACCGCGGTCCCACAGCCAGCGACGGACGGCGTCCTGAGCGGCGATGCGGCCCAGCAGCCGGCCGCGGGCGGCCCGCGGGTTCAGTGCGGCGAGCCTGGCCCGGGCCTCCGCGTCCAGGTAGTGACGCACGATCAGTTCCCGGGAGGCCGACTCGCTCCACCGGTCGAGCGCCACCAGCCAGCCCTCACCGGCGGGCTGCGCGACGGTGTGCAGCTCCGGGGAACGCACCATCGTCCACAGCACCGCGTCGTTGGCGAACCGGCGATCGGTCCAGGCGGTGATGATCGCCCAGCACCGCCCGTCGGCCCGGCGCAGTTCCAGATCGGCGACGACGGTCCGCTCGGCCACCGCGCGGATGCGCACCACGCAGTCCAACGCCTCGCCGACGACCGGCGGCGGGCCGAAGAAACGCACGTCCGCGATGGACTGGGGCAGCAGCAGCGAATTCTGCGCCAGATGTTCCATCGCCCAGTACCCGAACAGCTGCCCGGCGTTGTCCAACAACGCTCCGGACGCGGACGGCACCCGCAGCCGCCCCCGAACACCACCCGAGGCGATCCCGTCGATGTGTTCGACGCCCTGATAGCCGGGGCCGTGGAACAGAAACCGGCCGCGGTAGAGATCCGGCCCCTGCTGGCGCGGCGCACGTTCGTCCGGCAGGACGGGTGTGCCCGCCGGAGCCGGCAGATCCGCGGTGGTCGGACTCGTCACCGGTGGGCTCGGATAGCCGGCGGCGAACAGCACCGTGCCGCGGGCGTACCCCTCGACACTGACCCGCACCGCTTCGACCGCTTCGAGTTCCCCGGCCGCCGTGCCGTCGTCGCGCGGCCCGCGCTCCAGCGCGGCGGGCTCGACCGCGCTCAGGGTGATCGTCACCTCGACGGCGGGCTCGATCGCGAGCCAGCGCAGCGCCCGCACGTCCCGCAGCCCGATCGGCACCCGTCCGGGTAGCAGCGCCGCCGCCTCGGCGATCATCAGCTCCAGGACCTCGGTCATCGGCACGACCGGAAAATGGTCGGAATGGTCGGTCCAGCCCGGCGGCTGCCGGTAGAAGCAGTGGTCGACGACGTGCGGCATCGACGCCAGCGACAGCCGACGCACCACGGTGCGCGGCCCCGCCCCCAGCCCGGACGACGCCACCGCCCCGGATGACGGCAACCCCCCGGACGACGGCACCGCCCCGGACGGCCCAGGCGGTACGCCCGCCCCGACCGGCGCCGAGGATCCGACCAGCCCGTTGGACGCGGCGGACCTGGACGAACCAGCCGATCTCGCGGGCACCGAGGGCCTGGACGGCCTGGACGGCCTGGACGGCCTTGAGGGTCTGGACGGTCTGGCCGGCGCGGCCACTCGCCGCCCGGGCGAGGCGCTCCGGTCGCGAGCGGCGGGCGAACCCGGCGCCGCCCCGTTCCAGCGGTCGACGACAGCGGTCAGGGCCTGGTCCCCGTCCGCCAGCACGCCCTGCAGCTCGGCCAGCACAGGCGACCCGACCGCTCCGGGTGACCCGACGGTGGCAGGTGACCCGACGGGCACTGTGGCAGGCGCGGCCACCGGCGCGGCCTGGGGGGTCTGGGGGGTCTGGGCGGACGGGCGGCCCAGCAGGTCGGCGGCGGCGGGCCCGAGGCGCACCAGGGGCGTTCCCAGTCGCAACGGGACGGGCCGGCCTCCGCCGCGTGGCAGCTGCACGCGCCGGCCGGGCGGTGTCACGGGCGCCCCGGTTACCACTGGGGGCGCGGGCGGCGTGGGGCGGGTCCGGCAGGGCAGCAGGTCCAGGCGCGGCGCGGCACCCTCGGCCCACAGCGCGGCGGCGACCCGGCGCAGCTGTTCCAGACCTGACCGCTTCGGTGTGTTCGAGACCAGGGAGAGATGTTCCCGTCCGCGCAGCGTGTCATCGACGAACCCGGCGATGCTGCCGACACCGACCTGCACGAACGCCCGCGCCCCGGACGCGTACAGCTCGTCGAGCAGCTCCCGGAACCGCACCGGCGCGACGAGGTGGCGCAGCGTCAGGTCGCGCACCTCGTCGTGGTCACGGGGGTAGGGCGCCGCGGTCGTCGCCGACCAGATCGGCACCGTCGCCTCGGCGAAGGTGGTGGCATCGATCGCGGTGCGCGCGACGTCCTGGTAGGGCTCGAAGAACGGGGAGTGGAAACCGGAGCGGAACGGCAACAGCCGGCCGAGCACGCCGGCGCGGCGCAGTTCGTCCAGCGCGGCGCGCACGCTGTCCTCCCGCCCGCAGATGATCGACTGATGCGGGCAGTTGTCGTGCGACAGGACGACCTCGTCGAGGTGCGCGATCACCGCGCCCGCCTGCTCGGCGCCGCAGCCCAGCGCCCCGAAGGCGACCCCGGGAACCTCGAGGGAGGCCGGGTCGAACCCGGCGATGAACGAGTCGGCGAAGGCGTCGGTGACCAGCCCGCAGGAGATCATCGCGTTCCACTCGCCGATGCTGTGCCCGCCGACGAGGTCGGGGACGATGCCGAGCCGGCGCAACGCGAGGTCGAGGATCCGGCCGACCTCGATGCTCGCCACGCCGTGCCGCCCCAGCACGGCGGTGTCGGTGGCGTTGGGTCCGTCAAGGCCGAAATGGTCGCAGACGTCGTCGACGCGCGGGGTGAAGTTGTCCTCGAGCCCGCAGAACAGGAACGCCGTCTGCCCGGCGCCGGCCGGGTTCGCCGGGTCGAGCAGGCCGGTGGGGCTGAACCACAGGTCGTTGCGGCCCCGCCAGGGCGTTCCTCGTCCGACCGCGGTGCGGGCGAGGGCGAGACGCCGCGCGTTCGGCGCGACCAGCGCCAGTCGCCAGGGCCCGCCGGTGGGCGGGGCCGCGGCGTCGTCGCGGTCCAGCAGTTCGGCATCGGGCCGGTCCAGCTGGGCGAGAAGATCGTCCGGCCCGGAACCGGCCAGCAGCAGCACCCGTTCGGCGTCCGCGTCCGCCCCCAGCTCACCGGACGACACCCCGCCGGACGACACCACCATGCCGGACGGCGAGGCGGCGGCGGACGACGCGGCCGTGGGAGCGGGGAAGGTGCGGGCGGCGGTGACCGGGATGTCCGGCGGGGCCTCCTCGACGACGAGGTGCGCGTTGATGCCGCCGAAGCCGAAGGCGTTGACGCCGGCCCGGCGCGGACCCCCGCCCGCCGGTTCGGCCCAGGGGGTGGCGGTGCGCACGGGGGCGAACCGGCTGGCGGCGAAGGCCGGATGCGGTTCGTCGCAGTGCAGCGTGGGTGGCAGCGTCCGGTGGTGCAGCGCGAGGGCCGTCTTGATCAGACCGGCCGCGCCCGCCGCCGGCATCGCATGGCCGATCATGGACTTGACGGACCCGAGGCCGATGCCACCCACATCAGCGGCTGCGGCCTGGCCGAAGACCTCGGCGAGGGTGGCGAGTTCCACCGCGTCACCGGCGGGGGTGGCGGTGCCGTGCGCCTCGAGCAGGCCGATCGCGCCGGGGGCGGTCGGGTCGAGTCCGGCGTCCGCCCAGGCCCGTCGCACGGCGAGGACCTGACCGCTGGTGTCGGGGGCCATCAGCGAGGCACCGCGCCCGTCGCTGGACGCCCCGGCGCCGCGCAGCACCGCGTAGACGCGGTCGCCGTCGCGGCGGGCGTCGTCCAGCCGGCGCAGCACCAGCATGCCCACGCCCTCGCCGATGACGATGCCGTCGGCGCGCCGGTCGAACGGCCGGATCACCTCGCTCGGTGACAGCGCCCGCAGCAGCGTGAACACACTCCAGAACGACGCCTCATGGACGAGATGGGCGCCACCGACGATCATCGCGTCGGTCCGGTGGGAGCCGAGGTCGCGCAGCGCCGACTCGACGGCGATCAGCGACGAGGCGCAGGCCGCGTCCACCGTGTAGGCGGGTCCGCGCAGGTCGAGCCGATTCGCGATCCGGGACGCGGCGAGGTTGGGCACCAGGCCGATCGACGCCTCGGCGCGCACCGGCCCAAGCTGGTCGCAGAAGGCCGCGCGGACCCGTTCGACGGCGTCCGCCGGCAGGTCCGGCAGCACCTCCCGCAGGGTCGTGACGAGCTGACGTGAGGTGCGGACCCGCTGTTCGAGCCGGGCCACGCCGGAGCCGACGTAGCCACCGCGGCCGAGGACCACGCCGACCCGGTCGGCGTCACCGAGCCGGTCCGCTCCCCCGGCGTCCGTGATCGCCTCGGCGGTCAGGCGCAACGCGAGCAGCTGGTCGGGTTCGGCCCAGTCCACGGCGTTCGGGACGATGCCGAACGCCGTCGGATCGAAGGCCGCCAGATCGTCCACGAACCCGCCACGCCGACAGTAGAACGCGCCCCCGTCAGCGGCCGAGCCGCCCGAGCCGCCCTGGCCGCCCTGGCCGCTCAGGCCCGAGACACCGGAGCCGCCCAGCCCACCGGCCGCGGACGGCGCGGCGAAGTAGTCCTCGACGTCGAACCGGCCGGGGGGGATGGCGCCCACCGCGTCCACCCCGCCGACGATGTTGCGCCAGAAGGCACCGAGGTCACCCGCGCCGGGAAACAGCGCCGACATGCCGACGATGGCGATCGGCACCGCGCCACCCCGGCCCCCCGCTGCGCCGCCGGGAACCGGCGCGACGGGTTCAGGCATCGAACGCCTCCGCGTCCGCGCACATGTAGACCACCTGCGCGGGACCATCGAGCGGGCCGGCGAGCTCCGCGAGCAGCGCCTCGACCCCCTCGACCGGGTCGATCAGCCCGATGCCACGCCGGGCGTACTCGCGGGCGAGCTCCGGCGAGACCATCCCGCCGCCGGCGTGGGACGAACCCCAGGGGCCCCAGTCCACGCTGACGACCCGGCCGGCGAACCGCCCGGACGCCGCGCGGGCAAGCGTGTCGAGCGCGTCGTTACCGGCGGCGTAGTCGACCTGACCGCGGTTGCCGAACACACCGGCGACGCTGCCGAACAGAGCGACGAAGCCGATGTCGTCGCGCGCCGCCGCGAGCAGCGCCCGCGCGCCGCCGACCTTCGTATCGTACACACGTTCGAAAGAGTCGGATGTCTTGTCCCGCAGGAGCCGGTCGGCGAGCACCCCGGCACCGTGGATGATCCCGTCGAGCCGGCCATGGCGGGCGTAGACGTCGGCGACGACCGCCGCCACGGCCTCCGGGTCACGCACGTCCACCGCGTGATAGCGCACCGAGGAACCGAACTGACCCAGCGTGGCGAGCGTCGCGCGCACCTCCCGTTCGGCGAGCAGCCGGACGATCCGTGCCTCGATCTCCGCCGGGCGGCGCACCCCCGCGGCGATGAACGCCCGGCGCAACGCCGGGGCGTCCGACGCGGACGCCGTCGCCGCGTCCTCCGGTCCGGTCGGCAGCGGTGTGCGACCCACCAGTTCGATCGCGCAGCCACTGCGGCGAGCCAGCTCCACCGCGACCCGGGCCGTGATCCCCCGTGCGCCGCCGGTCAGCAGCACCACCGCGGACGCGTCGAGGGCCGCGGGCAGCGCACCGCCGTCCGGTCCGGGGGCCGGGCGCAGCCGAACCACCGCCCGGGCGCCGTCCCGGTAGCCGACGACCAGCGGCCCATCGGCGGTGAGCAGTTCGGTGAACAGACTGTCGGCGATGCCCCGCGGTTCCTCCTTGGGTTCCACGTCGACCAGCCGCAGCGTCAGTCCCGGCACCTCCCGGGCGATCGTGCGGACCAGCCCGGCCAGCCCCGCTCCGCGGGTCGGGCGCACCGCGGACCGCTCGACCTCGATCTCACGTTCCGCCCCGTTGGCGACCCTGGCGCCGGCGGCCCGGCCCGGCACCGCCGGCGTCGGGCAGCCGAAACGTCCGCCGTCGCCGGTGACCACCAGCACCCGCCGGCAGCCACCAAGCGCCGCGGCCCGCAGCGCCGGGAAGGCCGCCGGCAGCACCGCGTCCTCCTGGGCATCCGGATCGGCGGAGGCGATCCAGGCCAGACCGTCGGCGCCGACCCCGGCCCGGATCTGGTCGACCAGTCCCCGGTCGTGCGCGGCGAGGATACGCACCTCGGCGCCGGCCCGTTCCAGCCGGGTCGCCAGCCCGACCCCGAGGCCACCCTCGACCAGCAGGAACCGAGCTCCGCGCAGGTCGGTGGCGCCCACCTGCGCGGGCGGTTCGGCCTCCTGTACCTCGACGACGTACCGCCGCAGCGGGAACACAGCGGACGGCTCGGCTTCACGCGCACCGCCCGTGGACCGCGCCGCACCCGCGGCCGCGGCCCGGGAGACACCGGCCAACGCCGGCTGGGAGCTGGGATCATCGGAGTGGTGACCCGCCGAGGTCAGCGAAGCCTGTTCGGGCATGACGACATCGGCGAACGCCGGACCGGCGAAGGTCGCCGCGGTGCCGTTGGAGTTCGAGCCGCCCGTCGGCATGCCGGCGAACGACCCGGTCCCGACCGGCGAGGCACCACCCGGGGCCGACGGGCCCGGGCCGCCCGGCGCGGACGGACCCGTCCACGCCGGATCATCGGGGCCCTGGACCGGCACCCGGACCGGGTCCGCCACGGCCGCCGGCTCCCCCGGACCGGGGCGGGCGACGATCCAGTCGACGATGCCGCGCACCGTCTTGATCGCGGCCAGCTCCTCGACCACCGACTCGTCCAGCTCACCGGAACCCGGCGCCGCCAACCCCAACCGACCGGCCAGCTCCCCGAGCACCTCCGTCCGCTTGATCGAGTCGATCGACAGATCAGCCTCAAGATCCAGATCCGGTTCGAGCATCTCCACCGGATAACCGGTCTGCTCCGCGATCACCCCGACCACCACATCGGACACCGCCACCCGGTCCAACCCCACCGACGACGCCGCGGCGACCGGCTCCACCGCCACCGACACAGCGGCGACCGGCTCCACCGCCACCGACACAGCGGCGACCGGCTCCACCGCCACCGACACAGTCGCGACCGGCACCCCGGCGCCGTTTCCACCCGCCGGTGACCCCTGACCCGCGGCCAGGCCCACCGGGCCGCCCACCGCCACATCGGGACGGACCTGCGGCGGAACGCCCGCCCGGGCAGCGGACACGACCGCCGGCACGACAGCCGCCGGGAGGGCGGCCGGTGGCGCCGCGGGATGGTCGGCGTACCCGGCCGGGTCGTAGCCCAGGTAGCCAAGCACGACATCACGCTGCGCGGCGATCATCTCGCGGCTGGTTCGCAGGAAATCCAGGACGACGGCCTCCACCGGACCATCACCTCCAAACTCGGGCGTGGTCTCGGTCGTCGAAACGTCGACCGTGGACGTGGGCGGTGGCGTGGCGTTGGCCGACACCACCGGGTTGGTCAGGGATCGCGGCGCCGGTAGGGCGGGCGCCGGTCCGTGACCGTTGGACGAGCTGTCGACGGCAGGCGCCGTACCAGGGGTGACACTCGCGGCGGCCACCGGAACGGCCGTAGCCACCGGAACGGCCGTAGCCACCGGAACGGCCGTAGCCACCGGAACGGCCGTAGCCACCGGAACGGCCGTAGCCACCGGAACGGCCGTAGCCACCGGAACGGCCGTAGCCACCGGAACGGCGGTGGCGACCGCCGGCGCCGCGGTGGCGGTGGGAACAGCGCCGCCGGCCGGGGTGAGCTGGCGTGGCGGCTGCAGACCACCGGCGACATGGGTGCCGTCGACGGTGCGGACGTAGGCCCCGTCGATCGTCCAGCCAGGACGGCGCGGGATGTCGCTCGCGGCGACGATCCGTGCGTCGCGGCCGACGAACAGGGGGGACGGATCGACGGCGACGCCGGCGGCGGCGAGTTCGGCGACGGCGAGCAGCAACCGGCGCACCCCGGACTCACCGGCGACATCGGTGGCGACCACCCGGTGCGGCCGCGTCCCGAGGATCTTCGAGACCAGCTGGGACAGCACGCGGCCGGGGCCCGCCTCGATGAACGTCCGCACACCGGCGGCGTACATCGCCTCGATCTGCTCGACGAACCGCACCGGCGCGGCCACCTGACCGGCGAGCGCCGCCCGGATCTCCGCCGGTGTGCTCGGATACGGCGCCGCGGTGGTGTTGGACCAGACGGTCCGGTGCGCGGACTCGACCGGGATGTCGGCGAGCAGAGTGGCCAGGGTGTGCGCGGCGGCGGCCACCACCGGGCTGTGGAAGGCGCAGGCCACCGGAATGCGCCGGGCCGTCAGACCGGCCTGCGCGAACGCCTCGATCGCCCGGGTCAGTGCCGCGGTCGGCCCGGAGACGGCGACCTGACGAGGCGCGTTGTGGTTGGCGACCACCACGGTGCCCTCGGCCCCGTCGGCGCGCAGGTCGGCGAGAACCGCCCGGACCTGCTCGATGGGAGCGGCCACGGCGGCCATCGCGCCGGGGTCGTCGCCCGCGGCGGCCAGGATCGCGCCGGCCCGCGCCTCGCTGAGCCCGATCAGGTCAGCCCGGTCGAGCACGCCGGCGGCGACCAGGGCGACGAGTTCGCCGTAGGAGTGGCCACCGACATGATCGGGTCGGATACCCAGGCCCGCGAGCAGGTCGTGCATGGCCAGGCCGGCCAGGCCCAGGGTGGGCTGCGCGGCCCGGGTGTCGGTGATCGCCGCGACCTGGGCGTCTCGTCCGGCGCGGGTGAAGGCCGCCGGCGGGAACATCGTGTCGACCCACTGGGGGGCGAGGTCGAGGACCTCACGCAGCCGCGGGAACGCCACGAACAGGTCGGCGAGCATCCCCGGCCGCTGGCTGCCCTGACCGGGGAACAGCATCGCGGTCGCCCCCGGACCAACACCATCGCCGGCGTCAGCGTCGTCGGCGCGGACGAACCGACCGGCCTTCGGGTCCGCGGTGAACGTGCGGGCCGCCTCGATCGCGCCCGGCAGGGCAGCCAGGTCGTCGACGACGAAGGCGACCTGGACCGGCCCGCCGCCGGCGCTGGCCGTGCGGGCGAGGTCACGCAGCCGCAGCGGATGGCCGGCCGTGGCGCTGGCGGTGACGAGCTGTGTGAGTCGGTCCAGGGCCCGGCCGGCGGCCGCCCGGTCGGCACCGCGGATCACGAACAGTTCCGCGGGCCACTGGTCGAGGCCGTGGCTGGGTTCCGGAGCGCCGTCGTAGGCCGAGAGCACGACGTGGAAGTTCGTGCCGCCGAACCCGAACGCGGACACGCCGGCGTGACGGTCCGCGGCCGGCGCCACCCAGGGCTTGGCCGACTGGTCGAAGTAGAACGGGCTGGTGTCGGCCTGCCAGTAGGCGTTGGGGGTGTCGATGTGCAGCGTCGGCGGACGCACCCCGGTCTCCAGCGACTTCGCCACCTTGATCAGCCCGGCCAGGCCGGCGGCGCACTTGGTGTGCCCGATCTGCGACTTCACCGAGCCCACCGCGCACGAACCGGGCTCGGCGCCGTTGTCGACGAACATCTCGGTGAGGGTGGCGAGTTCGGTGCGGTCACCGACCACGGTGCCGGTGGCGTGCGCCTCGAGCAGACCGACGTCACGCGGGGAGATCCCGGCCCGCGAGTAGGCCCGTTCCAGCGCGCGGACCTGGCCCTCCTTACGCGGGGCGGTCAGGCCCAGCGCCCGCCCGTCGGACGAGCCGGCCACCGCGCGGATCACGGCGTGGATGCGGTCGCCGTCGCGCTCGGCGTCGGCGAGCCGTTTGAGCACCACGACCGCGGCGCCCTCACCGAGGCTGGTGCCGTCGGCCCCGGAGTCGAAACTGCGGCACCGCCCGTTCGGCGACAGCGCGTGCACCGAGGAGAACAGCAGGAAGTCATGGGCGCCGGCGTGGGTGTCCACACCCCCGCACAGCACCAGGTCGGAGGTACCGGCGACCAGTTCCTTGCAGCCGGCGTCCAAGGCGGCCAGCGACGACGCGCAGGCCGCGTCGACGGTGAAGTTCACCCCGCCGAGGTCGAGCCGGTTCGCGACCCGTCCGGCGATGACGTTCGCGAGCATACCGGGGAAGGAGTCCTCGTCCAGCTCGGGCAGGAACGCCTCGAGCTCCGCCGGCAGGGAACCGAGCAGTCCCGGCCACAGGGAACGCATGCTGTAGGCGGCGGACAGGTCGGTACCGGCCTCGGTCCCGAACACCACCGACGCGCGCGACCGGTCGAACGGACGGCCTTCACCGGGGCCCTTCTGGGCCGTGTCGTATCCGGCGCCGCGCAACGCCCGCGCGGCGACCTCGAGCGCCAGCAGCTGGCTGGTCTCGATACTGCGCAGCGCCCGCGGCGGGATGCCGTAGGCCAGCGCGTCGAACGGGATGCGCGGCAGGAAACCACCCCACTTCGACGGGGTGTGCCGGCCGGCTTCCTTGGTCACCGCGTCGGGACGGTAGTAGATCCGCGGGTCCCACCGGTCGTCCGGCACCTCGCGGATGGCGTCGACACCGGCCACGATGTTCGCCCAGTAGGAGTCGAGATCGGCGGCGTCCGGGAAGACCGCCGCCATGCCGACGATGGCGATGTCCAACGGTCGTGCGTCGCCGTCCCCGACCGGCACCGCCGTGGCCGGCCCGGTGTGGCTGGACGGCCCGGTGGTCAGGCCCAGATCGGCGGCGCGGGCCGCCAGCGCCTGGCCGGCACCGCTGGTGACCTCCTCGTGCAGGTCGGCGACCGTCGTGCGGGCCGAGCGCAGCGCCGCCACCTGACCGATCATGAACATTCCCTCCCGGACCTGCAGCGCGGGGTCGACCTGGACGAGCCGGTCACCGTCGCGGCGCAGGCCCTTGCTGGCCACCCGCAGCCGGCCCAGGTTCAGCGACTCCAGCTCCTGCCACATCTGCTGGCGGGGCGCGCCGGCGGCCAGCAGCTCCCTGCGGCGGTCGAGGAAGGTGCGCACGAAGTCGGACTCGACGCACCGGGTGGCATGCCCGGGTGAGGTCTCCAGCAGGACGGTGCGTTCGCAGTCAAGCGCGGCCTGCTGGAAGCCAGTCATGATCGCACCGGACGTGACCGCCTCGGTGGTGAACAGGTAGGCGGTGCCCATCAGCACGCCGACGCGCGCACCGCGGGCGGCCAGGGGGGCCGCGGCGGCCGCGACCATCGCCGCCGACCGGGCGTCATGCACCCCGCCGGCGAACAGCAGGTGCAGTTCGGCGAAGAAGTCGGGTCCGGCCGCCGCGGACTCCCCGTAGGCGAGCAGACCCGCGATCTGGGCCTCCCACAGCGGGAAGCTCGCCCGCGGACCGACGTGCCCGCCGCACTCGCGTCCCTCGAAGACGAACTTGCGGGCGCCTTCGGTCAGGAACCGTCCGAGCAGGCCCGGCGAGGGCACGTGGAGGAACGTGTCGATGCCGGCGGCCTCCAGCGGGGCGGCCTGGGACGGACGTCCACCGGCGATGATCGCGCACGGCGGACGGATCTCACGGACCGCCTCGAGTTGGGCCGCGCGCAGCTGCGGCGGGGCGAATCCGAGGATGCCGACGCCCCACGGCACGTCGCCAAGCTGGTCGGCGGTGCGGGCCAGCAGCTCGCGGGTGGCCGGCCCGCTCATCAGCGCCAGGGCCAGAAACGGCAGGCCGCCGCCGTCCGCCACGGCCCGGGCGAACTCGGCCCGGTCGCTGACCCGGGTCATCGGACCCTGCGCGATCGGGTAGCGCAGGCCGCGGTCGGCCGCGAACGGCGAGCCGGCGTCGAGCGGACGCACCCGCCCGGCGGTGGCCAGACCCTCGCGGATCGCCGCCCGTACCGCCCGCACCACCGCGCCGGCGTGGCGGAACCGGTCGGCGAAGGCGGCGGCGAACGCCCCGTCCTGGCCGATCGGCAGAAACTGTTCACTCAGATCCCGGGCACCCAGCCGGGCCGCGACCCACGCCGCCCGCTCCTGAGCCTGATCCCGCCCGTCCTGGCTGGCCTGGTCGTCCTGCCCGGCCTGGTCGTCCTGCCCGGCCTGGTCGTCCTGCCCGGCCTGGTCGTCCTGCCCGGCCTGGTCGTCCTGCCCGGCCTGGTCGTCCTGCCCGGCCTGGTCGTCCTGCCCGGCCCGGTCGTCCTGGCTGGCCCGGTCGTCCGGGCTGGCCTGGTCCGGCGCGGCGGCGTCGGGCGAGTGTTCCGCCTGACGGGGAGCGGTAACGGACAGCGCGCCGTCGGAGGCGATCTCGCCGCCGGTGGCCCGCAGGTCGGCGACCGGCCGGCCGGAGCCGACCAGACCCGCGATGGGCAGATCGGGCCGGGTGTAGAGCCGGTGGCCGCCGTACAGGGCGGTCTCACTGCCGTCCATCGCCCGGATCGCCGCCGCCACCCGCTCGGGCAGTTCCAGTTCCTGGACGAGCGCGAGCTGGGCGTCGAGTACGACCCCCGCCGCGCCACCGGCGACCGCGGCGGCCGCCGTGGCCAGGCCGATCCCACCGGCGGCGAAGACCGGCACGTCCCGTCCGGCGGTGGCGCTGGGGCCGTCCTCGGCGAGCAGATGCTGGAGCAGCGTGAACGTGGTCAGGTCACCGACCGCGCCGCCGGACTCGTTACCCCGTGCGAGCAGACCGGTGGCGCCAGCCTCGATCGCGGCCACGGCCGCGCCGACCGAGGTCACCTCGACCCACACCTGCCGGCCGGTCGCCGTCACCTCACCCACCGACCAGCCTCGTTCCGGCGCGCCGGCGGCGAGCACGACGAGATCCACCGCGTCCGGGAGGTCCCGCGGCGCCAGCGGACAGTCGGTGCCCACGCGGACGCCGAAGGCGCCGGGCGTCCAACGGGTCGCGTCCCGCAGCGCACGATGTGCGACGGACTCGGATCGTCCCAGGTCAAGCACGCCGCGCCCACCTGCGCGCGTCACGGCGGCGACCAGGGCCGGTGCGGGTTCGGCAAACGGTGTGATCACCACAACCAGATCGGCCGCGGTCAGCGGATCACAGCGGTCGCGACCAGTCGAGGACGCGAGGGAATGCGGGACAGCGATGGTCATCGGCAGGTCCTCCTGGCGGCTCGTGACCTGGGGTACAGCGACATGCATGTCGTACTGATCCGGTTCAGGGAGCCCGCTGCGGCCGCGTGGCACGTTGACCGCCGCGACACCGGGCATCCCGACTCGCCCTACTGGCACATGACCCGGATCCATCGCAACCGGACCCAGGACAAGGAAAGCACCCACTTCGCCAACGCGATGGACACGTTTCGACGGCCGAGATCGCCCAGAGCGTCGATGACCTCCTGGCCGGAGCCACTGGGCGACAGACGTCCTGGGGAAGCGGTATCTGTACTGAGTACGCGGAAAACGCACTGACCCCCAGCAACTCTCGTAGAACTGACACGGCGAACTACACGCGGCCCCGGGCGCATAGCCGTCGCGGCATCACCAACGTGCGCGGATACTAGTCCGCCCCGACCTGATCACTCGCACGGTGGCGGCCGCCGGTCGCCGAACGGAGCCACTGGCGTAGCTGGCAGGCATGGGCTGACCTGGTCTGCACCTGCTCGATGACACAGATCACCATGGCCCGACATCGTCCGCGATGTCACCCGTCGCAGTCCGCGCCAAGCCCATAAAAAGGCGGCGAACGCACACACCGGACCGCAGCCTGCAGCAAGCTCAGGAATTCGTGGCCCACCCACCGAAAACCAGGTTCACCGCGCGCCAGCTATTTCCGCTCGGACCCGAAGGCCAATTCCGCATCGGGCACGGCAGCACTGCTTTCCTTTTCTCTGCCACAAATGGCAAACGAGCGAAAAACACCCGGGTACATCGCGCCCAATCGGCGGGAAACGAGCGATCACGACGGGCCCGAGGCGAGGTCGCGCCGCCGGCGGCAGGGGTCAGTGACCGAGGCGACCCGGACGGCGAGAGTGGTACTCGACCGGCCAGTACACCGCCAACCTAGCCACAGCCCACCATCGATCGCAAGCCGGCAGGAGGCCCATCTTGGTCGCCGATCGGACACCGTCCACCGGGGCGACACGGGCCAGGCCAACCACAAATCCGACGCACCGGAATGTAGCAGACATTACACCCGCCCGGGGGGCTGTTCCCACCCTTGGGTATCC
>NZ_CADCWS010000016.1 GCF_902806475.1 Candidatus Frankia nodulisporulans
GACGTCCAGTCCGATCACGTCCGCGAGCGCGAACGGCCCCATCGGATGGGCACACCCGAGCGTCATCGCCGTGTCGATGTCCTCCATCGTGGCGTAGTGGGCCGCCACCATGCGGATCGCGTCGCCCAGATACGGGAACAGCAGTGCGTTGACGATGAAGCCCGCCCGGTCGGCGCAGCGCACCGGCTGCTGCCCCGCCGCTCGCGCCAGCGCCAGCACCGTCTCGGTCGCCGCCGCCCCCGTGAGCACCGTCGGCACCACCTCGACCAGACGCATCGCCGGCGCCGGGTTGAACCAGTGCATCCCCACGACATCCCGCGGCCGGCTCGTCGCCGTGGCACATTCGATCACCGGCAGGGATGACGTGGTCGTCGCGAGCACCGCCCCCGGTCGGGCCACCTTGTCCAGATCGCTGAACAGCGCCCGTTTGACCGCCAGATCCTCGACCACGGCCTCGATGAGGATGTCGCAGTCGCCGAGATCTCCCAGGTCGGTCGTGGTCCGCAACCGGCCGAGCGCCGCCGCACGCTCGTCCTCGGTGCACCGTCCACGGGCCACCGCGGCCGCCAGCGCGGCGTCCAACCGTCCCCGCACTCCCCCGGCCGCGGCGGGATCCGCCTGGTCGGGACGGCGCACCCGCACCACCACCTCATGCCCGCTGCGCAGCAGCACCTGCGTGATCCCCAGCGCCATCGTGCCGCCGCCCACCACCCCGCACACGCGTACCGGCCGGGACGGCGGCGCTGCTACCGCTGCCGGAACTGCCGCTGCCGGTACTGCCGCTGGTGTCGGGTCGCCCGGCACCGTCCCGTTCGAGTCCGGGCCGGTGGCCGGCGGGTAGGTGTGGAAGCCCCGTCCGGACTTGCGTCCCAGCAGGCCGGCGGCGACGAGCTGGCCGAGCAGCGGCGCCGGCGCGTGGCGGCGATCGCCGGTCTGGGCGAACATCGAGTCGAGGATCTCCCGGGCGGTGTCCAGCCCGATCAGGTCGAGCAGGGCGAGCGGCCCCATCGGATGCCCGCAGCCCAGCCGCATCGCGGTGTCGATGTCGGACGCGGTGGCGAAGCGGGCCTCGGCCATCCGCACCGCGTCGTTGAGATAGCCGAACAGCAGGGCGTTCGCGATGAACCCGGCCCGGTCGGCGGTCACGACCGGTGTCTTGCCGGCCGCCTCGGCCACCTCGACCACCATCGCCAGCGCATCGGGGTCGGTCACCACCGTGCGCACCACCTCGACCAGGCGCATCACCGGCGCCGGGTTGAACCAGTGCATGCCCAGGACGCGCTGCGGTCGTCCCGTCCCGGCGGCGAGCTCCAGCACCGACAGCGAGCTGGTGTTGGTCGCGAGCACCGTGTCCGGCGCGGCCAGCTCGTCCAGCCGGGCGAGCAGTGCCGCCTTGGCCTCCAGCCGCTCCTCGACCGCCTCGATGACCAGCCCGCAGCCGCTCGTCCCCGCGGCGGCGACCGCCGCGAGATCGGTGCCAAGCCGCAGCCGGGCGACCACGGCATCGTGCCCGGCCGCATCAAGCTGGCCGTGCGCCCTGGCCCGTTCGAGCGATCGCGCCACCCGTTCACCGCCGCGGCGCAGCGCGTCGGCGTCCCGCTCGATTCCGACCACCGTGAACCCCGCCCGGGCGAGCGCCTCGGCGATCCCCGCGCCCATCGTGCCCAGTCCCACGACGGCGATCGGCCGCCCCGACAACGACATCTCGGCCATGCCACGCCCCCCGCTACCGACGGTGATACCGCGGACACGCCGATCCTCCCAGGCCACCCCCGGCCCGGCCCGACGATCATCCGCCGGCGAACCACGGCCATGGTTCACGACGCCCCGGTGCGAGGCCGCGGATGCGCGGGATGCGCGGTGTCGCCGTGGGGGCGAGGGTCAGAACAGGGTGGGGATGGAGGGTTCCAGGCCGCGCAGGTCGTCATAGTCGACGACGGCGCAGCCCAGGCCGCGGTCGGCGGCGAGCAGACGGGCCTGGGGGGTGATGGACTGGGCCGCGAGGATGCCCCGCACCGGTCGCGGCAGTGCCGGATCATCACGCAGCCGGGCCAGGTAGCGGGTGAGCTGCTCGACTCCGTCGATCTCACCCTTGCGCTTGATCTCGACGGCGACCGTGGAGCCGTCGAGATCGCGGCAGAGCAGGTCCACGGGACCGATGCCGGTCTCGTACTCCCGGCGGACCAGGGTGAGCCCGGGTGCGATCGCGTCCGGACGGTCGGCCAGCAGGACCTGCAGGTGCGCCTCGACGCCGTCCTTGCGCAGACCGGGGTCGATTCCCAGCTCATGGCTGGAGTCGTGGAGCACGTCCTCGATGGTGATGATGAGCTGTTCGGACGCCTTGTTGCTCACCCGCCACACGCCGGGCTCCTCGGCGATGACGCAGGGCGGGCTCATCCAGTTCAGCGGTTTGTACGCTCGGCCATCCGCGTGGATGGACACCGAACCGTCCGCCTTGACCAGCACGAGCCGTACCGCGCTTGGCAGATGGGCGGTGAGCCGCCCGACGTAGTCGACGCTGCACCGAGCGATCACCAACCGCATGCGGTCACGGTACCGTGCCCGATCCGGCACCCTGCCCGACCCCCGACCGCCAGCGGTCGTCCGGCGCCCGCCGAACGCCCACGACAGACCAGCGACAGGACCGTCAGGAAGATCCCCCGGCGGAGGGCTTCGCGGCGCCGCGGTGGTGTTGGAGCACCAGGTCGTCGAGCAACGCCCGGCGCCCGGCGTAGCGCTGGCCCAGGGCCTGTGCCTTCTCGGCGCCCAGCCGCGCCAGCCGGACGGGGTCGGAGTTGTCCTGCATGTCGGCGTGTTTGACGACGACGGCCAGCGGGTCGGCGGCGACCCGGGCCAGATAGTCGCGCATGGGCTCGTCCGGACGATGCGAGAGCGCGTCCACCGCGGCGACGACCGGGGTTGGATATCCGGCCGCGGTCAGGTGTTCCAGCGTGATCTCGCTGTCCTCGACGACGTCATGCAGGATCGCGGCGAACTGGGCGGCCAGGGGGTCGACCCCGGCCGGTCCGGCGGTGCGGGACACCGTCTCCATGACCCGACGGGGATGGCCGATGTACTCGTCACCGGCCTTGTCCCGTTGCCCGGCGTGCATCCGGGTCGCCAGCGCCACCGCGTCCTCGAGCGAGGGCACCGCCGGAGCAGCCGTGGTGGAGGTGGCAGGGGTGCCGTCAGGAGGACTCGAGCCCATGAGCTGACCGTACGACCTCCAGGATGTTCAGGATGATGGCGTCCAGCTCGAAGTCACGGGGAGTGAAGACGCCGGCCACGCCGAGTCGGGTCAGGCGTTGTGCGTCGGCCGCCGGGATGATGCCCCCGACGATCACCGGTAGGTCGCCGGCACCAGCGGCCCGCAGCCCGCCGATCACCTCCGTCGCCAGGTCCAGATGGGCACCGGAGAGGATGGACAGGCCCACCACGTGGACGTCCTCCTCGATCGCCGCGGCCACGATCTGCGCCGGCGTCAACCGGATGCCCTGGTAGATCACTTCGAATCCGGCGTCACGGGCCCGCACCGCGATCTGTTCGGCGCCGTTGGAGTGCCCGTCCAGACCGGGCTTGCCGATCAGCAGCCGGACCGGCCGCCCCAGCTCGGCCCGGGTGCGCACGACCAGCTCACGCACCTCGTCCGCCCGCGAACGTCCCCCCGCTCCCACCTCACCCCCGCTGGACGGGACACCTGCCGTGGACGACGTGCCTGCCGTGGACGACGTGCCTGGTGTGGACGAGCCGCCTGCCGTGGACGACGTGCCTGGGGCGATGGTGCGGGTGGCGCCGGCGACGCCGGTCGGGGCGCGGTACTCGCCGAAGATCTCACGAAGAGTGTCAGTCCACTCGCCAGTGGTCACCCCGGCGCGGACGCAGGCCAGGGTGGCGGGCATCAGGTTCGCGGTGGTCGCGGCGGCGGCGCGCAGCTCGAGCAGGGTCGCGCGGACGGCGGCCGCGTCCCGTCCGGCCCGCCAGGCGGCGACGGCACGCTGCGCCGCCTTCTCGGCCTCGGGGTCGACCGGCTGGATCGCCGCGTCCAGCTCGGCGAGCAGTGGGTTCGGCTCGGTCTCGGTGAACCTGTTCACGCCGACGACGACCTGGGTACCATCCTCGATCCGGGCCCGGCGGTCGGCCTGGGCGGACACCATCGCCGACTTCAGGTAGCCGCTTTCCACGGCGGCCACCGCGCCCCCCATCGCCTGCACCCGGTCGATCTCCGCGCGGGCGCTGGCGACCAGCTCGTCCACCCGGGCCGCCACGACGACCGAGCCCTCGAAGAGATCCTCATGCTCGAGCAGATCGGTCTCGTGCGCGAGGATCTGCTGGATGCGCAGCGACCACTGCTGGTCCCACGGCCGGGGCAGGCCCAGCGCCTCGTTCCAGGCCGGTAGCTGCAACGCGCGGCAGCGGGCGTTCTTCGACAGTGTCACCCCGAGGGTCTCCAGCACGATCCGGATGATGTTGTTCTCCGGCTGTGCCTCGGTCAGGCCGAGCGAGTTGACCTGCACGCCGTAGCGGAACCGGCGGGCGGCTGGGTCGGTCACCCCGTAGCGGGTGCGCAGCAGCTCGTCCCAGAGGGCGACGAACGCGCGCATCTTGCACAGTTCCTCGACGAACCGCTCGCCGGCGTTGACGAAGAAGGACACCCGCCGGCAGACCTCGCTCATCCGCTCCGGCGTGCCGATACCCGCGGCGGCCACCGCGTCCAGCACGGCGATCGCCGAGCAGATCGAGAAGGCGAGCTCCTGCACCGGGGTGGCGCCGGCTTCCTGGAGGTGGTAGCTGCAGATGTTGATCGGGTTCCAGCGCGGCAGTTCCGTGACCGCGTACGCGATGACGTCGGTGACCAGGCGCAGGGACGGCCCGGGTGGGAAGACATACGTCCCGCGGGAGAGGTACTCCTTGATGATGTCGTTCTGGGTGGTGCCGGCGAGCTGCGCCGGGTCGGCGCCCTGCTCCTGCGCGACGATCTGGTAGAGCGCCAGCAGCCACATCGCCGTGGCATTGATCGTCATGGACGTGTTCATCCGCGCCAGCGGGATCTCGTCGAACAGCTGGCGCAGGTCACCCAGATGCGCGATCGGCACGCCCACCCGGCCGACCTCACCGCGGGCCAGCGGATGGTCCGGGTCATAGCCCGTCTGGGTGGGTAGGTCGAAGGCGACCGACAGGCCGGTCTGCCCCTTGGCCAGGTTGCGCCGGTAGAGCGCGTTGCTGCGCGCCGCGCTCGAATGCCCCGCGTAGGTCCGAAAGATCCAGGGCCGGTCCCGAGCCGCTGCCGCCGACTCCACTGGTGTCATCGCCGCGGCCTCATTTCCGAGCGGGCCGCGCCGGCGGCCGGGGACGGACGTGTTCCCGCCCCGGCCGAGCGGACGGCGGGCGAGGGCATGAGATTACGACCACACGCCCCGCCGGCGCTCACCGAACGTCCATACCCCGCTACCCGCTCAGGCGCCGATGCAGGGCTGCAGCGAACCCTTCCAGACGTCCACCAGGGCCTTGGGGATGCTGTCGCAGGCTCCGGCGCCGTGGCTCACGATCGTCCAGGGCCCGGACCCGATCCGGCGCCACACATGCGGATCGGCCGGCGGGCTGGCGGCACCGGCGACGTTGATCCGGCCGATCGCCCAGTACTGGTCCTGCGCGGCGTCCACACCCTCGACCGCACCGAAGTACATGCCCTCCACCACCGTCACCTGCGCGGCGGTGACGGTGGTGGAGGGGTCGGTCTCCTTGATCTCGGCCGCCACGGTGAACTGCAGGGCCAGGCGGAGCGCCGCCGGGTTCGGTTCGGAGTTGAGCACCATCTGGTGTGCCGCGCCCGGACTGCGCGTGGCCGCCCAGGACGGCGTCCCCTGCACCGGGCTGAGCTCGGCCACGGGCGTCTGACCGGTCGCGGTGTCGCCGGCGGACTGGTCACGATCGGCGGTGACGAACCCGATCCCCACGCCGAGCACGATCGCGACGACGAACGCCACGATCACCACGACGGGCCGCAGCTCACGCGCCCCGAGCAGCCCCATGGGCCGCGCGCCGCGTTCGCTGGCGATATCCACCTGCGCGGGCACCTCCACGTCCTGCACGCCTCCGTCCAACCTCCACCGTGCCGTGACCGGCGAGCCGCCACCCGTAGGCCGAACCCGATCAGCACGTACCCGGCAAGCATGCCCCATCCGACGGGCGCACGGCAGGCAGGCACACCCTGGATGACACACCGCTTTCCCTTGGGTTCGATCCGCTTACCAGACGATCGGATCGCACCATCGCCATCATCCTCCGCAGCCAGCGAAACACCGCACGATTCGCCGACCCGGCCGCGAGGCTGCGGCCGCGTGCGTCCAGACGCGGTCCACCGACCACCAGATGCGGCCAGGTCGCGGGGACGGATCGGCCCGCATCGGTCGGGAACCCGCCGACCGGTGCGAACGTCTGGGACGATGGACGGCGGGCCGGGCGAGCCACGCCAGGCCGGACGGGCCGCCTCGGAGCAGCGGGGCGTCGGGAGGTGTCGGGCGGCCGTGAACACGGCGGAGTTCCTCATCGGGCCGACGGTGCTGGTGGTGGTACTGGGGCTGCTGCTGATCGCGGCGCGGTGGGCGAGCACTCCGCTGCGGGCCCTGCCCCGCGGTATCCCGCTCGGTCACGACTTCGGGCTGCTCGTGCCCGTCGCCATCGTCGACACCCCGGCCGAGGTGACCCTCGCCCAGGCGGTCCTGTGCACCCAGGGCATCCGCTCCACGTGGGCGATGGCGATGACCCCGCTGCACATCGACGCGTCCGGCAACATCCTGTCCCGCCCGCGCCACCGCCGCCACGTGCTCGTCTTCGGCGTGGACGCCGCCCGCGCCACCCACACCCTGCACCCGCCCCGCGGCGGCCAGCTCCCCTACGCCTGACCTCGGGGCGCCGGCCCTCCCACCCGAGCGGCGGACGAGTGGATGACCGGTGGCACCTTCAGGCGACCGCGCGGTCCCGGACGCGGGTGATGTCGGCGCCCAACGCCCGCAGATCCTCGACGAAATGGGCGTAGCCGCGGTCGATGTGGTGCACCTCGGTCACCTCGGTGACCCCGTCGGCGACCAGACCCGCGAGCACCAGGGCAGCCCCCGCCCGCACGTCCGAGGCCATCACCCGCGTACCGGTCAGCCGAGCGGCCGGGCGCACGACGACGTGATGGCCGTCGGTACGCAGATCGGCGCCCAGCGTGTGCAGCTCCCGGCAGAACACGAACCGACTGTCGAACACGTTCTCGGTGATCAGCGACGTGCCGGAGCTGATCGCCTCCAACGCGATCACCTGCGGCAGCAGATCCGTCGGGAACCCCGGGTACGGCAGGGTCATCACATCGATCGAACGCGGCCGCTCCGACCCCGCCACCCGAAACCCGTCCCCGCGCACGTCGACCCGCGCGCCGGCCTCGACCAGCTTCTCCAACACGATCGCGAGATGCTCCACCCGACCGCCACGGATCAGCACGTCCCCGCCGGTCATCAGCGCGCCGACCGCGTACGTCCCGGCGACGATCCGATCCGCCACCGTCTCGTGCTCCACGGCGGACAGCCCGTCCACCCCGTCCACCACGAGCGTGGACGACCCCGCCCCACCGATCTGCGCCCCCATCGCCGTCAGCATCGCGCACAGATCTGCGATCTCCGGCTCGCGCGCGGCGTTGTCGATGACGGTCGTGCCCTTCGCCAGCACCGCCGCCATCACCAGGTTCTCGGTGGCGCCGACGCTGGGAAAGTCCAGCCAGATCGACGCCCCCTGCAACCGCCCGTCGGTGCGCGCGACGAGCACCCCGTCCTCCACGTCCACCACCGCACCCAGCTGGGTCAGCCCGTTGACGTGGATGTCCAGGGCCCGCGACCCGATCGCGTCCCCGCCGGGCAGCGCCACCCGGGCCTCACCGCGGCGCGCCACCAACGGCCCGAGCACCGCCACGGACGCCCGGATGCGCCGCACCAGATCCCCATCGGCGGCTCCCCCGGCGTCCTCGGGCATGTCGATGCACAACCGCCCGCCCGCCGCGCCGCCCCCCGAGGGTTTCTCCCACTCCCGGTGCCGGCTCACGGTGGCACCCAGCCCCGTGAGCACGTCCGCCATCACCGTCACGTCAAGGATGTCGGGGACGGCCGTCAGGACCGTCCGGCCGGGAGCCAACAGACTCGCGGCCATCAACTTCAGCACCGAGTTCTTCGCACCCGGAACGGCGACCTCACCGATCAACCGGGTGCCGCCAGTCACCACGAAGCGTTCCACGGATCTCGATGCTAGGTCCTGGCCGGAAGATCTTCACCGGCCCCCACCACTTTGACCACAAGCACACCTAGTAATCGCCTTGTCCCCCAGCGCCCTCCGCCAGGACCGACACCCCGTCGTGCACCCGCACGAACGCCTCATCCCGGCCCACCAGCGCGTCCGCCACCCGCACCGCGAACACCCCCTCGAACCGTGTCCGCACCTCGCCGGTCGAAAGCCAGCCGACCTCCGACGCCTCCTCCGTGCTGGCGGCGACCGTCTCGCCCTCGGCCGCGCAGAGGAACACCATCGCCACCACCGCCCGCGGCAGATTCAGATACACACCGGTGAGCCGTAGGGGTCGGACGAGCAGACCGGTCTCCTCCGCGATCTCCCGCCGCACCCCGTCGTGGATCGACTCGTCCCGCTCGAGCACGCCACCCGGAATCTGCCATTCCCCGGTATCCCGCCGCCTGATCCCAAGAACGTCCCCGTTCGCACGAAGCACCACGCCCGCTACGCTCACCGAATGCATGCACGGAACGTACTCTTTGTCTCACAGAAGTCGACGTGACCGACACGCTGCCCGAACGGCTGGCACGACTTCCAGCCGAGACCCATCCCTCGTTCGGGACCGCGGCCCGCGCGCTGCTGTCCGAGCCAGCGGCGGGCGATGACGCGTTGACCGCCGCGGTCGACAACTCCGACCTTCCGGAGCAGACCCGGTTCAACGCCTTCTACTGCCTACAGGTGCGAGCCTGGCGGCGCCGGGATCATAGACGCCACCGAGCAAACACCGACCGCTACCAGTCCGCCTTCGGCGAGCACCCGATGTTCTACTTTCTCCAGGCCGAGTACTACGCCACGCTCGACGACGAGCCCGCCAACCTGGACGCCGCCCTCACCTTCGCGGTGGAGGCCGTCACGCGTCTGCCGGGAGTGCCCGGCGTCCTTCACCTCGCCGCACAGATCATCGCGGACCGCCACGAACGCGAGCCGGAACAGGATCGACGCCCGCTCCTTGACGCCGAGCGCTATATCCGTCAGGCGATCGCGCTCAGCGAGGGTGGCTACCCTCGCTATCACGCCACCCATGCGCGCATCGCGACATTACGCGGCTCCTTCGCCGCCGCCCGCGCGAGCATCGCTCGGGCCATTGAGGACGAGGACAGCGCAGGCGCCGAATACCCCCTGCGCATGGGCGATTATCAGATCATTCGCGCCCGCATCCAGTACGCCCAGGAGGCTGAGCGCCTCGCCGAACGGCAGGAGGCTGCCGTACGGGAACTCCGCCAGGTTCGCGGCCAGGTCCTGGAGATCATGGGCCTGCTGGCCGCCGTGATCGCCTTCATCACAACGGCGGCCACCATCGCAGCCGGGCAGCCCGCGAGGCCGGCCGCCGGGCTGCTGACCCTTGCCGGCGGGGTGACGCTGCTGGTCTTCTGGGGATTCCATGTGCTGATCAGCGGATCGTCCGGCCATGCGTCAACGAGCCAACGCCTCGCACCAGCGGTCATCGGTCTGATACTCCTGCTGGCGGGGTTCGTCATGACTGCGTGGGGGCCGGCGGATGCGGGTGGTGCAGTGCGTCAGCAGGTCGGACAAGACGCACAATGAGGATGTGGCCGGTGCCCGGCGGGCCGCCGTCTGGGTGATCGACGGTGCGAGCCAGCTGGGCGATCACACCCTGGTGGAGGGCCGTTCCCCGGCGGCCTGGCTCGCCGCGACAGCCAGCGCCTATCTGGCCCGGACGCCCTGGGCGGAGTCCGGGCGGCCCATACGTGACGTCGTACGTGAGCTCATCCTGTATGTCCGCGAAGCCGGTCGACACGCGGGGCTGGCCGATGCCGCCGGCTTTCCCAGCGCGAACCCTCAGCCTCGTGCGCCTGGTGCACGACCACCTCGAACTCTGCCTGCTCGGAGACAGTCCTGCTCTCGTGCGGCCGCCTTCGTCGACCCGCAGTTCGACGGCGCGGAGGAACGGCTGCTCGACGCGGTCCGCGCGGAGCTTGATCGTGGTGTCGCACCCGCGACCGTCTATGCCCGAGCCCAGGCCACCAACCGGGAACGCCGAATCCAGCGCAACACCCCGGCGGGACTCTGGGTGCTGGCGGACGTCCCCGAGGCCGCCGAGCACGCGTTCGTCACCACGGTGCCGATCACATCCGGGATGGAGCTGGTGGTGATGTCCGACGGCTTCGCCCGGGCACTGCATCCCTTCGGTCTGGTCACCGATACCGACGCGTTGCTGGACGAGATCGCCGCCGGGCGGGCGGAGGCTCTGCTCGACCGACTCCGAACGGCGGAACGAGCCGACTCCGCCCGAGTGGCCTTCCCGCGATTCAGTATCAGCGACGACGCGACCATGCTGCACGCCCGGCTGTCCCGGACGGACTGACGGCCCCGCGCGTCGGGCCGGCCCGCTTCCTAGACTGGGGGCATGGCGGTACACCTGACCCGGATCTACACCCGTACCGGTGACGACGGGACGACGGCGCTCGGTGACATGTCCCGGGTGGCGAAGACGGATCCGCGGCTGGCCGCCTACGCCGACGTCGACGAGGCGAACGCGGCGATCGGCGTGGCGCTGGCCCTCGGCGGGCTGGCGGACGAGGTGCGCACCGTGCTCGGGCAGGTCCAGAACGACCTGTTCGACGTCGGCGCCGACCTGTGCACCCCGGTCGTGGCGGACCCGCCCTATCCGCCGCTGCGGATCACCGAGGGCTATGTCGACCGGCTGGAGGAGGCCTGCGACCGGTTCAACGCCGATCTGCCGAAGCTCGCCTCGTTCATCCTCCCCGGTGGGACGCCGGGTGCCGCTCTGCTGCACACCGCCCGCACGGTCGCCCGGCGGGCCGAGCGGTCGGTCTGGGCGCTGCTCGAGGCCGACCCGGAGCACACCGGTCCCCTGCCGGCCCGTTACCTCAACCGGCTCTCGGACCTTCTGTTCATCCTCGCCCGCATCGCGAACCCCGGCGGCGACATCCTCTGGCGACCCGCCGCCCACGCCTGATCCCCGGGTGGACGTGCGACGGGCGCGTCCCCGTCGTGCGAGGAACGCGCCCGTGAGATACCCGACCGGCTGACGTGAGCCAGCCGGTCGGAACCGCCAGCCGCCCAGCTGACCGGGACGGCCAGCCGATCCAGGCGGTGGTCAGCTGTTCGGTGTGGCGGTCAACTGCTCAGAGTGGCGGTTTCGGCCAGGATGCTGACGCCGGAGTGGGTGACGGAGATGAAGCCACCGTCGACCGCCGCGGAGATCTCCTGACCGCCGGTCTTCACCCGGACGGTGCCACCGGGGGCCAGGACCCCCAGCAGCGGCACGTGGCCGGGCAGTACACCGAGGTCACCGTCGGTGGTGCGGGCGATCACCATGTCGGCGTCGCCGGACCACACCTCCTGCTCGGGCGAGACGATCGCGACCCGGATGGGCATCAGAGGTTCTCGGCGTTCTTCTCGGCTTCCTCGATACCACCGCACATGAAGAACGCCTGCTCGGGCAGGTGGTCGAAGTCGCCCTGGGTGAGCCGCTTGAACGAGTCGATCGTCTCGTCCAGCGGGACGAACTTGCCGGGGATGTTGGTGAACTGCTCCGCGACGAAGAACGGCTGCGACAGGAACCGCTGGATACGACGGGCCCGGTTGACGAGGATCTTGTCCTCTTCGGAGAGCTCGTCGATGCCGAGGATGGCGATGATGTCCTGGAGGTCCTTGTAGCGCTGCAGGATGCGCTGGACCTCGCGGGCGGTGTCGTAGTGCTCCTGCCCGATGTAGCGCGGGTCGAGGATGCGGGAGTTGGAGTCCAGCGGGCTGACCGCGGGGTAGATACCGAGGTCGGAGATCGACCGGTCGAGCACCGTCTGGGCGTCGAGGTGGGTGAACGTCGTCGCCGGCGCCGGGTCGGTCAGGTCGTCCGCGGGGACGTAGATCGCCTGCAGCGAGGTGATCGAGTGACCGCGGGTGGAGGTGATCCGCTCCTGCAGGACGCCCATCTCGTCGGCCAGGGTGGGCTGGTAGCCCACGGCCGACGGCATCCGGCCGAGCAGGGTCGACACCTCGGAACCGGCCTGGGTGAACCGGAAGATGTTGTCGATGAACAGCAGCACGTCCTGCTTCTGGACATCGCGGAAGTACTCGGCCATGGTGAGGGCGCCCAACGCCACCCGCAGCCGGGTGCCGGGCGGCTCGTCCATCTGGCCGAACACCAGGGCGGTGTCCTCGATGACGCCGGCCTCGGTCATCTCCAGGAACAGGTCGTTGCCCTCGCGGGTGCGCTCGCCGACCCCGGCGAACACCGACACGCCACCGAACTCCTTGGCGACCCGGCGGATCATCTCCTGGATGATGACGGTCTTGCCGACGCCCGCACCGCCGAACAGGCCGATCTTGCCACCGCGCACGTACGGGGCGAGCAGGTCGATGACCTTGATGCCGGTGGTGAACATCTCGGTCTTCGACTCGAGCTGGTCGAACGCCGGGGCCGAGCGGTGGATCGGCCAGCGGGTCTCCGCGTCGACCTTGTCGACGTCGAGCGGGGTGCCGAGCACGTTGAACACGTGCCCCTTGGTGGCATCGCCGACCGGAACGGAGATCGGGGCTCCGGTGTCGCGCACGGGTGCGCCGCGCACGAGGCCGTCGGTCTGCTGCATCGAGATGGCCCGCACGGTGTTGTCACCGATGTGCTGGGCGACCTCGAGGGTCAGTGTCAGGGTCTGGCCGCCGATTGTGCGGTCGACCTCGAGTGCCTGATAGATCTCGGGGAGCTCGTCTGGTGCGAACTCCACGTCGACGACCGGTCCGATGACTCGGGCGACCCGGCCGACTCCCGGGGCCCGGCCCTCCGCCGCAGCCGGCGAGCTGGTGGTGACGGTCATGGCGTCCTCAGTTTCCCATCGTTGCCCGTCGCCGCAGCCTCGGGCTAGCCGTTCTCTGGCACCTGGGGCACTGCGCCGGCGCGGCGGGCTCGTCCCAGCCCGCTACACCGGCGCCGTACCGTCTTACAACGTTGCGATCGTTCCGTTAGTGCCGGTTGCCGGCCCGAAGGTGATCAGCCGGCCGAGGCAAGGGCGTTCGCCCCACCGACGATCTCGGAGATCTCCTGGGTGATGGCGTCCTGCCGGGCCCGGTTGGCCAGGCGGCTGTAGATCCGGGCGAGGTCCTCGGCGTTGTCCGTGGCCGACTTCATCGCCCGCTGCCGCGCGGCGGACTCCGACGCGGCCGATTCCAGCAGCGCCGCGTAGAGCCGGCTTTCGACGTACCGGGGCAGCAGCGCGTCGAGCACCGCCTCGGCCGACGGCTCGAACTCGTACTGGGGCAGCGGCGTGCCGGAGGACGAGGCGGGGGCCGCCCCGTCCGACTCGCCGAGCGCCTTCGGCAGCAGCCGGTTCGCGACGGCCGTCTGGGTCAGCGCCGAGACGTACTCGGTGTGCACCAGGTGGATCTCGTCGACCCCGCCGTCCTCGCCGCCGGCGACGAACGACGAGATCAGCGCGTCGGCGACCGACTTGGCGTCGGCGTAGGACGGCTGCTCGGAGAACCCGGTGTACTCGCCGTTGATCGTGCGGCCGCGGAAGCGGTAGTACCCGACTCCCTTACGGCCGACGACGTGCAGCTCGATGTCCTTGCCCTCGGCGCGCAGCGTCTCGGTGAGCTCACCCGCCCGCTTGAGCGCGTTCGAGCTGTACCCGCCGGCCAGACCACGGTCGCTGGTGACCACGACGACCGCGACCCGGGTGGGGTTCTCCCGGCCGGTGGTCAGCGGGTGGCTGGTCGTCGACTGCGACGCCACCGCCTCGATCACCCGGGTGATCTCCTCGGCGTACGGACGGGCCGCCGCGACCCGGGCTCGCGCCTTGGCGATCCGGGAGGCGGCGATCAGCTCCATCGCCTTGGTGATCTTCTTCGTCGACTGCACCGAGCGGATGCGCCGCCGGTACTCACGAAGCTGCCCCGCCACGGATCAGCCCTCGTTCCGGGCCAGCGGCTGCCCGTCGGCCAGCGTGAACTGGTTCTTGAAGGTGGCGATGGCCGTCTCGAGCGAGGAGACCGTGTCGTCCCCGAGCTTGCCGGTGGCGATGATCGAATCGAAGATCGTGCCGTGCGAGCGGCCGACGTAGTCGAGGAACTCCCGCTCGAACCGGCGGATCTCGCCCACCGGCACGTCGTCGAGCTTGCCGGTGGTGCCGGCCCAGAGCGACACGACCTGCCGCTCGCTGGCGTACGGCTGGTTCTGCGGCTGCTTGAGCAGCTCGACCAGCCGCGCACCCCGGGCCAGCTGGTCCCGGGAGGCCTTGTCCAGGTCGGAACCGAAGGCGGAGAACGCCTCCAGCTCGCGGTACTGGGCGAGGTCCAGGCGCAGCCGGCCGGCGACGGACTTCATCGCCTTGGTCTGCGCGGACCCGCCGACCCGCGACACCGAGGTGCCGACGTTGATGGCCGGACGGACACCCTGGTTGAACAGGTCCGACTCCAGGAAGACCTGGCCGTCGGTGATCGAGATGACGTTCGTCGGGATGTAGGCCGAGATGTCGCTGGCCTTCGTCTCGATGATCGGCAGCCCGGTCAGCGATCCGCCGCCCAGCTCGTCGGACAGCTTCGCGCAGCGCTCCAGCAGACGGGAGTGCAGGTAGAACACGTCGCCGGGGTATGCCTCACGGCCCGGCGGGCGGCGCAGCAGCAGCGAGATCGCCCGGTACGCCTCGGCCTGCTTGGACAGGTCGTCGAACACGATCAGCGCGTGCTGGCCGTTGTACATCCAGTGCTGGGCGATCGCCGAACCCGAGTAGGGGGCGATGTACTTGAAGCCGGCCGGCTCGTCCGCGGGGGCGGCGACGATGGTGGTGTAGGCCAGCGCGCCGGCCTCCTCCAGGGTGTTCACCACCTCGCGGATGGTCGACTTCTTCTGGCCGATGGCCACGTAGACGCACTTGACCTGGCGCTTCGGGTCGCCGGATTCCCAGTTGTCACGCTGGTTGATGATCGCGTCGATGGCCACCGTGGTCTTGCCGGTCTGCCGGTCACCGATGATCAGCTGGCGCTGGCCGCGGCCGATGGCGGTCATGGCGTCGATCGCCTTGATGCCGGTCTGCAGCGGCTCCTTGACCGGCTGGCGCTGGACGACCGTCGGCGCCTGCAGCTCGAGGGCACGGGTGCCCTCGAGCTGGATCTCGCCGAGGCCGTCGATCGGCCGCCCGAGCGGGTCGACCACGCGGCCGAGGAAGCCGTCGCCGACCGGGACCGCGAGGATCTCGCCGGTGCGGCGGACCTCCTGGCCCTCCTGGATGTGCTCGGCGTCGCCGAGGATGACGCTACCGATCTCGCCGACCTCGAGGTTCAGCGCGAGACCGAGCACGCCGCCCTGGAACTCGAGCAGCTCGTTGGTCATCGTGTGCGGCAGACCCTCGACCCGGGCGATTCCGTCGCCGGTGACGACGACCCGGCCGACCTCCTCCCGACCGGCGGAGGTGGCCTGGAAGGAGTCGACGTACTCCCGTAGGGCGTCGCGGATCTCCTCCGGCCGGATGGAGAGCTCAGTCATCGCTTACGTCCTTCGTCGTGCATCGCTGGCGGGGTTCGTCGCTGGCAGGGTTCGTCGCAGGCAGGTTCATGATCGCCACGGCGACTACCGGAGCATCGCCCGGCGCGCGGCGACCAGACGGCGCAACACGCTGCCGTCGACCACCTCGTCACCGACCTGTACCACGACCCCGCCGAGCAGCGTGGGATCGAGGTCTACCTGGAGTTGGATCTGGCGACCGAAGTACCGGCTGACGGCGGCGCCCAGCCGGGTGACCACCTCGTCGGACAGCGGCACCGCCGAACGGACGACCGCGACGACCCGGTCCCGGCGGGCCGCGGCGATCCGGCTGAAGTCAGCCAGGCGCCGTTCGACATCGCCGTGCACCCGGTCGGCCGCGGCCTGCTCGGCGAGCTTGAGGGTCACCGGATGGGCCCGCCCGGACAGCAGGCGGGCCAGCAGCCCGTTCTTGAGCTCCGTGGGCGCGGCCGGGTCGGTGAGGGCGAGCGCGAGCTGCGAGTTCTGACCGAGAATCCGACCGAACCGGAACAGCTCGTCCTCGACCTCCTCCAACGCCCCGTCCCGTTCGGCCTCGACCAGCAGCGCCTCGACGCTCAGCTCGAGCAGCGCGAAGCGCAGATCGGTCTGCCGCGACCAGCGGGCGCTGACCGCGGCCTGCACGATGGTCAGGCTCGCGGAGGCGAGCTGACCAGCGAACAGCCGGGCCGCCAGGTCGGTGCGGGCCGCGACCGGCGCGCCGGGGTCGGTGAACGCCCGGCGCACGGTCGGTTCACGGCCAAGCAGCGCGGCGACGGAGCGCAGGTCCGCGGCGACCCGCGCGGCATCGGCGGCGCTGGCCGCGGTGACGCCGACCGGAGTCGCCATCACCTGGTCGAGGGTGGCCCGGGCGGCGGCGAGGCCATGCCTGCTGGCTCCCTCCACCGTCAGCCCCCCGGCCCGACCGGCGCGGCGGTGCTACCCGCGGCCGAGTTGTCCAGCGCGGCGATGAAATCGTCGATCAGCCGGCTCTGGGTGGTCGTGCTCTCCACCTGGTAGCCCACGATCTTCGACGCCAGTTCGACGGCGAGGTCCCCGACTTCCCGACGAACCTGGGCGACGATCTGTGCCCGGTCGGCCGCGAGCTGGGCATCGGCTCGCGCCCGCAGTTCGATGATCTCCCGCTGGGCCTCGTCCCGGAGACCCGCGGTGATCTGCAGACCTTCGCTGCGCGCTTCGTCCCGGATGCGCGCTGCTTCGGCCCTGGCCTCGGCGAGCTGGGCGCGGTACTCCTCCAGCAGCGCCTGTGCCTCACGCTGTGCCGCCTCGGCGCGGGCCAGCCCACCCTCGATGCGGTCGGTGCGCTCCTGATAGACCTTCGAGACCTGCGGGCGGATCTTCCAGAAGAAGAAGGCCACCAGCAGCCCGAACGCCAGCGTGCCGATGATCAGTTCGCTCAGCGGCGGGATCAGGACGTTCTCGTCATGGCCACCACTCTCGGTGGCGGCAGACACAAGGGCAACTGTCAAAGACATGATCGCTCCCCCGGTTTACGGGAAGACGAAGGGAACGACGAAGCCGATGAGCGCGAGGGCCTCGGCCAGCGCGAATCCGATCAGCATGTACCGGAAGGCCACCTGCTCCGCCTCGGGCTGGCGCGCGATCGCCTGGACGCCGAGACCGAAGATGAGGCCGATGCCGATACCCGGGCCGATGGCGGCCAGACCATAGGCGACTGCGCCGAGGCTGCCGGTGACGGCATCCTTCGAGGCCAGGACGTTGGTGACTTCGAGCACGGACACGGTGCTTTCCTATTCAGTCAGGCACCGGGCTCGCCGGTGCAGGTATAGAGAGAGGAGGGAAATCAGGCGTGTGCCGCCGCGGGCACGCCCACCGGGGCGTGCTCGGCGAGATCCTCGGACGGAGCGACCTCGTGCTCTCCGTGCGCCATCGCGCCACCGATGTAGGCGGCGGTGAGGATGGTGATGATGTAGGCCTGGAGAGCGTCGATGACAAGCTCGAACGCCGTGAGGACAATCGCCACGAGCAGCGACGCGACACCGAAGACAAAGGGAGGCTTGGGCAGCAGGTAGTCCGCGCCCAGGGAGAAGACCAGCAGCAGGAGGTGCCCCGCGAACATGTTCGCGAACAACCGGATGGCCAGCGTGAACGGCCGCACGATCAGGGTCGACAGGACCTCGATCGGAGCCAGCAGCACCCGGATGAACAGTGGCGCCGTCGGCGCCGGGTCGACCATCTCCTTGAAGTACGCACCCGCACCGTTGGCCTTGATACCGGCGTAGTTGAACATCACGTAGGTGATGACCGCGAGGACCATCGGCACCGCGACCCGTGACGTCGCCGGGAACTGGGCCCCCGGGATCACCGCGAGCGAGTTCGCGACCAGCACGAAGCTGAACAGGACCAGCAGGTAGGGCGTGTACCGCGCTCCCTTCTCGCCGATCACACCGCGGGCGATCTGGGTGTCGACGAAGTCGTAGGCGGACTCGCACAGGTTCTGCAGACCGCGGGGTATGATCCTAGCTTGACGGAAACCCAGCCAGAAGATCACACCGACGAACAGCGCGGCGAAGATCGTGAGACCGGTCGCCTTGTTGAGGTACAGATGTACGGAACCGACCTCGATGTCAAACCAGTGCGGGGTCTGAAAGACCTCCTTCGTGGGTCCTTCGAAGCCCTCATCAGCGAGGACCGGCACGACTGACACCTCCATGATCGATTAGGTAAGGCACCCACGGCTCAGCGAGCTTGCCGTGCCGGCGGCAGATTGCCCCCACCCTACCGGGTTCGCACGACACGCCCACACCGAAGAACGACTCGTAGTCAACCGGCGGTAGCGCGTCGAAGGACGCCCCGGCGCACCCGAACCCTGATGGGTGTCGACCGCCCGACGTCCTGTTGACCGCGATACTATCCACACCCACGCGCCGCAGGCACGAACTCGCTTCGAGGTTCATCCTGGCTCATGCGCGCGTTGTCCGCAGGTTTCGCTCCGTTGATGAAGATTCCACATTGCGTGACCACCTTATGACGTCGCGTTCGGGCGGCTGCCCGAACGCAGGTCGCTGGTCGACCTGGTGGCGGGGTGGACGCACGGTGCTGCCGGCTCACCCTCATCCTCACCTTCACCCCCTCCCACCTGGTTGTGCCGCTTTGACGGCCCTGGCGGCCCCGCCTGGCCTTGTCGGCCATGCCTGACCCTGCGCTCCTAACCGCCCTCGCGACACGTGCTGGCTGCCCCACTCTCTCCGATCCCGACCCCGCCGTCGATGACCCAGGAGGTCATGACGAAGCGGGCGTACCGGTTCGCGCTGGTCGTTCGCCACGGAATTTCTCGTGACCGGCCGGACCGCGACAAATCGGACCGGCAGCACCCATCGAACAGCCGACAATGCCCAGCAACCAGGTCCCTCGGGCAGGAACGGTCGGGTCCATTCGGAACGCCGCGGTCGGGACCATCGCAACGTTACGACAGGCCACGCGGCCGGCTGGCACCTCATTAGCGAGCAAAAAGTGCATTGCACCCTTGACGTTCCGAGTTCCGCGGCCTCATGGTTCCGCACCGTCAGGAATCCACCTGGTCACGGTCCCACAGCGCGATCACGATCCCACACCGCCCGTGCCGGGCAGCGCCTGGCCGCCGCTGTGTCAGCGCCTGGTCAGGCGGTAGATCACGAGGTACATGGCCGCACCGATGCCGATCGCGAGGCCGATCGGCAGAAACAGACCGTCGAACCCGAGCAGGCGATCAGCGCCGAAGCCGACCGCACCCCAGAAGCCCAGGCCCGCGGCCAACGTCCCGAAGATGTTCCAGGCCTCGCCCGGATGCTGCGTGCTCCCCCGCGGGGCCGCCGGCCCTGGTGGTCGCCGTGGCCCTCGAAGCGACCCACCCCGGCCCGCTGCCCCACCACCATCACCTGAGGTGACACCGGACCGCGGTTGCGGTGGACTGGCACCTTCGGGCCGTCCGGGACCGTTGCCAGGGTTCTCGCCAACACCGGATCCGCCGGGCCGGGCGGCATCAGCACCGTTGCCGGTCCTGGCGTTCAGATCGAGGTCGGGATCGGGATCGGGTGTCATCAAGGTGGGTGGGCGACGGCTGGTATCCCAGGCACCCGGCCGCTGGGGATCGTAGAACGGCACCCGGGTGTGGGTGGCGACCCAGAGCTCCGCACCCATCCAGACGAACACGCCGACGAAGATCGACCAGGCGAACGCCGGCAGATCGAGCGTGTCGGTGTCCTGAATCGCGAGCAGCAGCCCCCCGAGCAGGCCGATTTTCAGCGCGTAGGTGCCAAGCGCCGCCGGCAGCAGATGGTGCGGGGCGCGGCGGGCGACCGCACCGACGGCAAGTTTCGAGATGCTGAAGAACGCCACCACGATGGCCAGACCCACCACGACGCTTACCACCCCGGTGCCCCCACGCAGCGCCGCGGCGAGGGCGATCGCGGGCACCGCGAGGGCGACGGTGAGCACAAGCCCCAGCCGGATCACCCGGGCGGCCGGCACGATCATGCCTTCGCCGATCTCTGCGTGCTGACCAGCAGGGCGAGCAGCGCCGCGAGCCCCACCCCGACCGTGGCCACGAGGATCGGCAGTGGCGAGGCGGAGAACGACGCCGCGACACCACCGAATCCCACGAGAGCCGCCCAGAAATACATGAACAGAACCGCCCTCACGTGCGAGTTGCCGATTTCGAGCATCCGGTGATGAAGGTGCATCTTGTCGGCCGCGAACGGCGACCGCCCCGCCCGGGTCCGCCGGATCACCGCAAGCCCCAGGTCCAGGAACGGAACCGCGAGGACTGCCAGCGGTATCGCGAGCGGTATCAGGGACGGATACGACCGGGAGGGCCCAGCGTATCCCCCGTAGGCCACCTGGCCGGTCACGGAGATCATCGAGGCGGCCGAAAGCAGACCGATCAGCATCGAGCCCGAGTCGCCCATGAACAGCCGGGCGGGATTGAAGTTGTGTGGCAGGAAACCGACGCACACCCCCGCGGTGACGGCCGCCAGCAGCGCCGCCGGGGACGCCCGGTAGAACCCGTCGATCACCGCGATCTCGTAGGCGAAATAGAACGTCGCCAGCGACGCGATCGCCGCCACGCCGGCGGCCAGTCCGTCCAGACCGTCGATGAAGTTCATCGCGTTGATGAGCACCACCGTGGCCAGAATCGACAGTGGGACCGCCGTTTCCGGGCCAAGACTCAGTGTGATCTCACTGTCCCGGTTGATCGCGAACGACCACTGGACGCCGAGCAGCACCATGATGCCCGCCACGGTGAACTGACCGGCGAGTTTGGTCAGCGAATCAAGGTCCCACCGGTCGTCGGCGACCCCGAGCAGGCAGATCAGCGTCCCAGCGACCAGCACGGCCCGGGTCTCGGACCAGTCCTGCGAGACGACGGACAGGAACGGCAGCCGGTCCGCCACCTCCAGGCCCGCGTACAGACCCGCGAGCATCGCGAGGCCACCGAGCCGGGGCGTCGGGGTGGCGTGCACGTCCCGGGCGCGCACCCCGGCGACGGCGCCGATCCGCAGGGCGAACGCCCGAGCCAGCGGCGTGGCCAGGAAGGTCACCGCCGCCGAGACCACGAAGACCAGGAGGTACTCGCGCACCGTTCGAAATCTCCTACTGTTCGTGGATCTACCAGGATCTCACCTGGATCTGACGGACCTTGTGTGGAGGGACGTGGCGTCGGTGGACCCGGGGTGGTCGGTGGACCTGGGATAGGCGGGATGCTGGGTGACCAGCGCGGACACCGCTGCCCGTATCTCGCCTGCGGCGTCCGGCTCGCGCAGCGCCCGGCCGATCAGCGTGGCGATCTCCTTCATCTCACCGGAGCCCATACCCTGGGTCGTCACCGCTGGCGTGCCGACGCGGATCCCCGAGGAGATCGCGGGTGGCTGCGGGTCGAACGGGATCGCGTTCTTGTTCAACGTGATGCCCGCGGCGTCGCACCGGGTCTCCGCATCCCGCCCGCTGACATCGAGTTCGCGCAGGTCAAGCAGGGCAAGATGAGTGTCGGTGCCGCCGCCGACCGGACGGATGCCCTCCGCCCGCAACGCCTCGGTCAACGTCTGGGCGTTCGCGACGACCTGACGAGCGTACCGCCCGTAGTCCGGTGTCGCGGCCTCACGCAGTGCCACGGCCTTCGCCGCGACGGCGTGCATCAGCGGCCCGCCCTGGCTGAACGGGAACACCGCCTTGTCGATCCGGCCGGCGAGCTCCTCACGGGCCAGGATCGTGCCGCCCCGCGGGCCGCGCAGCACCTTGTGCGTGGTGAAACTGACGACGTCCGCGTAGGGCACCGGGCTCGGGATCGCCCCGCCGGCCACCAGGCCGATGAAGTGGGCCGCGTCGACCATCAGCCAGGCACCGACCTCGTCGGCGATCGACCGGAACGCGGCGAAGTCGATCAGCCGCGGGTACGCCGTCGCCCCACAAATGATCATCTTGGGGCGGTGCTGCCGGGCCAGGTCGCGAACCTGGTCGTAGTCGATGAGCTCGGTGTCCTCCCGCACGCCGTAGGCCACGACGTCGAACCACTTCCCCGAGAAACTGACCTTGCTGCCGTGGGTGAGGTGCCCGCCATGCGGCAGCGACATCGCCAGCACGGTGTCACCGGGGGTCAACAGCGCCGCGTACACCGCGAAGTTCGCCGACGCACCGGAATGCGGCTGCAGGTTCGCGTGCTCCGCGCCGAACAGCTCCTTCGCGCGCGCGATCCCGATCTCCTCGGCCCGGTCCACCACCTGACATCCGCCGTAGTACCGCCGGCCGGGGTAGCCCTCGGCGTACTTGTTCGACAGGGTCGATCCCAGCGCGGCGAGCACCGCCGGTGAGGTGAAGTTCTCGCTCGCGATCAGCTGTAGCCCACCGCGCAGGCGGGCCAGCTCGTCCAGCACCACCCCGGCGATCTCCGGATCGGTACCAGCCAGCTCATCGAAGTCGGGCCCCCAGAACAACGCGCTCATGACGTGGCTACCTCCCGTATGACCGGCCTGTGCTCCTATGTCCTGCCTGTGCCCTGACGTCCGCCCGTACGTGCGTGTACCTCGTCGTATACCCGCGGCCGGGAACCATGGTCCTCCCCACCCGAGGGCACCTCCACCCGCCCCCACCGCCAGCCGGAAGCCGGAAACACCACCGGAACACCCCGAGCCGAAAAGCCCCCTACCGCGGACCGAGGCGTCCTCAGGAGCTGGCGGGCTCGCGGATGAGGGGGAGAACCTCGCGCAGAGTGTCGAGGCTGATCGCGCCGGCGCGCAGGACGACGGGGACGTCTCCGGTGCAGTCGACGATGGTGGAGGGGGTGGCGGCGACGCAGCGGCCGCCGTCCAGGTAGACCTCGGCGGCGCCGCCGAGCTGGGCGACGGCGTTGTCGGCGGTGGCGGCGGGCGGTTGGCCGCTGATGTTCGCGCTGGAGACGGCCATCGGGCCGGTGCGGCCCAGCAGTTCGATCGCGACGGGGTGCAGCGGCATGCGAATGGCGACGGTGCCGCGGGCATCGCCCAGATCCCAGCGCAGTGACGGGACGTGGCGGACCACCACCGTGAGCCCACCCGGCCAGAACGCCTGGATCAGGTCGCGGACCTGCGGGGTCACCCGGTCGATCAGGCCGTCGAGGGTGCGCCAGGCGCCGATCAGGACGGGCACGGGCATGTCCCGACCGCGGCCTTTAGCTGCGAGCAGGGCGGCCACGGCCGCCGAGTCGAACGCGTCGGCGCCCAGGCCGTACAGGGTGTCGGTGGGCAGCACGACCAGTTCGCCACGGCCGACGGCGGCGACGGCCGCGTCCAGGCCGGCGGCGCGCTCGGCCTCGTCGGAGCAGTCGAAGCGCTGCATCACCTGTGCTCTCCCTCCCCCGGCCGGGCCATCCGGCCGGTGACGAACCGGTCCCGACCACCCAGGTCGGGATGGTCGGCCACATCCTGCCAGCGGCCGTCCGCACGCAGCAGTGCCGGCGCGCTCTCGCCATGCCCGTCGGCGTGTTCGATCACCAGCAGCCCGCCGGGGCGCAGCAGCCGCGCGGCCAGCCGCACGACGGCACGCACCACCCGCAGTCCGTCGGGGCCACCCCACAGCGCCGCCGCCGGATCGTGCACTCCGACCTCGGGCTCCACGGTCGCACGGTCGGCGTCGGGCAGATACGGCGGGTTGCTCACGACCAGGTCCACCGTCGCGTCCAGCCGGGCCAGCGACGGCGGCGGTTCGTCGGCGACGTCAGCCTCGTGTATCTCGACCGCCAGCCCGGTGGACGTCACGTTGCGGCGCAGCCAGGCCAGCGCCGCCGGTTCACGTTCGACGGCGTGCACCCGCGCCCCCGGCACCTCCCCCGCCAGCGCCAGCGCGATCGTCCCGCTCCCCGCGCACAGATCCACGCACACCGGCGCCGCCCCGGCACCGCCCCTCCCGGCGGCACAGTCACTCCCGGCGGCACCGCCACTCCCACCGGCGCGTAGCGCGTCGATGGCCCAGCCGACGACGGATTCCGTCTCCGGACGGGGGATGAACACCCCGGGGCCGACCAGCAGGTCCAGGTAGCGGAATCCGGCGATGCCGGTCAGGTGCTGCAGGGGTTCGCGGGCGGCCCGGCAGCACACCAGCGCCTCGAAGCGGGTGGCGGCGGGGGCTGGCAGGTCGTCCACGAGCAGGAGCTGGGCGCGGCCGATGCCCAGCACGAAGGCGGCGAGCTGCTCGGCGTCGGCCCGCGGGCTCGCCACACCGGCCGCGGCGAGCCGCGTGGTGGCGGCATCGATCCGTTCGGCGGCCGGTGTCCGGGCCCGCCGCCCGGTGACCGGGGGGATCACGAGGCCTTGGCGGACAGCCGGGCCTCGAGGTCGGCGGCGGCGAGCGCGTCGAGTACCTCGTCGAGTTCGCCGTCGAGTACCTGGTCGAGGTTGTGGGCCTTGTAACCGACCCGATGGTCGCTGATGCGGTTCTCGGCGAAGTTGTAGGTGCGGATGCGCTCGGAACGGTCGACGGTGCGCACCTGGCTGGCCCGCGCCGCGGACGCCTCGGACTCGGCCTGTTCGCGGGCAGCACTGAGCAGTCGGGCCCGCAGAATACGCAGCGCCGATTCCTTGTTCTGCAGCTGGCTTTTCTCGTTCTGGCAGGAGACCACCAGACCGGTGGGCAGATGGGTGATGCGCACCGCCGAGTCGGTGGTGTTGACGCTCTGACCACCCGGACCGGACGAACGGAACACGTCGATACGCAGGTCGTTCTGGTCGATATCGACGTCGACGTCCTCGGCTTCGGGCAGGACGAGCACGCCGGCGGCGGAGGTGTGGATGCGTCCGGCGGATTCGGTGACCGGTACCCGTTGGACGCGGTGCACCCCGCCCTCGAACCGCAGCCGGCCGTACACCCCGGGGCCGGTGTCCCCGCCGCGGGATTTCACCGCGACGCTCACATCCCGATATCCACCGAGATCGGACGCGTTGGCGTCGAGAATCTCCGTCTTCCACCCGCGGCGCTCGGCGTAGCGCAGGTACATCCGCAGCAGATCACCGGCGAACAGGGCTGATTCCTCCCCGCCGGCACCGGCCTTGACCTCGAGGATCGCGTCCCGGGCATCGTCGGGGTCGACCGGGACGAGATAGGCCCGCACCCGCTCGTTGAGGCCGCCGAGTTCCGCGTCGAGGTCCGTGACCTCGCTGCGGAAGGACGTGTCCTGCACGGCGAGCTCGCGGGCGGTCGCAAGGTCGCCGGACACCCGCTCGAGCTCCCGGGCGAGGTCCACCACCGGGGCGAGCTGGGCGTAGCGACGGCTGAGGGCACGGGCCCGGGCGGGATCGTTGTGCACCGCCGGATCGGCGAGCTGCCCCTCGATCTCGGCGTGCTCCGCGACGAGGCCGGCGAGTGGGGACGTCATGCTTTGGTACCTCTTCGCACGTCGCGGTCCCGACGCGCGACATGGCGCCGGGGAAGTGGACAGGGCCGTACCGGCGTACCGATCCGACCGGGACGCAAACGGCGCCCGCCCGGGGAACCGGACGGGCGCCGAGGCGTCACTACTTCGCGCCGCCGACCTTTTCGCCGGGGCGACGCCGGCCGAACCGACGCTCGAACTTCTCGACCCGGCCACCGACGTCGAGAATCTTCTGCTTGCCGGTGTAGAACGGGTGGCACTGCGAGCAGACCTCGGCGTTGACGACGCCGTTCTCCTTGGTGCTGCGGGTGGTGAAGACACTCCCGCAGGTACAGGTCACGGTCGTCTCGTGGTAGGTCGGGTGAATGTCAGCCTTCATGATCCCTCATCTTCGAATGTGGCCGCCGGGTCGCCATCCTCGGTGTTGGACGGCGTGAACCGGAGCCGGTCTGCTGCCAGTGTGCCAGAGCCGGTCGCGAAGGCCGTCACGATGCCCGCGCGTCCCACCGCTGGCAACGTCGACCCCACCCCGCGTGTTCCCGCGGGCGACTCTCCCGTCTGCCGGCTCCCCCGCGAGCCGGCGTCCCCACGGGGCGGATCAGTCCTGCGGCGGAGCGGTCTTGGCGATCTGCATCAGGAACTCGTAGTTCGTCCGGGTCTGCTTGATCCGGTCGAGCAGAAGTTCCAGGGCCTGCTGGTTCTCCCGGGTGTGCAGGACACGCCGCAGCTTGTGCATGATCGCGAGCTCGTCGGGAGCCAGGAGGATGTCCTCCTTACGGGTGCTGGAGGCGTCCACGTCCACCGCGGGGAAGATGCGCTTGTCGGCGATCTTGCGGTCGAGCTTGAGCTCCGCGTTACCGGTGCCCTTGAACTCCTCGAAGATGACCGTGTCCATCGTGGAACCGGTCTCGACCAGCGCGGTCGCGATGATGGTGAGCGACCCGCCGTCCTCGATGTTGCGGGCGGCGCCGAGGAAACGCTTCGGCGGGTAGAGCGCGGTCGAGTCGACACCACCGGACAGGATGCGGCCGGAGGCGGGGGCGGCCAGGTTGTAGGCGCGGCCCAGCCGGGTGATGGAGTCGAGCAGGACGACGACGTCGTGGCCGAGTTCGACCAGGCGCTTGGCCCGCTCGATGGACAGCTCCGCGACGTTGGTGTGGTCGGCCGGCGGACGGTCGAAGGTCGAGGCGATGACCTCACCCTTGACCGAGCGCTGCATGTCCGTGACCTCTTCTGGCCGCTCGTCCACGAGGACGACCATGAGGTGCACTTCCGGGTTGTTGGTGGCGATCGCGTTGGCGATCGACTGCAGCACCATCGTCTTACCGGCCTTGGGCGGGCTGACGATCAGCGCGCGCTGCCCCTTGCCGATCGGCATGACCAGGTCGATGACCCGGGTGGTCAGCAGGTGCGGCTCGGTCTCCAGACGCAGCCGGTCCTGCGGGTAGAGCGGGGTGAGCTTGGTGAACTCCGGGCGCCCGCGGGCCTCCTCGGGGTCCATCCCGTTGATGGTGTCGAGGCGGACCAGCGCGTTGTACTTGTCGCGACGCTGCTCGCCTTCCTGCGGGGCGCGCACCACACCGGTGATGGCATCGCCGCGGCGCAGACCGTTGCGGCGGACCTGGGCGAGGCTGACGTAGACGTCGGTCGGCCCGGTCAGGTAACCACTGGTACGCACGAAAGCGTAGTTGTCCAGGACGTCGAGAATGCCCGCGACCGGAACGAGGACGTCGTCCTCGCGCACCACCGGCTCGTTCTCCGCCGGCACCGGGCCCCCGCGGCCACGGTTGCGGCCACGCTCGCGGAAGCGGCCCCGCCGGCTGCGGCCGGCCAGGTCGTCGTCGCTCTGGCCGCCCTGACCCGAGCGGTCGTTCTGGCTGGAACGGTCGCCGCCCTGTGTGCGGTCGGAGCGGCTTCCACGGTCGCCGCCCTGCCGGTCCGACCGGTCGCCACGATCGGCACGCTCACCACGGTCTGCACGCTCACCACGGTCAGACCGGTCGGCACGGTCAGACCGGTCGGCGCGCTCACCACGGCGCTCGTTGCCGGAGTCGCCGGATCGGCCGTTGTCCGCGGAGCGGTCCCGCCGGTCCTCGCGGGTCCGGGGACCGCCGTCGCTCTGGCGACCGTTGGCGGGCGGGGCCTGCGCCGGGGCGGTGGTCGCCGCGGCGGCTGGCTGCGTGGCGGTGGCCGGGCCACCGGTCACCGCGGCGGTCACCGGCGCCGCGGCGGTCACGACCGACGCCGGACGGGCCTCCGCGGTGTCCCCACCGGCTTCGGGCAGGGTTGGCTGCTCGGCTGCCGGGCTCGCGGCCGAGCGGGAGGCGCCTCGACGGGTACGCGTACGGGTCGGGGTGGCACTGCTGGCGGCCTCGCCACCGCGACGCGACGACTGGCCGGCCGAAGCGGTGTCACCCGCTGCCGAGGTGGCGGCGCTCGGCGCGTCGACGACCGGCGCGTCGGTCGCCGCGGGCGCGGCCGAACCACCCGAGCTCTCGTTCTGGAGATTCTGAATTGCGGCGATGAGCTGGCCCTTACGCAGCCGGCCCACGCCCTGGATGCCCATGGACTGCGCCATGGCCTGCAGCTCGGGGAGCAGCATCGCGGACAGGCCGGTGCCCTGACGGCGCCGACGGGTCACGCTCGCCGCGGCGGCCGCGGCGGCAGCCGCGTCCCCGCGGGTGGCCCGCTCGCCGCCGTTGTCGGCGGTGAGGACGGACGCGGTGGTGAGGGTGTCTGCGGACGAGGTGGCGGCCGCCAGCCCGCTCTCGTGAAGCGATGCAGGCGTCGCCGACGCCGCAGACTCACGTGCGCTCGGTGGCAGCACGTTGGTGGTGTCGCTCAAGGTTTTCCTTCCCTGAAGGAACTGGCTCGACAGACGAGCCGGGCGTAGCGTGTGAACCTTCTCCGCCTGCACAAATGCCGGGTGAAGGGGATGTACAGCACCGGATGGGCGAAAGACGCGCCCGTCTACGGCGCCAGCGGCCGTCTGCCGCGGGCGAACTCGCCGATCCCGCCCAGGTGTACCGGTGTGGAGCCGAGGCAACGACGACGAGGCCGAAACACCGGAGCCCCGAACCTTGGCCCAACGGACAGGGCCAGAGCGACCCGAACGCCAGAGTGACCCAGCGCCAGAACGACACTGCGGGGGGCGAGCACGCGCCGCGGTGGCAGCGGGTGCAGTCACCAGACTATCCAGCCGCGGACACCTGGGCAACAACCTTGCGCCCTCAGGACTTCCCGAGGGGACTCCGAACCGTGCTCACCGAGCCATCCGGCGATCCGGACGCTCGTACGAGCACCCCATCACGATATACGATCACCCGTTGCGGTCAACCGTGAGCACCTGTGCCCCACCTCGGTCGACGCTCAGCGGCAGGACGGTGAACTCACCGGTCACAGCGCCGGCGGCCACCGTGGCCTGCTTCCCACCGACGGCCAGCGCCAGTACCGACGGCCCCGAACCGGACAGCGTCGCGGCGATTCCCATCGCCCGCAGCCGTCCGACAAGCTCCCCGGTGGCCGCGGTCGCGGGCAGCCGGTACGGCTGGTGCAGGAAGTCCTCGGTGGCCCGCAGCAGGGTCGTCGCCCGCGTGTCGGCCGCCGCGGGCTCGGCCGCCGACATGGCCAGCGCCAACAGCGCGGCCCGGCCCAGTGTGCGGGCCGCGTCGACGAGGGGCACCCGCTCCGGCAGCGCGCCGCGGGACGCCTCGGTCGACTGCCGCAGCGTCGGGACGAACACCACCGGACGCACCTGCTCGAACGGCTCCACCCGCAGACAGTCCGCGCCGTGCGCGTCCGACCAGGCGACGGTGAACCCCCCGACCAGCGCCGCGGCGACGTTGTCCGGATGCCCCTCAAGCTCGTCCGCCAGCCGCAACATCCACCCAGCACCGCTGGCCGGGCCATCGGCTTCGGCCAAGGCCGCGGCGGCGACGATGCCGGCGACGATCGCCGCGGCCGACGAGCCGAGGCCACGGCCGTGCGGGATCCGGTTGACGCACCGCAGCGCGAGCCCCGGCTGCGGCCGACCGAGGACGTCGAAGGCCGCCCGGATCGCCCGCACGACGAGATGGGTCTCGTCCTGGGCGACGGCGTCGGCCCCGGTGACGTCCACGGTCAGACCGCTCGCGGTCAGTGCGACCTCGACCTCGTCGTACAGGCCGAGGGCGAGCCCGAAGGAGTCGAAGCCGGGACCCAGGTTCGCACTGGTGGCCGGCACCCGCACCCGCACCCGGCCGGCGACACCCGAACTCGCCCCACCCACCGTCACACCCTCGCCCGTCGACGTACCTGTCGTCGCACCCGCGCCTGTTGTCACGCCTGTCGTCACGCCTGTCGTCACGACAGGGTGAGGCCGAGCGCCTCGGCGGCACCGGCGACCGTCGGCCGAATGGTCTCCGGTCGGGCCGCCCCGCTGATGGCCCAGTCGGGGTCCTTCAGGCCGTTGCCGGTGACCGTGCACACGATCCGCGAGCCGGCCTCGATCCGTCCGTCCGCCCGGGCCATCAGCAGCCCCGCGACGCTGGCCGCGCTGGATGGCTCGACGAACACGCCCTCGCGGTGCGCCAGCATCCGGTAGGCGGCGAGGATCTGCCGGTCGTTGACGGCGTCGATGAGCCCGCCGGAGGTGTCACGAGCCTCGACGGCCTGCTCCCAGGACGCGGGATTGCCGATCCGGATCGCCGTGGCGATGGTCTGCGGGGCGGCCACCACCGCGCCACGCACGATCGGCGCGGCCCCGGCGGCCTGGAAACCGCACATCCGGGGTCGGCCCGAGCCGGTCAGCGCGTCCTGCTCGAGGTAACCCCGCCAGTAGGCGGTGATGTTGCCGGCGTTGCCGACCGGCAGGCAGTGCACGTCCGGAGCCTGTCCGAGCGCGGCCACGATCTCGAACGAGGCGGTCTTCTGCCCCTCGATCCGAAACGGGTTGACCGAGTTCACCAGGGTGACCGGCGAGGTGTCGGCGAGCTCACGGGCGACCCGCAGGCAGTCGTCGAAGGAGCCCTCGAGCTGCAGCAGCCGCGCGCCGTGCACCAGCGCCTGGGCCATCTTGCCCAACGCGATCTTGCCACTGGGGACGAGCACCGCGCAGGTGATGCCGGCGCGGGCCGCGTAGGCCGCCGCCGACGCCGAGGTGTTGCCGGTGGACGCGCAGATGACCGCCTGCGAGCCGGCACCGACAGCGCGGCTGATCGCCACCGTCATCCCGCGGTCCTTGAAGGAACCCGTCGGGTTGGCCCCTTCGACCTTGAGATGAACCTCACATCCGGTCAGTTCGGACAGGTACCCGGCCGGCACCAACGGGGTACCGCCCTCCAGCAGGGTGATCACCGGAGTGTCGGCGTCGACCGGCAGCCGGTCGCGATACTCCTCGATGAGCCCCCGCCAGGGCCGGTAGCCCGACTGCCCGCCGGTGGACGGCTGGCCTCCGGTGGACGGCCTGGTACCCGCGGCCGTCCCGACCTGGGGCGCCTGCACTGTGGTGGACGACACATCAACCGTGGACGACGTGGTCACGACTCACCTCCCTCGACCCGCAGCACCCCGGACACCGCCCGCACCTCGGCGAGGCCGCGCAGCTCCTCGACCGTGGCGGACAGCGCCTCGTCCGGCGCCGCGTGCGTCACCAGGACCAGGCTCGCGTCGTCACCGCGGCCCTCCTGACGGACACTTCTGATGGACACATCGTGACGCGCGAAGGCACCGGCGACCGCCGCCAGTACGCCGGTCTTGTCGGTGACGTCGAGGTTCACGTGATATCTCGTCACGGTACGGCCCATCGGCAGCACGGGTAGCGCCGCGTAGGACGACTCACCCGGCCCCTGCCGTCCGGCGATGCGGTTGCGGGCAACCGCGACCACATCACCGAGCACCGCGGACGCCGTCGGCGCGCCGCCGGCCCCCTGCCCATAGAACATCAGCTGGCCGGCGGCCTCCGCCTCGACGAACACGGCGTTGAACGCCTCACGCACCCCGGCCAGCGGGTGGCTGCGCGGAATCATCGCCGGGTGGACCCGGACACTGATCCCCTCGGACTGCGTCGAGCGCTCCGCGACGGCCAGTGCCTTCACGACGCAGCCGAGTTCCCGGGCGCTGGCGATGTCGGCCGCGGTGACATCGCCGATGCCCTCGCGGTAGACGTCGTCGATCGTCACCCGGGTGTGGAAGGCCAGCTGGGCCATGATGGCGGCCTTGGCGGCGGCGTCGTACCCGTCGATGTCGGCGGACGGGTCGGCCTCGGCGTAGCCAAGCGCCCCGGCCTCGGCCAGCGCCTCGGCGAACGAGGCGCCCGTCTCGTCCATGCGGGTGAGGACGTAGTTGGTGGTGCCGTTGACGATGCCGAGCACCCGACGGACACGGTCGCCGGCGAGGCTCTCCCGCAGCGGCCGGATCAGCGGGATCGCTCCGGCGACGGCCGCCTCGTAGTAGAGGTCGGTGCCGGCCGCGGCCGCCGCGTCGTGCAGCGTCGCGCCGTACGAGGCCAGCAGCGCCTTGTTGGCCGTGACCACCGGTTTCCCGGCGTTCAGGGCCGCCAGCAGCCACTGGCGCGCCGGCTCGATCCCGCCGACCACCTCGATGACCAGGTCGACGTCGTCGCGGGCGACGAGCGCCGCGGCGTCGGAGGTGAGCAGCGCCGGGTCGACCTCGGCGTCGCGGACCCGTTCGGGCCGACGCACCGCGATGCCGACCAGCCGCAACGGCTCGCCGACCCGGGCGGCCAGGTCGTCGGCGCTGGTGCGCAGCAACCGCACGATCTCGGTGCCGACCACACCGCAGCCCAGCAGCGCCAGGTTCATCGCGCCACCCGCGCCTCGGGCGAGTCGGCCCGCTCGGCCGAGGTGACCGAGACAGCCGGGTCGGGCGGGTCGACGTCCAGCCGGAGCAGGTCGTCCTCGGTCTCCCGTCGGACGATCACCCGCGCGGCGCCGTCGCGCACGGCGATGACCGGCGGCCGGGGCACATGGTTGTAGTTGCTGGCCATCGAGCGGTGGTAGGCACCGCTGGCCGGCACCGCGACTAGGTCGCCGGGGCGCACGTCCCCCGGCAGCGGCACGTCGTGCGCGACGACGTCGCCGGACTCGCAGTGCCGCCCGACCAGCGTGACGACCTGTGTGGTGGCCGCGCCGGGCCGGGAGACGAGCCGGGCGGTGTAGCGGGCGTCGTAGAGCGCGGTGCGGATGTTGTCGCTCATACCGCCGTCGACGCTGACATAGGTGCGAAGCCCGGGGAGTTCCTTGACGGTGCCGACCTCGTAGAGCGTCACCGTGGACGAACCGACGAGGGCCCGACCGGGTTCGACACCCAGCCGCGGCACGGTCAGGCCCAGCGCCGCGCACTCCTTGCCCACCAGGGCGATCAGCCGCTCGGCCACCTCCTCGACGTCGAGCGGGGCGTCCTCGCTGGTGTAGGCGATGCCGAGGCCGCCGCCGAGGTCGAGTTCGGGCAGTTCGACGCCGTGCTCGTCGCGGATGCGGGCGAGCAGCCCGACCATGCGGTGTGCGGCCAGGCCGAACCCGGCGGTGTCGAAGATCTGCGAACCGATGTGGGCGTGCAGCCCGACCAGTTCGAGGCCGCTCTCGGCGAGCACCGCGGCGACCGCCCGCGCCGCCGCGCCACCGGCGAGCGAGAACCCGAACTTCTGATCTTCCTGACCCGTCGAAATATAGCTGTGAGTGTGCGCCTCGACGCCAGGGGTAACCCGGACGAGCACCCGCTGGCGGATTCCCGCCGCGGCGGCGACCGCGGCCAGCCGCTCGATCTCGACGAAACTGTCGACGACGATCCGCCCGACCCGGTACTCCACCGCCGCCCGCAGTTCACCCAGCGACTTGTTGTTGCCGTGGAACAGCAGCCGCTCGGCCGGGAAACCGACCGAGCGCGCCACGGCCAGCTCGCCACCGGTGCACACATCCAGGCGCAGGCCCTCCTCGTCCACCCAGCGCGCGAACGCCCGGCACAGGAACGCCTTGCCGGCGTAATAAACATCACAGTCGACGAAAGCCTGCCGCCAGGCCGTGGCACGGGCCCGGAAATCCGCCTCGTCCAGCACGAACGCCGGCGTGCCGAACTCGGCGGCCAGCGCGTCCACCCGCACACCGCCGACGGACATCACCCCGTCCGCCTCGAGCCGGGCCGTGACCGGCCAGAGGTTCTCCTCCAGCCCGGTCACCGCGCCGGGTTCGCTCTCACTCATCTCGTCTCCGCCTGCCACCCGCATGTCACGCACGCGTCTCACATCCGATCGGGGGCGCTCACGCCGAGCAGCGCGAGGCCGTTGGACAGCACCAGCTGGGTGGCCGCGGCCAGCAGCAGCCGGGCGTCGGTCAACGGGCCGGCCGGCTCGTCCCCCTGAGGGAGTACCCGGCAGACGTCGTAGAACCGGTGGTAGACCCCGGCGAGTTCCTCGAGGTAGCGCGCGACCCGGTGGGGCCCGCGCAGGCTCGCCGCCGACTCGATGACCCGCGGGAACTCGCCCAGCGCCCGCAGCAGGTCCCCCTCGCGCGGATGGGTCAGCAGCGCCACGTCCGCCCCCTCCGGGGACAGCGTGAGACCCAGCGCCTCGGCGCCACGCAGCAGCGAGCTGATCCGGGCATGCGCGTACTGCACGTAGAACACCGGGTTCTCGCTGGTCTGCCGGGCGATCAGATCGAGGTTGAGTTCGAGGGACGAGTCGTGCGACTGACGTACCAGCGAGTAGCGGGCGGCGTCGACCCCGACCGCGTCCACCAGGTCGTGCAGGGTGAGGAAGGTGCCGGCACGCTTGGACATCTTCACCGGCTCGCCGCCACGGGTCAGCGTGACCATCTGGCCGATGATGACCTCGAGGTTGACGTCCGGATCGTCCCCGAAGCAGGCGCTGATCGCCCGCAGCCGGCCGATGTAGCCGTGGTGGTCGGCCCCCAGCAGGTAGATCACCCTGTCGAAGCCGCGCCCCCGCTTGTCGCGGTAGTAGGCGGCGTCGGCGCAGAAGTACGTCCCCTGACCGTCGCTCTTGATCAGGACCCGGTCCTTGTCGTCACCGAAGTCGGTCGTGCGCAGCCAGACGGCGCCGTCCGCGTCGAAGACGTGGCCCTGCGCCCGCAGATCCTCGACGGCCCGCTCCAGACCACCCGCGTCATGCAAGGCCTTCTCGGACGCCCACGTGTCGAAGTGGACGCCGAAGCTCTCCAGCGTCGACCGGATCTCGCCCAGCATCAGCGTGAGCCCGCGCTGGGCCGCGACGGCCAGCGCCTCGTCGCCCGGCAGTTCGAGCAGGTCGGGCCGCTCGGCGAGAACCGTCGTCGCGATCTCGGCCACATACGCCCCGTGGTAGCCCTCAGCCGGGATCTCCCGCCCCGCGGCCGCCGCCAGCACCGACGCGCCGAACCGGCTGATCTGCACGCCGGCATCGTTGACGTAGTACTCCCCACCGACCGAATACCCGGCCGCGGTCAGGATGCGCACCAGCGCGTCGCCCACCGCCGCCCAGCGAGCCGAGGCGAGCGTGACCGGCCCGGTCGGGTTCGCGCTGACGAACTCCAGGTTGATCCGCACGTCACGCGGCTTCTCCGCATGCCCGTACGACGCGCCCGCCCGCACCACCCGGCGAGCCACCTCGCCCAGCGCCGCCCCGACCAGCGTGATGTTCAGGAACCCCGGGCCGGCGATGTCGACGCGCGCGATGCCCTCCGCCGCTGTCAGTCGGGCCGCCAGCAGCTCGGCGACCGCCCGCGGGGGCCGTCGCGCGGCCTTCGCCAGCTGCAGGGCCACCGGGGAGGCGTAATCCCCGTGCTCGGGGTTCTTCGGTCGCTCCACCGTGACAGTGGTCGGCACCGGCACGTCCAGGTCACCGTCGGCGACCGCGCGGCCAACGGCCGCCACAATGGCATCGGCGAGATCGGCGGGGCTCATGTCGCGATGCTATCGGCGCGCCCCGACAAGACGACCGCCGCGACGTCCACGGTCACCCTCGACCCACCCGGCGCCGACTCCGCCCACCCGGGTCAGGAACCCATGCTGGTCAGACCGGCTGGCCCTCCGCGAGCTTCTGCACGACGGTGATCAGCTCATCCGGGTCGAACGGCTTGGTCAGGTAGTAGTCGACCCCGAGCCTCGACCCACGCCTGACGTCGGCCTCCTGCGCCCGCGCCGTCAGCATGATCAGCTTGATCCCGGCCGTGGCCGGGTCCTCCCGCAGGGCGGCGGCCACATCCCAGCCGTCCATCCGGGGCATCATGATGTCCAAAGTGATCACATGTGGGGCCACCTCGCGCACCATCTGCAACGCGTCGACACCGTCGACGGCCGTATGGACCTCGAAACCTTCCAGCTCGAGGTTGACGACCACAAGCTGACGGATCACCGCGTCGTCATCGACAACAAGGACCCTGGGGGCGGCGGCGTACACACTCGGCAGCTTACGACCACCCGGGCGCACGATCCGAGGTTCCCACCTGGTAGCGTTACCCCCGTCAGCCCCGAGCCCCCGTAGCTCAGGGGATAGAGCACCGCCCTCCGGAGGCGGGGGCGCAGGTTCGAATCCTGCCGGGGGCACGTTCGTGGGACCAGCCAAAATGGTCTGTGACCAGGACGAATTCATTCCTCTTCCCTCCCTCCGGAGTCCGGTCGTGTACGGCTGACACCGGGGCGCCACGGCTGTCTCTGCCAAATGGGCGCCCAAGCTATCCGGCGGCAGGCCGGCCCAGTCCGAGAGCGTCGTCGACGCGGGCCCGCATCACAGCCCCTCCCCCGTCGAGGCACTTCGCGTAGATCCTCAGCAGGATGTCCACGGAGTGACCCGCCCACTCGGCTACCTCAGTTGCCGGTATCCCGGCGTTCAACCAGGTGGACACCGCCGCGTGGCGAAGGTCGTACGGCGTTGCCGCCAGCGGCGACGCAACGACCACGTCCGTGAAGACCATCGCTCGTGCGCGGGCCCACGTGCGCCGCGCGGTGTATCGGGGCAGGCTCCCCGCGTTACGCACTCCCGTGAATAGGCGTCCATCGGGCGTGGTGTCGAACCCCGCCAGGTGCGCCTGGAGAAGCTTCGTGAGCTCCGGCGGACAGGGCACCGTCCGCACTTCACCCACGGCACGCTGCTTGAGCTGCCGTTCGTCCCGGTCCTCCCCGGTGTCGGTCCAGTCGCTGCCCGCGTAGGGCCGGGCACGCTCGAGGTGGAGCTCTCCCCAGCCGGTGGCGGGCAGCGAGAGGTTGCTCTTGCTGAGCGCGGCGGCTTCCTCGGGTCGAAGACCGGCGAAGTAGAGGCACCCGAAGTAGGCCACGAGCCGGGGCCCGGACGGTTCCTGTTCCGCCACAGCCTTCAGCAGCGTCCGGGCCTGCACCGGGTTGACCACCGACCGGCGGTCGATCGCCTGCACCACCCGCGTCGCCTTCACCTTCCGCTGGACGGCGGGAATCGGGTTTTCCGCCAGCAAGCGGCGTTCGATCGCATATTCGATCGCATTCCCGAAGATCTTCCGCCACCGCGACACGACCACGGGCGACCGTGGCTTTCCGTCCAGGCGCACGGAAATGCCGTCCAGGACGTCGCGAATCAGGCCGGCGTCGCCCAGAGCGGTCATCGGCCTGGTGTGGGTCTTCACCCACTGAAGCGCGGCGCGTACCTCAGCGGGGCAGTCCTCGCTGTCTCGCCGTGCG
>NZ_CADCWS010000017.1 GCF_902806475.1 Candidatus Frankia nodulisporulans
GGGCGACGAGCCCGGACGGGTCGGCGACCGGGATCGGGGCGCTGGCGTCCACACCCGCGTCGACGATCACGACGATGTCGTCATAGCGGCCGGGACGCACGTTGTAGACGTGGCTGACCCGGCGCGGGTCGTCCGGTGCGGGGAAGGTGAGCGCGCTGCGGATGGCGCAGCCGTCGGCGTCCAGGGGATGCACCGGGGAGCGCGTCGTCGACTGGTAGCGGACGTCCCCCGCACCGCCGCGTGCGAGCGCCCGCGCGATGCGCATCGGCACGTACATGAACTCCTCCGTGCCGAGCACCAGCGTGCGCCCGGACGGCACGATCAGGGCGGCCCGCACGGTCGCGGCGAGGGGGTCGAGCAGCGCGTCGAGCCGGCGCCCGTCACGCGACGACCAGCCGAACCGCCCGCCATCGGGCAGATCCGCCGGCCACGACGCGCTCAGCCGGCGCACCGGCGAGGAGGAACCGAGAGCGAGCCCGGACTCGGACTCGCGGCCAGAGCCGGGGCTGGAGCCGGCGTCGGGGTCGGCGTCGGGAGGGAGCGGGGCGAAGCGGGCGCGGATGCGGGCGGCCCGCTCGGCGATGTCCGGTGGCACGGCGACGGTGGCGGCGATCAGGGAGACGACGTCGATGCGGACCGCGAGTTCGGCGGCGAGCTCCGCGAACGCCACCTGCGCGAGCGCCGGACGGGCGTCGACCAGCGCCGCCACCACGTAGTGGCCGCGGGGCGCGTGGGCGTGCAGGCTGCGGATCGTGCCGAGCGCGGTCCGTCCGGTGGACAGTTCGTCGTCCACGAGCACGATCGGACGGGTGTCGTGCAGGATCGCCGGGTCCCGTGGGACCAGCCAGTGGAACGAGGCGTGGGAGTGCGACTCGGTGAACTCCAGCACCGGCGGCACACCCGGGGTGTCCCGGCGGGTGGTGTGCAGGTAATGGCTGCCCGGCAGGCCGTCGGCGACCGCGTGGCCGAGCGCCGTCGCCGTCTCGCAGTAGCCGATGACCAGCGGCCCGTCCTCGACGGCACCCTGGCCGGCAGCAGCCGGGCCGAGGGCGGTGAGACCGGGCAGGCGTCGGACCTGGGCGGCGAGGCGGGCCCCGGCGGCCAGGGCCGTGGCCGGGTCGACCGGCAGGTGTTTGCCGAGCACCCGGCTGACCAGCAGGTGCGCCCGGCGGGGGTTGCGCCGAAGGGCGAGGCCGACGAGGGCGTCCAGACCGCCGCCGTCGATGTCGGTGGTCACCTCGGCGACCAGGCCGAGTTCCGACCACAGCCAGCCCGCGTCCGTCGCCGGACCCGCGGTGGTGGTCATCAGAGCACTCCAGCGGTCTCGGCGGCGACGTGGACGGCGGCGGGCTCGGGGCGGTCAGAGCCAACAGAGCCGACGGCCGCGGCGGTCGCGGCGAGGACCTCGACGAAGGTGTCGCCCTCCCGCAGCACCCCGAACGCACGGGCCCGGCGCAGGACGGCCTCGGCCCAGGCCCGGTGCGGGCCGAGTTCGTTCATCTTGTTGGCGTAGGCGGAGCGGCGCACCCCACCAGCGTTCCCGGTCTGGGCGTTGCCGGTGAGGATGGTCTCGGCGTCGGCGTACTCCTCCTGGCTGACCACCTGCAGGGCGTGCACGGCGGGGATGTGGCTGGGATGGATGACCGTCTTGCCGCACAGGCCGTTGGCCCGGTCGAGGACGACCTCGCGGATGAGCCGGTCCAGGTCGGAGGAGACCAGAGCGCTGCGCATCCGCACGGCCTGCTCGCCGTCGACGCCCTCGACCTGTTCGAACGGGGTGACCCGCAGGGAGCTGACGAACAGCCGCTCGGCGGCGGCGAAGTACTCCCACACCGGACCGGTCACGATGTGGTCACCGCCGCGGGCGCAGATGTTCACGATGTCGGCGATGCAGTCGCGGACCACGGCGATGTCGTAGATCGTGAGGTCGCGGTCGCGGCGCAGGCCGAACAGGCCGCACAGGTCGGTGGCGCCCAGGCGGATCGCCAGCACGTGGTCGGCGTGTTTGTCCACCAGCCGGCGCACGGCGCCAAGCGCCTCGACCCGGGTCTCCCGGTTGATCACCGGTGGGCTTTCCAGCACCGGCATCGCCCACAACGGCCGGCCGATCGTGTCGGCGGCTCGCAGCACCGCCTCGAGCGCCACCTCGCCGCCCTCCTCGGAGAACTTCGGCAGGACGAACCCGGCCAGGCAGGCCGCCCCGGCCGCCCCGAGCCGCCCGATCAGGTCGGGGATCTGGCTCACGGCACGGACCCGGACGAACAGCAGCGGCATGCCGGCGCCGGAGCGCGGCGGATCGTCGGCGAGGTCGAGCAGCGCCGCGACGACGTTCGTCTCGGCGGCGGCGACCTCGGTGTCGGCGATCGCGTCCTCCAGGCACAGCACCATGGACGTCACCCCGGCGGCGGTCTGGCGCCGCACGTCGTGGGCCAGCTGGAACCGGGTGCCGGGCGCGTAGAGGGTGGCGCCGAGCGCCGTGGCGAGCAGCCGGCGGTCGCCGTCGGCGGGGATCTCCTCCGGCGGCCGATAGAACAAAGCCTCGACCACCGAGGGGTCGAGGAAGGCGAAGTGGCGCACGCGGCGATCTCCTCGTCTCCCGCGGCGACGTCGCCCGACCCTCGTCCTGACCTTCGTCCTGACTGTCGCCCGCGCGGCACCCGGTGTCCCATCCCCGGACCCCGCCCCGAAAACGACAAGATCGTGAAACGTCGCGTTTGGGGTGACGCTACCCGTCCGGGTAGGCCCAGCGACAGACCATGACGACCCTCAACCGGATGACACTCTTCTGTCACTTGACGGTCATCATCACGTCCACCCGGGGCCTGGCGCGGAGAAGGACAGCAGGGGCCACGCCGCCCACATCGGGAGGCGTGGCCCCTGGGTGACCGGCCGCGCTTCGCCCGCGCGGGGCGCGGGACCGGCGGCCGGGATCAGCTGCCGGGATCAGCCCGAGCCGCCACCGAACAGCGTCTTGTACTCGGCGGCGGACTTGGGGTTCTGACCCCCGTTCATGATTGTCGAGCAGACGTTGCCCGGGGCCGCGTCGGCGAAGTAGGCGTCGTAGCCCATCGTCGTCCCGGCCGACTTGAACGTGTCGTACATCTTCTTGATGTAGAACGGGTTATCCCCGCCGCCGTCACCGGAGCAGGACGCCACGCCCCACTCGCCGACGCCGACCTTCTTCCCGTGCTGCTGGGCGAACCGGATCACATAGCACAGGCCGTTGACGTCCTCGCACTGCTTGTTCCAGGTCGCGTCGTCCTTGGACGGCGGGAAGTGGTCGTAGGAGTCGATCCCGACGTAGTCGACGTACTGGTCGCCGGGGTAGGCGCTCCACGGGCTGTTACCGCTGGGCACCGGCGAGGCGTGCGCGTTGAACGTCCAGTCGATCTTGACCTGCGGGTCGGTGGAGCGGATCGCGCTGGAGATCTTCTGGAAGCAGGTCTTGAACGCTGACGCGTCCGAGTCGCTGTGCCAGTACATGAAGGTCCCGTTGAACTCCCAGCCGATCCGGACGATCGAGTCGGCTCGGTTGTGGGCGACGAGAGAGGTCCCGAGCTTCTTCCACTGCTCGTCATAGGCGCCCTTGGCGCACTCGCCGTTGCTGCCCTGCCCCTGGGGGTAGGTCGGCTCGCTGATGAGCAGTTTGCCCGGGAAGGACTTGAACTGGTCCATCAGCGAGGTCGGGTCGACCAGGCCGCTCCACCCGGCGGTGCGGGTGGTGTAGACGTGCACCAGGTCGTTGGCCCGGCCCCGCCAGTTGCCGAACTGGGTGAGCGAGGCCAACTGGTGCGACTGGTAGCCGGACATCCAGGGCAAACCGGACTGGGCGCCGCGGGTGTCTCCCGCGCCGCTGCCCGCGACCGCACCGGACGAGGTACCGCCCGCGGCCGCCGTGGTGGCGACCGCCGCCGGGGCGGTCGCGGGCGTGGTCGCCGCCGGAGTCGCGGGCGAGACGGTCGGGGGCCCGGTCGTCGGGGTGGTCGGGCCGGTCGTCGGGCGGGCCGAGGGCGTCGGCTTCAGCGTGACCGAGGGAGTCGCGGCGGTCGGGCGCGGGACGTCCGCCGTGCTCGCGTCGGAGGTGGCTGGGGTGGCCGTCGCCGTCGGGGCCGCGGTGGCGGACCCGGTCGTACCGGAGGAGGTGTCGCTGGAACCGACGGGAAGGTTCGGCAGCGGTGGCGCGGCCTTGAACTCCGCGGCGGCGGCCTCGGGACCGACGACGTCCAGGGAGCCGTCGGCGGCGGTGCCGCCCTGGGTCGCCTTGACGTTGACCGCGCCCTTGAAGTCGGGCGGGACGCGGAAGCCGAGGATGAACCGGCCGTCGGCGTCGGAGCGGATCAACGCGCTGCCGCCGAGCTTGGTCGTCAGGGCGGCGACGGAGACGTCGCCGCCGGGCGCGAACCCACGACCGCCGACGAGCACGATGTCCTCGTCGAACAGCACCAGCGCGATCCGGCTGGTGGTGCTCGCGGTCATCGTCGTGAGCGGAACACCGGGGACCGGTGTGGCCGAGGCGCTCGCCGAGGCGGCGGTGTCGCCACCCGGGGTCGAGGCCGCGGTCGGGGTGGCCGGGGCCGCGGTCGCGGGGGAGATCGTCGCCTGGAGCAACCCCACGATGAAGACCGTGGCGAGGCCGAGACGGGTGCCGGCAAGGATGGGTCGACGGGATGGTCGGGATCGACGGTGGGCGGCACGGGAACGGCCCGGCCCACCACGGGACAAGGGAGAGACCGGGCGGCCGACCAGAGGGGTAGGTCGGCGACGAGGGGTCGAGGCCATGCTCGCGCGCTGCCTTTCGGTGAGGGCGAGAGTCGACACACCTGTCGGACACGCCACCGATCGACCACCGAGCCGGGCCGCATCACGACCGCCGCTGGAACGTCCCCTCCGCGCTGGCCGCGGCATGCGACCGCTCAGCGTTCCCTACGGGTTCGACGGCACAGCGTTGTGCTGCCAAGCGGGCTGCACGAAGCAGCCCGTTCGTGATGCCGGCTGACCCTTGCCACGCGATCAGGACGAACCGACAGGTGCCCCGATCCGATGTCAGATACCCACCAGATCGGTACTGGAACTGCACGTGATGGGACCAATCGTAAACGCACCGCAGGCGTCGAGGAACGTCGCTTGGGCGAATACTTTCCGTGGTAGCACCATCATTGCCGATCTGGCACGACATCTCCACATATAAACTACACCAAGACAACACAAGGCCGATATATGCACTCCGTACGCCCGGTCATGTGATTCCAGTGTGATCTCCGCCCGAACGCGGGCCCTTCGTCCTGGCCCCAACGTCCGCCTGACCGGGCGGCCGCGCCGGCCCGGCGGCCCCGGCGATCCGTGCGGAACCCAACAGGCCCAGCGGGCTCAGCGGACGATCAGGTCCTCATCGGCGGGATGCGCCACTGTCCAGCCACTCGGGTGCAGCGCCGGCAGCAGCCGCACACCCCACGGCAGTTGGGCGCCGTCCAGCGTGACGTCGATGGTCCGGGTGACGGACTGGTCCACCGCGGCGAGCCGGGACAACTCGTGGGCCTCGGCGGCGGCCCGCGGCGGGGCGGTGCCCGGCCGGGCGTACAGGATCAGCTCACCGACCGGTCCGGAGGTGTGGACCTGCACGCGCATCGTCCGGCGCCGCCAGCCCGACCGACTCACCGAGTAGGTGACCATGGGCAGTGCCGTCCCGGCCGGCGTGCCCTCCCCCGCTCCCCCGGTTCCCGGTCGCGCCGCCGCGGTGAACGCGGCCCCGGCACCGAACGCCCGGGCAAGTCCGATCTCCTGCGCGGCCTGCGGCTGATCCCCGTCACCGTCACCGGCCGGGCCGGCGGGAAGCGGCCCGGTGGCGGGCATCGTCGGCCCGCCCGCCGCGATGGCGAGCTCCTCGGACGGCCCCATGCCGGTCGTCGGACCCGTGGCGGTCGTCGGACCCGTGCCGGTCGTCGCAGCCCCCGCCTCGGCGGCGGGTGCGGCCACCGGTGAACCGGCGGGTGCGAAGGGGGTGAAGGGGACGGCCGCGGTCGGCCCGGTGCTGGCCGGGCCGGCTGGGATGACGGGCGTCGGTTCGCTGGCCGGACCGGCCAGGTTCGCGGGCGAACCGAGCGGGGCCGGCGAGGCCGCAGGGGCGGGCGGGGCGAGGGGGGCGATCGGGCCGGCCGGCGCGGCGGGCTCGTCCCGCACGGGCAGTGGCCCGGTGACCGCGTCCAGGGGTGCGAACGGGCTGGGCCGACGCCGTGGCAGCGGTCCCCCGGACCCGGCGCCCCCGGACCCGGTACTACCGGATCCGGCGCCGCCGCCACCCGCCGCGGTCGGCGCCGCGTGACCGGGACGCGGTCCCGACATGGTCCGCGGTCGATGGGTCGGCGCGGTCGGCAGGGCGCTGTGACCGACGGGTCGAACCCCGCCGACCGGTTGCAACCGGCCCGCGGCGGCCGGCCCGCTCATCGAGTGGACGCCACCCAGGGGATGCGGCGCGGTGATCGGGTCGGGGTCGAGCGGATGCCCACCGGTGGTCGCAGGAGCCGACCCGGCGGGCGCCGCCATCGGCGGCGGGTCGACGCGGGTGGCGGCTCGGGCCAGGACGCAGACGCCGGTGCCGGCGACCCGGACGATCCCGCCGGCCCGGTACATCGGGTAGGCGGCCACGTGGTAAGCCCAGCCGTCGGCGGGGGCGGCCAGACGCCAGCCGCCCTTGATCTCCAGGCTGGTGTTGGTGACCCGGGCGCTGGCGGCGAGCGGATCGTCGGGGCCGCTCGGCGCACGGTCGCGCCGCCACAGCACCCTGGCCTCGGTCACCCCGGGTGGCATCTGGAACGACAGCACGATCGCGTCCCCGCGGTCGTTGGCCCGCAGGTCGCGCACCGGTTCGATGACGACGTGGCGCAGCGCCCGGCCGACGACCACGACGTCGCCGTGCACCGTCACCGGGGTGTAGACGACCTCGCCGACCGGCGCCGACTCGACAGCCTGCCCGCCACGGCTCGCGGCTACCAGACGCACCGGGCCGGTGATCGCCCCGAGCGGTACCTCGTCGCCCTCGGCTCCGAGTCCACCCAGGGGCAGCGGACCCGATCCGGGGACGGTCAGGCCGCCCGGGCCGCCCGGGCCGGGCGGGACGGACGGGACGGACGGGACGGACGGGACGGACGGGACGGACGGGACGGACGGGACGGACGCCGCGTAGATCCGAACCTCCAGGCCAGACGGTGGCGTCCAGCGCAGGGTGGTACGCCCGCCAGCGGTGACGGCGCGCAGGTCCTGCACGGGCCGCGGACGGGCGGTCACCTCGATCTCCGCCTGGATGCCCTCGGTGTGCGCGGGCGCGCCGGAGGCGTCGGGATACTCCACGAACACGCGGTAGCGGTAGGTGACCCCGGCGACCACGTCCAGGTCGTGGAAGCCGTTCCCGGCGATCCTGGCCTGCCGCGGCGCCTCGTGGTCAGCGCCCACAGCGGCTCCGGCGGGGGCCGGCACCGGCGGGTTCACCGACTCCGGGGAACCCGCCTGTGTACCCGCCGTGGCGGGCGGGCGGCTGGCGAGGGAGGCGGTGCGCACGGTCCGTTCGATGGTGACGGGCGGAGTTCCACCGTCCAGACGCCATTGCAGCCGGACGCCGGTGGCGGTGCGTTCGGCGCGCAGTTCGCGGACGTCCCGGGTGCACACGACGGGGGCGGTGACGACCGGCTCGGAGCGGCGTTCGCCGCACACGGCGGTCACCTCGTAGCGCACCGGTGTCCAGGCCGGCGCGCCCGCGTCCGACAGTTCGCTGGCGCGGGTGGCACCGAGGCCGCGCCGGGCCAGCGCCGCGCCACCGCCGTCGACGAGCAGCAGCCGCTCGACCCGGTAGGACACCGGTGTGCACACCGACGGCGACGGCCGCCAGCGCAGCTGCACCGAGCCGTCCGGGCCGGGGGTGGCGGTGAGGTCGCTCGGTGGTGGCAGGGGCAGCGCGGCCAGGGCCGCCAAGGCCTCCCGGTTGTCGGCGGCGCTGGCGAGCACGGCGACCAGGGCCGCCTCCTGGTCCTGGGGGGGCAGGCCACGGGCGGCCTCGACCCGGCGGCCGATGACGGCGGCGGCGGCGACGAGTTCGCCGAGGACCTCGCCGGGGGTGCGGCCGTCGGGGCCGGGCACGTCGGCGGCCTGGGCGGCAAGCCAGCGGGCGTCGGCGAGGGCCGCGTCGGCGCGGCTGGCGGCGCGGGCCTCGACCAGGGCACGCCAGCCGGCGTCGGCGGCGCCGAGGGCGGCGGACAGCCGGGCGCCGAGTTCCTCCGCGGCGCCGGCGACCGGGCCGCCGACGGCGACCAGCACCGGACGCGCGGCGGCGAGCAGCTCACCAGCGGTTCGCGGTTGGCCGCCCTCGAGGGCCCGGCGTACCGCGGCCAGCGCCTCGGCGGCCTCCTTGGCCTGGCGCAGGCTGTGCCCGCAGTGCCGGCAGACCACGGCGGCGGCCTCGGTGAAGGTGCCGCACGACGGGCAGGTGGTGTAAAGGTCGGTGTCGCAGTAGCGGCAGTGCTGGGCCGTGCCGGCGGCCTCGGGACGACCGCAGCCGGGGCAGACGACGTAGTCGACGACCCCGCCGACGTTCACCGCGGCGCCGAGTTCCCGGGTGACCCCGAGGACGACCGACTTGGCCTGGGCCGCGGTCAGGCCGCGGCCGGTGGCCAGCGCCGCCCGGACCAGTCCCTCGAAGGCGACGGCGGTGAGCTCGCCGTCGAGCACGACGTGCTCCTCGACGGCGGGGCGCAGTTCGTCGGCGGCGTCGGCCAGCAGGCCCACGGTGTAGGCGGCGGGGTCGCCCTCGATCAGCCGGGCCCAGGCCAGGGCGAGCAGGTCGGCGGCGACCGTCTTCTCCCGGTCGTGCGGGCGGCGATTGTTGGCGGCCGTGGCCGCGGCGTGCGCGGCGCGCAGCCGTTCGGGTGAGGCATCCGGGGTCAGGCCGAGGAACGCCCACAGGGAGGCGCTGGAGACCCGGTCGCCGCCGCGCAGGCTGCGCAGTTCGCCGAGGCGCTGGGCGATCTGGCTGCGCACCTCGCGTGGCAGCGGCTCGATGCCGCCGCCGGCCCCGTCGACGATGAGCTGTTCGCGCCCGAGCCGGGCGTCGAACTCCGCGGCGGGCACACCGGCCGCCGCGGCGAGCCGGCGCAGGCCCTCGACCCGGGAGGCCGGGATGCCACCGAAGCGTTCCCGCACGGTGGCCAGGTAGCCGTCCACCTTCGCCAGCCGCTCGACGTCACCGCTGCGCCGGGCGGCCAGCACCCGGGCCCGTACCTGTTCACGCGAGTAGGCCTCGCGCAGCGGCTCCTCCCACTCGGCCCGCCGTCGCACGAGTTCCGTGGCCAGCGTCGCGTACTTGGCCGAGTTGCGCTCGCGCTGCAGAAAGGCGAGTACCCGGACCAGTTGCGTGCCGACCTCGAAGTCGCTGTGGCTGACCGTGGGGTCGAGGCCGACGATCAGGAAGGGATCAGCGGTCTCCACCGAGGAGCTCGCCCGCAACGGCGCCAGCACGCGCTGGCGGTACCCGCTGCCATCGAACGCCGCGCTCAACGATCCACCTTCGTCCCACCTGCCCGTCGGACCGGTCGGTGACCCGCCCGGCCCCCCGGGCGCCGAACGCGGTACGCGGAACGGCAGCTCAACCGTTCCACACCCGCAGGCCCACATCCGAGAGTAGTGAGCGACGCCGGGCCAGGTGCCTGGACGTCGCGGACATCGCGGTCAGGTTCGGGATCGAGTGGCATCGGCATGGCCGTCGCACTCGTTCCCGAACCCAACCTGGTGCCCGGGCCAGAACCTTACTGACTTCTCCAGCGACGCCCGTAAGCGCGGGTGAAAGTGGATTACTACAAATTCGTAACTGTTAGCGTTTTGTTAGTTCGTTAATACTGTTAAGAAGTGCAGGTAGTCGGCCTGTCCGGTTCAGTCCCGGCGCTTGAGCAGACTTACCTTGGCCGATTCCGCGGCCCGCATCTGGTCCGAGCCGACGCCCGCCTCGACCTGCAGCACCAGTGGAGTGGCGGCACCCTCGTGCGATGCGGTAACCCGGATGGTCTGGTCCCCCGCCATCGCGAAGGTGACCTCCACGGGTGTCCCACGCTGGTGACCGGGGGGAATTCCGGTGATCGCGCCGGCCACGATCACCTTGTTGTCCTCGATCTCCTTGGATTCCGTGGTGGTGCCCTGCTCGAAGACCCGGATATCGACCTCGGCCTGGTCGTCGGTGACCGTGTAGAACGTGCGGACCACCGAGATCGGCAGCGGGTCGTTCTGATGCGCCAGAAACGCCGCGACGGGAACTCCGCGGTCCTCGGCGAAGATCCCGAATCCCCTCGATGTGACGTTCGTCACCTTGGTGCGGACGAGATCCACGACGGACGCGGTCGCCAGCCCCGCCTCGTCGGCGCTGGCCGCGGCGGCCCGCTCGACGTCGGCGTCCTGGGCCGCGGCCAGGTCCTGATCCGGGCGCAGCGCGCCACTGGCCACCAGGTCCGAGTGGACGGCCAGTTCCAGTGCCTTCTTCTGCCCGTAGACCGCGGCGCCCTTGGCCACGGCCAGGTCCGGGTCGACCAGCCGCGAGGTGAGCCCGAAGGACTCCTGCAGGCCACGTCCGACCATCGGGGTCTTGCTCATCCCCCCGACCAGCAGACACAGGTCGATCTGCTCGACGCCCTTCTCCCGCGCCCGGGCCAGCACCGACCCGGTCAGTTCCAGGGTGCGACGCAGCAACGGCCCGGTGATCTCCTCGAAGGTCGCCCGGGTCACCGGCACACTGACCCGGCGCCCCTTGTGCACGACGAGGACGTCCACACTGTCGCGTCCGGACAGGGCGAGCTTGGCGTCCTCGGCCGCCGACAGCAGCTCCTGCTCGTCGTAGACGTCGTCGAGCGGGTCACCCGCCGTCGGCTCCGCCTCGGTGAACTTCTGCGCCAGGTAGCGGACGAGCTCGTTGTCCCAGTCCGCACCGCCGAGCTCGTGGTCGCCGTCGGTGGCCACCACCGTGATCGCACCCTCGCTGAGCCGGATGACGGTCGTGTCGAACGTGCCGCCACCGAGGTCGTAGACCAGCACGGTCGACTCCTGGGCGCCCTCCTGGCCGAAGCCGTAGGCGAACGCGGCCGCGGTCGGCTCGTTGATGATGTCGACGACGTTGAGCCCGGCGAGTTCACCGGCGAGCTTGGTCGCCTTGCGCTCCTCGTCGCCGAAGTACGCCGGCACCGTGATGACGACATCGGTCACCGGCACCCCGGCCGCCCGCTCCGCGTCGGCCACCAGCGCCTTGAGCACCAGGCTCGACACGGCCGCGGCGCTGTACTCGACGTCGTGGGCGACGAACCGCCAGTCGGACGTGCCCATATGCCGTTTGACCAGCCGGGCGACGTCGTCCGGGCGGATCCGGGCCTGGCGTTTCGCCTGGGTCCCGACCACGAAGGACGTCTCACCCTCGGTGCCCTCGTCGAAGAGCACGACCGACGGTGTGGTCGGCTGCGACTCGATGTTGCGGATCACGTCCGGCCGACCGTACTCGTCGACCTGGGCGATGCAGGAGTAGGTCGTGCCCAGGTCAATCCCGAACACCTTGGTACCCGCCACCGTTTGGACTCTCCCTTTCACACAAGGTCAACATCTCACGCCCGCGCAGGGGCGGGGCTCTGTCAGCCCGGGCAGGCGAGCGGGCGAGCCGTCAGCGCGCGGTAGACCTCGGTCTCCGCGGGTCGCACGACGGTCGTCTCGCCGCGGACGAAGCCAGGGCGCACGGTGCGCGCGATCGTGCCGTCACGCCCGGGATCGTCCGTGGGCACGCGGCGCACGCCCAGATGCCGGGCCGGATCGAAGGTTCCGCCGGGAACGGCGGTGTAGGGACGCACGTCCACCGCGAAGTCGAGCACCTGGAGCAACTGCTTGCGCAGGATGCCCGCGACGCTCTGTGGATCGTCCGCTCCCAGGCTACCCATCTGATCGTGCAGCCTGATCAGCCCACGCAGCAGCGGCGCCATCGCCTCGGTCAGCTCACCGGAGCGCAGCCGGCTGTTCTCCGAGTGCAGCCGGTCGACCAGTTCGGCGTCGTGGCGGCGCAGCCGGGCCAGTTCGTCGACCCGACCGGCCAGCCGCTCCAGCGCCACGGCCTGGACCGCGCCCACCGACCCCGCCAGCAGATCGACCGTCGGCAGGATCGCGGTCGGTACATCCGGTTCGCCGTCGCCGTCGCCGTGGTCAGCGGTCGGCGCGGTGGTCCCCGGCGCGTCCTCGACCGGGTCCGGCCGCGACGCCGCCGCGTCGAGCGTCTCGACGACGACCAGCCCGTCCCGGTCGCCGGCCGGGGAACCCTCACCCATCCCACGCCCGGCGTAGCCCGATCCGGGCGGCTCTTCTATCCCGCTGGGGGCGCCCACCTCGGCCCCACCCGGCCCCTCCCCGACGGCCCGCTGGTCATCCACGCGGGCGCCCCGGTCACGATCGGGACCGCCGCGGTGATCGAACTCCGCACCGCCACCGCGGTCCGGCTCAGCGGTGTATGCCGGGGAGGCGTCGTGGTCCTGACCGGTGTCGTATGTCGGGTCAGATCCGTATTTGTGGTCAGGGCTGTATGTCGGGTCGGAGCCGTATGCCGGGTCGGCGCCGTGGTCCCGCTCGTCGGATGGACCCCGGTAGCTGGGCGCGTCCGCGTGGTCGGCGCGGCTCTGGTAGCCGTCCGACCTGGGGTAGACGTCCGACCTGGGGTAGACGTCCGACCTGGGGTAGACGTCCGGCTCGGGATAGCTGTCCGACCCGGGATAGGCGTCCGACCCGGGGTAGCCAGCCACCTCGGGGTAGCCGTCCGACTCGGGGTAGGCAGGCGACTGCGGGTATCCGGTGGGCTCCGGGTATCCGGACGGCTTCGGGGGGTGCGTGTAGTCGAGATAGCGCTCGGAACCGGGGTACTCGCCGGCGTACCCACCGGTCTCGGTCGGCTCGCCGTCGTGGTCGTCGTACGGGGCACGACCACCGAAGGCGCCGCCGTCGTCGGAGTACCGGCGGTACCCCCCTGACCCCGCGCCGTCCACCGGCCCGGCGGTCCCGGTCGGCCCCGCGGGGAAACCGCGGATACCCACCGGCACCGAGGGTGCGTCCCAGTCCGGCGGGCCCGCGGCGGCGGAGTCATCGACCGGCGTGGGCCGGACGGGCGCGCCGGCGTCGTCGGCCCGCTCCCCCTCGGGCTCCTCGTCCTTGCCGGGACGTCGGTCGGCCAGGCGGCCGAAGAAGCTGCTGAGGCTGGCCGGCTGCCCGGACGGGCCCCAGGGTCGGTGCGCCCCGGGCGGGGTCGGGCCGGCGTGGCCAAGCGGGTCCACGGAGCGCCCCCGGTCCGGATGCTCGGCCGCGCTCGGATAACCCGACGGTCCGGTCGGCGGCGAGACCTCCGGGTAGCGCCCGCCCCCCGCCGGGTCCGCCGGCGACGGCGCACCCGCGGCGGAAGCCGACGCGGGTGCCAGGTCCCCGGGGTGTCCCAGGCCGGCTGAGCCCGGCCCGAGCGGGTCGGGCTCAGCCGGTGCCGGCCGGTAGGGACCGGACGCGAAGCCCGCGGACATCCGCGGATCCGCGTGCCGTGGACGGACGTCGAGCGGGTCCACGGACGCGCCGGGACCCGCCATCTCCCCGGCACGCGGGTCGGCGTCACGTACGTCACGCAGCTCGCGTGGGTCGGTCCCCTCCGACCCGGCGTCGCGTGGGTCGGTCCCGCCGGGGGCGGCGTCGCGCGGGGCGGCGCCGTGGGAGTCCGGATACGCGACAGGGTCGTCACGCTCCTGCGACGACCCGTGGCGCGCCGACGCGGTGGGAAACCAGCTCGTCCGCTCGGTTCGTGGGGCGGGGTCGCGGCGTGGCTGGAACATCGGAAAACGATCCTCCTCGCCGCCGGGCGGCGGGACCGGGGGGGTCATCGCGAGGTACCGGCGTGTCCTACTTACTGCCGGCGGTCCAGTTCAGACCCCATGCGTATGCCTTGTCGAGCTCACGGTGCCCGCTGACATACCGGACCTCGCGGCTGACGCTGAAGTCGTTGCCAGTATTCGTCAACAGCGCGATCGCGCACATCCGGGACCCGCCCGCCTGCTCGTCCAGCCGTACCTCGATCGGGGCCCCCTGCGCGGGGGTCAGGGTGACCACGGCGTCGGCCTGGTCGAAGGACGCCACACCCTCGTAGATGAAGGCGAAGACGAGCACCCGACGGATCTGGGCGATCTGGTTGAGGTTGACGTAGAGGTTCTCCCCGCCGACCGCGGCACCGGTCCGGTCGTCCGCGTCGAGGTTGAGAAACGGCGCCGCGTCGAACGAGCCGAACGCGTTGCCGAGCGCCTGCACGACGCCGGAGCGGCCGTCGGAGAGCTCGAACAGCGCGGCCAGGTCGAGGTCGATGCCGCCGGAGCCGGCGCCGAGGACACGCTTGAGGAAGCCACCCTTGGGGGCACCGGACGCGGGGTTCTGGTTCCAGTTCAGGTTCACGTGCAGTCGACCGCCGCCGCCCTGCTTGCTCAGCGAGACGGTCGGGGTGGATTTGGTCAGCGTCACCTTGCTCAACGACACCGGGCCGGAGCCGGCCGGTGGCGCGGCCGGACGCTTCGAGTAGTCAATGCCCATGGATCCGCTCCCTCGCGGTCGCCGGGTACCTGCGCGGTCGCCGGGCGCCTGCGCGGATACCGGATGTCAGTCAGATCACTGGATGCTCCCGACGATGTCACATCCGTTGCGTGCTGCTCCAGACCCTGCCCGTCGTCCCACGGACAGGGCCGTCCCAGAAGCAGCGCGGTCAAGCGGGCCGTGCGATAACGCTGTGTGCCCAGGTGTTACAGGAGGTGCGGGCAGCGCGGTGACGTGCGGGAAGTGCGGTTACAGCGGGGCCGGGGCCGGCTCGCGGGACGTGTCGGGTTCGTCGTCCTGCCCGGCGTCGTCACCTCCGGCCGCGGCCTCTTTGCGGCGGTGTCGGATGGAGGACACCAGCGCCAGGCCGATGAAGGCGACGCCGACCAGGCCGGTGACGATCTCCGGCACCTCGGTCTCGATCGAGACGGCCAGAATGATCGCCAGCGCGCCGATCGCGTAGTGCGCACCGTGCTCGAGATAGATGTACTCGGACAGGGTGCCGCGCCGGACCAGGTACACCGTCAGTGACCGGATGTACATGGCACCGATGCCGAGACCGGCGGCGATGACGAAGATGTTCTGGGAGATCGCGAACGCGCCGACGACCCCGTCGAAGGAGAACGAGGCGTCGATGACCTCCAGGTAGAGGAACAGGAAGGCGGCGGCCCGGCCGGTGGCGAGCACCAGCTTGGGCGTCCCACCGGAACGGGCGGGTGCGGCCGTGTCTCCGGCCGCCACTGCGCCGCCCACGGCGCTGTCGTCGTCAGCACCGTCGTCCTCGGCGCCGATCCCCTGCGCCTCGAAGAACTCCCCGAGACCACGCACCGCCAGGTAGGTGGCCAGACTCGCGACACCCGAGGTGAGCACCTGCTGGGTGTGGTCGCCGGAGAAGGCCTCACCGACGACGAGCAGTGCCACGAGCGCGACCACGATCGGGATCACGTCCAGCTGGCCGGCCCGACGTAGCGGCTCCTCCAGCTTCCTGATCCACTGGATCTCCCGCTCGGGATCGAACAGGAAGTCCAGGAAGATCATGAACAGGAAGATCCCACCGAACGCGGCGATCGCCGGATGCGCGTCCCCGAGCTTCTCCGCGTACTGCGCGCTGTCGTTGAGAGCCAGGTCGAACACGTCGACCGGGCTCAGATGCGCGGTCAGTGCCACGATCACGATCGGGAACAGCAGCCGCATGCCGAACACGGCGATGAGCACGCCGAGTGTCAGGAAGATCTTCTGCCACCACTCGCTCATCCGGCGCAGGATCGTGGCGTTGATCACCGCGTTGTCGAAGGAGAGGCTGATCTCCAGGATCGCGAGGATGGCCACGATGGCCACGTCCCGGGGCCCGCCGAGCACCCCGGCCGCGGCCACCCCCAGCGCGGTTATTGCAAAGGACCATCCGAAGATCCTCAAGGCGTGCACGCCCACCAACACCTTTCCGGACCGATCGCCAGACCACGGTCACCCGGCCACACCGCGCGGGTGGATCCGCGGTCCGTCGGATCCACCGGGTCGCTCGAAGTCACCGGAGACCGCGTCGATCCCGAGGCCATCGGCCCAGGTCGGCGGTCGACGGCATCGTAGCCGCTCACCAGAGGTGCGCGACCTGACAAATGGGCTACACCAGGCGTTGGATTCAGACGTTTACGCCGAAGTCCCGGGCGATGCCGGCGAGACCGGAGGCGTAGCCCTGGCCCACGGCGCGGAACTTCCAGTCGCTGCCGTGCCGGTAGACCTCACCGAAGACCATCGCGGTCTCGGTGGAGGCGTCCTCGGTGAGGTCGTAGCGGGCGATCTCGGTACCGCCGGCCCCGTTGACGACCCGGATGAAGGCGTTGCGGACCTGGCCGAAGTTCTGCTGGCGCGACTCGGCGTCGTAGATCGACACCGGGAACACGATCTTGTCGATCTCGGTGGGCAGCGAGCCCAGGTTGACGGTGATCGCCTCGTCGTCGCCCTCGCCCTCGCCGGTGAGGTTGTCGCCCTGGTGCTCGATCGCGCCGTCCGGGCTCTTGAGGTTGTTGAAGAAGATGAAGTGCCCGTCCGAAACGACCTTGCCGTCGGCGCGGCAGGCGATGGCGCTGGCGTCCAGGTCGAAGTCGGCACCGGTCGTGCTGCGCACGTCCCAGCCCAGACCCACCAGGATGCTGGTCAGACCGGGGGCCTCCTTGGTCAGCGAGACGTTGCCGCCCTTGCTGAGGCTTACTCCCACTGTGCTCTCTCCTCCTGCGTCCGCCGACCACCGTCGAGGTTCGGTCGGCTGCGATGTGTGTGCCCTGTGGTCACCCGGTGCCATGGTTCGGACCAGGCGCCGGCAGCGTACTGCCGGGCGCGATCGCCCCCGTGCGGCCGCACCCGGGTACGCCCGCGCACCGCCGCGGCCGTGCCCGGCCGTGCGACAGTGGCCTCGATGCGGTGCCCGTCAGCGCAGATCCCCCAAGCTCCGTGTGCACTGCGGGACGAACGAGCGCCGCGCAGGGTTCCCGGCGACCCCCCGAGGAGATTGGTCACGTGGCCGTAACACGCGGGGCCGCCGTAACACGACTGGAAACTCGGCCGCCGACCCGATGGACGCATCCACACCGTGCACCCAACGCCCGGGCACCTGCGGTGGGCTCGGCCGGACCGCCGCGTGGCCGCGGTCTGGCCGCGAAAGTCCACGCCGAACCGCACAACAGACGCGGTTCGGACGTTCGTACGCCTGGCAACTGGGGAACATCGGCAGCAGTGCAGACCATCCGGACGGTGCCGACTGACCCACCTCGACGCCAACATTCACCCACGCGATGGTCGCGGGCAGTTCACGTAGAGGTGTCGCTATTCGCCACGTGCAGGGCGGACCATTGAGGCGTGGTTCGTCTGGATAAGGTCGCCATGATGATCGGACGTTCAGTAGGCCGGGTTGTCATCTCCGACGTGACCCCGGTCGTGTCGTGCGGCCAGTGGCCCGCGCGCGCGGTCGTGGGCGAGAGAATTACCGTGGGCGCGACCGTCTTCCGGGAGGGTCACGATCTCATCGGTGCGAACGTGGTGCTGTCCGGGCCCGACGGCCAGGGCACGCCCTACGTTCCGATGCGGGTGGTCGGCGCGGGCACCGACCGCTTCGAGGCGGAAATCACCGTGGGCGGAAGTGGCCTGTGGGGATTCCGCGTCGAGGCGTGGGCGGATCCCGTCGCCACCTGGCGCCACGGCATCGAGCTGAAGGTCGGCGCGGGGCAGGGCTGTGACGAGCTCGCGGTCGACTTCGAGGACGGTGCCCGGCTGCTGCTGCGGGCGCTGCCAGGGGCACCGGAGGGGCGGCGGGCGGAGATAGCCCGGGCGGTAGCCACGCTACGTGACGATGCGCTCAGTGATCCTCATGATCGGATCGCTGCCGTGCTCGACGCGCACCTGGTGAGCCTGCTCGACGCGTTTCCGCTGCGCGAGCTGATCACCCGCTCCCCGCTGTACCGGGTGTGGGTGGACCGGCCCAGGGCGCTCTACGGGAGCTGGTACGAACTGTTCCCGCGCTCGGAGGGTGCCACCCTGGACCCGCCGCGCTCCGGGACGTTCCTGACCGCCGCCGAGCGGCTGCCCGCGGTCGCCGCGATGGGCTTCGACGTGGTGTACCTGCCACCGATCCATCCGATCGGCGAGGTCAACCGCAAGGGCCCGAACAACACCCTCACTCCGGGTGAGGACGACCCGGGTTCCCCGTGGGCGATCGGCAGCGAGCACGGCGGCCACGACGCCGTGCATCCGGACCTCGGCACGATCGAGGACTTCGACCTGTTCGTCGCGCGGGCCCGCTCGCTCGGCATGGAGATCGCCCTCGACCTCGCCCTGCAGTGCGCGCCGGACCATCCGTGGGCCAAGCGGCATCCGGAGTGGTTCGTCGTGCGCAGTGACGGATCCATCGCCTATGCCGAGAACCCGCCGAAGAAGTACCAGGACATCTACCCGCTGAACTTCGACGCGGACCCGAACGGTCTCTACCAGGAGATCCTTCGGGTGGTTCGGTACTGGACCGGGCACGGAGTGCGCATCTTCCGGGTCGACAATCCCCACACGAAGCCGGTCGAGTTCTGGGAATGGCTCATCGGTCAGGTGAAGGCGACCGAACCGGACGTGCTCTTCCTCGCCGAGGCCTTCACCCGGCCGGCGATGATGCACACACTGGCCAAGGTCGGTTTCACTCAGTCATACACCTACTTCACCTGGCGCAACGAGAAGTGGGAACTGGAGGAGTACGCGACCGAACTGGTCGCCTCCGCGCACTACATGCGGCCGAACTTCTTCGTCAACACTCCGGATATCCTGCCCGGCTTCCTCCAGGACGGCGGGCCGGCGGCGTTCCGCCTGCGGGCGGCGCTCGCGGCGACGCTGTCGCCGACCTGGGGTGTCTACGCCGGGTACGAGCTCGGTGAGAACCTCGCGGTCCGCCCGGGCGGCGAGGAGTACCTCGACTCCGAGAAGTACCAGTACCGGCCGCGGGACTGGGCGGGTGCCGAGGCGGCCGGGCTCTCGCTCGCGCCGTACCTGACCCGGCTCAACCAGATCCGCCGGGCCCACCCGGCCCTGCACTGGCTGCGCAACCTGCACCTGCACCAGGCCGACAGCGAACAGATCATGGTCTATTCCAAGCGCCTGCCCGCCACCGACGACGCCGCTGTCGCCGCCGCCGACACGGTGCTCGTCGTCGTCAACCTCGATCCGCACCAGGCCCACGAGACCACGGTGCATCTCGACCTGCCCGCGCTCGGTTTCGGCTGGGACGACACGATCGAGGTCACCGACGAGATCACCGGGGCGACCTACCAGTGGGGCCGACACAACTACGTCCGGCTCGACCCGACGGTGGAGTCCGCGCACATCTTCACGGTGCGGACCCGGTCATGAGCGACGCGCTCGACCCCGGCCGGCCATCCGAAGGCGCGTTCGTCGAGGCGGAGGTCATCGTCAACACCGAGCCGGAGCCGTTGAGCGAGCGGATCGGCGCCGAGGCCCCGCGCCCGGCGCCGGGACCGGGGCCGGCACCGTCCGGGCCGGTCGGCCCGTCCCCCCGCGACCCGCACTGGTACAAGCGCGCGGTGTTCTACGAGGTGCTGATCCGCGGCTTCGCCGACTCCAACGGGGACGGCACCGGCGACATCCGCGGACTGATCTCCAAGCTCGACTACCTCGAGTGGCTCGGCGTCGACTGCCTGTGGCTGTTGCCGATCTACTCGTCGCCGCTGCGCGACGGTGGCTACGACATCGCCGACTACTTCCAGGTCCTGCCCGAGTTCGGCGACCTGGGCGATTTCGTGGCTCTCGTCGACGAGGCCCACCGCCGCGGCATCCGGATCATCGCCGACCTGGTGATGAACCACACCTCGGACGCGCATCCGTGGTTCCAGGCGTCCCGCTCGGACCCGGACGGCCCCTACGGCGACTTCTACGTCTGGTCCGACACCGACACCCGCTATCCGGAAGCCCGGATCATCTTCGTCGACACCGAGAAGTCGAACTGGTCGTGGGATCCGGTGCGCGGCCAGTACTACTGGCACCGCTTCTTCTCCCACCAGCCCGACCTGAACTATGACAATCCGGACGTCCAGGAGGCGATGCTGGAGGTCCTGCGGTTCTGGCTGGATCTCGGCATCGACGGGTTCCGCCTCGACGCGGTGCCCTACCTGTACGTGCGGGACAACACCAACGGCGAGAACCTGCCCGAGACGCACGAGTACCTGCGCCGCGTCCGCAAGGAGGTCGACGCCAAGTACGCCGACCGGGTGCTGCTCGCCGAGGCCAACCAGTGGCCCTCCGACGTCGTCGAGTACTTCGGCGCCGACGACGAGTGCCACATGGCGTTCCACTTCCCGTTGATGCCGCGCATCTTCATGGCGGTCCGGCGTGAGTCGCGCTACCCGATCTCGGAGATCCTGGCGCAGACCCCCCAGATTCCGACGAACTGTCAGTGGGGCATCTTCCTGCGCAACCACGACGAGCTCACCCTCGAGATGGTCACCGACGACGAGCGTGACTACATGTGGGCGGAGTACGCCAAGGACCCCCGTATGAAGGCGAACATCGGTATCCGCCGCCGGCTCGCGCCGCTGCTGGACAACAGCCGCGACCAGATGGAGCTGTTCACCGCGCTACTGCTGTCGCTGCCGGGTTCCCCGGTGCTGTACTACGGCGACGAGATCGGCATGGGCGACAACATCTATCTGGGTGACCGCGACAGTGTCCGCACCCCGATGCAGTGGTCGCCCAACCGCAACGCCGGGTTCTCCACCTCCGACCCGGCCCGCCTCTACCTGCCGCTGATCATGGACCCGGTCTACGGCTACCAGGGACTCAACGTCGAGGCCGGGCAGCGCACCCAGACCTCGTTCCTGTCCTGGACACGGCGGATGATCGAGGTACGCAAGCGGCATCCCGTCTTCGGCCTGGGCAGCTTCGAGGAACTGGGCGCGTCCAACCCCTCGGTGTTCGCCTATGTGCGTGAGTTCGGCGACGACAGTGTGCTGTGTGTGGCGAACCTGTCACGCTTCGCCCAGCCGGTGGAGCTTGACCTGCGCCGCTTCGAGGGAATGGTCCCCGTCGAACTGCTGGGACGGGTGCACTTTCCGCCGATCGGCGATCTGCCGTACCTGCTGACCTTGCCAGGTCACGGACATTACTGGTTCGCGCTGTCCAGACCGGGGGAATTCACCCCCTGAGCCCTGTCCACGTCCAGTCCGTACACGGCCGCTCCGGCCGCCCCGCCGATCGCCCCGCCGACCATCCCGATCCGTCCGGACCTGTTCGATGCCGGAGGGGTCGGGCTGGCCGTCGTCGGCGTCGGTGTCGGTGTCGTGGCGCGGTCAACGGATGCTCAGCTGACGGACGACCGACGCGGTGGGGACGGTCCGGACCGATGTCGGCGCGCTGCGTAGGCGTAGTACGGACAAGGAAAGGTATTTTCGGGATATTCGACGTTAGGTGCGATGATGATCGTCGACTGCGGGGACCGGGAGGCCGGGGATGGGTGACCACCATGGTGAACTGACCGGCCTGTTGACGGACTGGCTGCCGCGGCAGCGCTGGTTCGCCGGCAAGGGCCGGGCCGGCGGCCAGTTGCGGATTCACCGGGACATCCTGGTCAGCGAGCCGTTGCGGCTGCTGATCGTCGAAGTCGACTACGACCGCGGCCCCGCCGAGTTCTACCAGGTCCCGCTGGTGCTGCGCCATGACGCGCCGCACGGGCACGAGGGCTTCCTAATCGGCGAGTGCGCCGGCGGCCTAGTGTACGACGGGCTCGCCGATCCCTCCGGCGCGGCCACACTGTTGGACTTCCTCGCCCGCGCCGTGCACCGCGACGACCTCGTCGCCGAACGCTTCCCGGCACCGGACGACGACACCCGGGTACCGCTGGTCGACCTGCCCGCGGCACCGATCGGAGCCGAGCAGTCCAACTCCTCCGTCGTCTACGGCGACGCCTACATCCTCAAGGTGTTCCGTCGGCTGTGGCCCGGCGAGAACCCCGACCTCGAGGTGACCCGGGCGCTGGCCGCCGTCGGCAGCCAGCACGTAGCCGCACCGGTGGCCTGGTACACCGGCGAGGTCACCGGCGTCCCGACCACGTTCGGTTTCCTGCAGCAGTACCTGCGCAGTGGCAGCGAGGGCTGGCGGATGGCGCTGGCCAGCGTCCGCGACCTGTACGCCGAGGCCGACCTGCGCGCCGACGAGGTCGGGGGTGACTTCGCCGCCGAGGCCGAACGCCTCGGCGGCGCCACCGCACAGGTCCACGCCGACCTCGCCCGCGCCCTGCCGACCCGCCCGCCAACCGCGGACGACCTGCGCGGGCTCGCCGCCTACCTGCGCGGCCGCCTCGACGCCGCCCTCGACGGGGTGGACGCGCTGCACCCACACGCAGAGGCGATCCGCACCGTCTACGACGCGCTGCACGCGGCGCCCCCGGCCCTCGTGCACCCCCGGCCCTTCCAACGCCTGCACGGCGATCTGCACCTGGGTCAGGTACTGCGGGTCGACTCCGGCTGGGTGCTGTTCGACTTCGAGGGCGAGCCGGCCCGGCCGGTCGCCGACCGTGTCGGCCTCGAGTCCCCCCTGCGCGACGTCGCCGGGATGCTGCGTTCCTTCGACTACGCGGCCCGGTCACTCCAGCTCGAACGGGACGACGAGCCGGGCCTGGAGTACCGCGCGCAGGAATGGGCGCAACGCAACCGGGACGCCTTCTGCCAGGGCTACGCCGCCACCGCCGGACGTGACCCGCGCGACGACGCGACGATGCTGCGCGCCCTGGAACTCGACAAGGCCGTTTACGAGGTGCTCTACGAGGCACGTCACCGACCCGGCTGGATTCGGATCCCGCTGGCCGCGGTCACCCGGCTCACCGCGACCGCGGCACCCGCCGCACCCGCCGGCTAGCACTCTGCCCATTCGACCATCCAGGCCCATTCGACCATCCAGATCATCTGATCCCCCACGCGGAGAGAGGCAGGGGTGTCCCCGTGACCAACGGCGACGTCACCAACGGCACGGCGCGAACGGGGCGCCGCGGCGCGCAGGGAGCCATCGGTTGGCCGGCCCCTGCCGGTCCCGCCGGCCCCGACGCGTCGATCCGTGACCGGGAGGGCCGGGTGGCCCTGGCCGATCGCGCCGCCGAGCGGTTCAGCCACCCCGGCGAGCCGACCACCGCCACCACCGAACGAGCCGAGACCGAACGGACCGACACCGAACAGACCGAGACCGTGCCGTCCGCCGAGACCGCCGGCGCCACCCCCGCGGGCGACGGGGCCGGCAGCGGCAACGGATCGGGCGGTGGCGAGGGGTCGGGCAGTGGCGGCGGGGCAGGCAGTGGCGACAGATCAGGCGGCGACGGGGTACCGACAGGCGAGGGTGACGTGGGTGAACCGCAGCGGCCGGCCGAGGTGAACGGCGCGGCGCGGGAGACGGCCGTGGCCGTGGCCGAGCCGCCGCCGCTGGACGTACCGCCCGGGGTGCTGGACCGGCTGGTGGCCGGCACCCATCACGACCCGCACTCGGTGCTCGGCGCCCATCCCAGCGGCGACGCGACCGTCGTACGCGTGCTGCGCCCGGACGCGAGCTGCGCGACCCTGCTCCTCGGCGAGGCGCGCTATCCCGCCACCCGGCTGCACAGCGGCGGGGTGTTCGCCGCCGTGCTGCCCGGTCACCTGCCCGACTACCAGGTCGAGGTGACCTATCCGCACGCCACCGGCGTCATCGACGATCCCTACCGGCATCTGCCGACCGTCGGCGAGATCGACCGGCATCTGATCGCCGAGGGACGCCACGAGCAGCTGTGGAAGGTCCTCGGCGCCCACCCGCGCACCCTGCACACCCCCGGCGGCCAGGCGGTCACCGGTGTCAGCTTCGCGGTGTGGGCCCCGTCCGCGCGGGGGGTGCGTCTGGTCGGCGACTTCGACTTCTGGGACGGCCGCGCCTTCCCGATGCGTTCGCTGGGCAGCTGCGGTGTGTGGGAGCTGTTCGTCCCCGGTGCGGGCGCCGGCCTGCGCTACAAGTACGAGATCCTCGGCTTCGACGGTGTCTGGCGGCAGAAGGCCGATCCGATGGCCTTCCGCACCGAGGTACCGCCTGCGACCGCGAGCGTCGTCACCCACTCGACCCACACCTGGTCGGACGGGGACTGGATCGCGCGTCGGGCCAGCACCGCCTGGCGCACCGAACCGATCAGTATCTACGAGGTGCACCTGGGCTCCTGGCGGCGCGGACTGTCCTACCTAGATCTCGCCGAACAGCTCACCGCCTACGTCCAGGACAGCGGTTTCACCCACGTCGAGCTGCTGCCCGTCGCCGAGCATCCCTTCGGCGGCTCCTGGGGATACCAGGTCTCGGCCTACTACGCGCCGACGGCCCGCTTCGGCAGCCCGGACGAGTTCCGCCATCTCGTCGAGACCCTGCACCAGGCCGGTATCGGCGTGATCGTCGACTGGGTGCCCGCGCACTTCCCCCGCGACTCCTGGGCGCTGGGCCGCTTCGACGGCACCCCCCTGTACGAGCACCCCGATCCGCGCCGCGGTGAGCAGCCCGACTGGGGCACCTACGTCTTCGACGTGAGCCGTCCCGAGGTGCGCAACTTCCTCGTCGCCAACGCCGTGTACTGGTTCGAGGAGTTCCACGTCGACGCCCTGCGGGTCGACGCCGTCGCCGCCATGCTCTACCTGGACTACTCCCGCCCCGACGGCCAGTGGCTGCCCAACGAGCACGGCGGCCGGGAGAACCTCGACGCCGTCGCCTTCCTGCAGGAGACCAACGCGACGGTCTACCGCCGCTTCCCCGGCGCCATGATGATCGCCGAGGAGTCGACGGCCTGGCCCGGTGTCACCCGCCCGACGCACCTGGGCGGACTCGGCTTCGGCTTCAAATGGAACATGGGCTGGATGCACGACACCCTGGACTACACCTCCCACCAGCCGGTGCACCGCAGCTTCCACCATCACCAGATGACGTTCTCCATGGTCTACGCCTACTCGGAGAACTACATCCTGCCGTTCAGCCACGACGAGGTCGTCCACGGCAAGGGTTCGATGCTGCGCCGCATGCCCGGCAACCGCTGGGAGCAGCTGGCGAACCTGCGCGCCCTGTACGCCTACATGTGGGCGCATCCCGGCAAGAAACTGCTCTTCATGGGCAGTGAGTTCGGCCAGGACAACGAGTGGAACGAGGCCGCCTCCCTCGACTGGCCCCTGCTCGACGAGCCCGGTCACCACGGTCTCGCCGCCCTCGTCCGCGACCTCAACACCCTCTACCGGGCCTCCCCCGAGCTCTACCGCCGGGACGTCGACCCCACCGGCTTCTCCTGGATCGACGCCAACGACACCGGCAACAACGTCTTCTCGTTCCTACGCTGGTCCGGCGCCTCCGGCACCGGCCCGGGTGACACGACCTCCGGCGGCTCCGGTGTGATCGCCTGTATCACGAACTTCGCGGGCATCGCCCACCACGAGCACCGGATCGGGCTGCCGTTCCCCGGCCGCTGGCGGGAGGTGCTCAACACCGACAGCCAGCGCTACGGCGGCGCCAATCTCGGCAACCTGGGCGCGGTCGAGGCCACCGACCGGCCGTACCACGGCCTGCCGGCCTCCGCGGCCGTCACCCTGCCTGTCCTTGGCGCCGTCTGGCTCCGCCACGACCCCACTCCCTGACCCGCACCACCACTCTGATCCGCACCACCACCCCCCGGTCCCCGTGCGGACCGGGGGGTGGTCCGCGTCCATGACGCCGGGGCCGCGACCAGATCGGTGTCCGGCCGGGGCCTGCGCAGGGATCGAAACAGCGGATTCCTCGGCAGGCCCCGGCGAGAACGATCATCTGGCCACGGTGCGGGTGGGCCAGAACGGGGCGGCGGTCAGAACAGGGCTGGGGTCAGAACAGGGCGGCGGCCAGGGATCTGCGGGCGGGGGCCACGGCGGGGTCCTCCTCGCCCAGGGCCTGGAAGAGACCGACCAGGTGGGCTCGGACCTGCTCGCGCTCGGGGCCGCTGGTACGCCGGACCAGTGCGACCAGGTCGGCCAGGGCACCGGGGGTGTCACCCTCGGCCAGACGCAGGTCGGAGGCGGCGATCGCGGCCTCGATGTCGTCCGGATCGGCGGCGAGACGAGCCCGGATGCGGGCCGGATCGTGATCGCGCACCCGGCGCAGCAGCTCGGCCCGGGCCAGGCCCAGCGTGGCTTCCGGGTCGCCGGGCGCCTCGTCGAGACGAGCGCGGTAGGACTCTACCGCCGTGTCGAGATCGCCCTGGGCGAGGGCGTCCTCGGCGGCGGCGAGGTACGGGTCCTGTTGGGGCGCGCCACCGGGTACGCCACCGGGCGCGTCGCCGGTCGCCTCGGCGACGACGGACAGCAGCTGGTCGAGCCAGGCGCGGGCCTCCCGCTCGGGGACGGCGCCGGTGAACTCGCCGATGATGCGCCCGCCGACGACCGCCTTGACGGTCGGAATGCCCTGCACCCCGGCCGCCTGGGCGAGCTGCGGGTTGGCGTCGACGTCGATCTTCGCGAGAATCCAGCGCCCGCCGTCGTCCGCCGCGAGCTTCTCCAGCACCGGGCTGAGCTGCTTGCACGGGCCACACCACGAGGCCCAGAAGTCGAGCACGACCGGTACCTGCATCGAGCGGTTGACCACGTCCGCCTCGAAGCTCGCTTCGGTCACGTCGATCACCACCGGGCCGGTGGCGGTGCCCGCGCCGGCCGGGGCGCCGCCGCCCGCTCCCGCGATGGCGGGACCCGGGTTGGGTGGTGGGGGCGGAGCGGCCGGCTTGGGGTCGAGCGGAACGGCGCCGGCGAGGCGCAGGCCGCCGAGGCTGTCGGGCAGTCGCCCGGGTCGTCCCGGGCCTCCCGCGCCCCGCGGCACTCCGGATGGAACTGGTGGCCTACGTTGCATGCCTCCATCGTGACATCCGGCGCGCGTCCACGGAGGTGCTGGCCGGCGCCAGTTCGCGTCCGGCTGTAGCTCCGCCCGTCGGCCCGCGCGTCAGAGCGGGCTCGTCCGGCCGGGTCCGGCCGGATCGTCAGGCCGGATCGTCGGCGGCGAGGATGCGCTCGATGCTGGCCACCTTGCTGTGCAGCGCGTCGTCCACGGAGTCCCGCAGGTCGGCTTTCAGGACGAGGCTCACCCGGCCCGCGTGGGCACGGACGGCCTCGGTCGCGCGGCGCACGACCTCCATGACCTCGTCCCAGTCCCCTTCGATGGTCGTGAACATCGCGTTGGTCTCGTGCGGCAGGCCGCTGGCGCGTACGACCCGGACGGCCTCGGCGACCAGCTCCGCGACCCCCTCGCCGGCTCCGATGGGCGTGACACTGAAGGCAACCAGCATGAACCACACCTACCACGCGAAGCCCCGTCGGACCATCCGATGACCCTCCCCGGTGAACGACGTCCCACGCCGGACGACGGCGACCGGCCGGTGACGGCGACCGGAGTGCGGCCCACGGGCCGGCGGACCGGCGTCTCCGGAGGGCCGACAGCCGCCTGCTACCGTGACAAATCCGGGCGGCCGGTAAGCTGTCGACATGTCACCAGAAGTCACGGGTGGCGCACCGAACGGGCGATTGCGCAAACCCGGGACAACAGGGCCTGGCGACACGCCCTACCATTGCCCGCCGTGGGGTGGACGAAGACGGATAACGAGGCGTAGGTGGGGCCACGCACGCTGCTCGACGCGCTGACGGACCTTGCGGTGGTCGTCGGCGCGGACGGCCATGTCACCGACATGGGTGCGGCCGCCCAGGCGTTCCTGGCCGACCGTGTGCCGCGCGATCCGCATGTCACCGATCTGGTGGAGGTGGTCGACCCGGCGTTCCGGGTGGCCTTGGTCGAGGCGGTCACCGCCGGGCTGGCGCACAGCGATCAGTGGCGCGGGTCGGTCGGCCTGGTCACGGGCTCCGGGGCCACCGCGCCGCACCACGTCACCGTCCGGCGCGATCCCGAGGGCGGGCTGGTCGTCATCGCCCGGGACACCAGCGACAGCCGGGCCCGCGAGGTCGCCGAGAACGAGTCGCGCGCCAAGGACGAACTGATCGCCCGGCTCGGCCACGAGCTGCGCACACCGCTGAACGCGATGCTCGGCTTCGCCCAGCTCCTCGAGCTGGAGCCGCTCTCCCCCGATCTGCACGACGATGTCGAACGCATCATCACCGGCGGCCGGCACATGCAGGCGCTCATCGACGACGTGCTCGACCTGGCCCGGTTGCGGGCCGGCCGCGGCGACATCAGCAAGGGTCCGGTGAACGTCCTGGACATCGTCAAGGGCGTGGTGGAGCTGGTCGAGCCGCTGGCCGCGCCGCGCAGCATCCGCCGGGTCATCCATCCGGCCGAGCCGCTGATCGCCGACGCGGACCGTCGCCGACTCTGGCAGGTTCTGCTGAACCTGGTCGGCAACGCGCTGAAGTACGGCCGCGAGGGTGGCTGCGTCCGGGTCGGCGTCGTCCCGATCACCGGCTCGCGGATTCGCATCGAGGTCGAGGACGACGGCGTGGGCCTCTCGCCCCGCGCGATCGACCGCCTGTTCCGACCGTTCGAACGCCTCGGTGCCGAACGCACGGGCATCGAGGGCAGCGGCCTGGGTCTCGCCCTGTCCCACGCCCTGGTGACAGCGATGGGCGGTGTGCTGACGGTCGCCAGCCGGCACGGTGTCGGCAGCGTGTTCGCCGTCGTGCTGGACGCCGTCGACATGCGCTTCGAGGACCCGGACGCCTACGACGACGACGGCTTCGACCAGCCCTACAGCGGTGGCTCGAGCGGCTATGGCTCCTCGGGCGGCTACGGCTCGTCCAACGGTTATGGCTCGTCGGGCGGTTATGGCGCCTCGGAGGGCTACGGCTCGTCGGAGGGCTACGGCGGCGCGGGAGATCGCACCGGCACGGGCAGCTACACCGGCGCGAAGGGATACGGGGGCACGAGCGGTCCCGCCGGCGCCGGAGCGCAGGGTTCCGCTGGCGGGGCCGGCTGGAGCGCGGGTGCCGCGAGTGGGTACAGCGGTGCGGCGGCGGCGCTGTCGGGCGGTTCGAACGGGCGGCGAGCACCCTCGGACGACCTGCGGGTGGTCCATGTCAGCGGCGATCCGGCGGTGCGTTCCGCCGTCGCGAAGGTCCTCGCCGACACCCTTGGCGCCGACACCGTCACCGTGCCACGGGCAGGGCTGGCCCTGGACGCGGTGCGCCGGGCCCGGCCGGCGTTCGTCCTGATCGACCAGGATCTTCCCGACGCGTCCGCGCCGGAGCTGCTCGCGCAGCTGGCGGCGGACCCGACCGGCGCCGCCATCCCGGCGTTCGTGCTGGCGGAGGACGCCGACTCGCCCGAACGCACCCGGTTGCGCCAGGCCGGCGCCGTCGACGTCCTGGATCTGCCGCTCGTTCCCGCGAGCCTCACCACCGTCACCGCCGCGCTGACCGCCACGGTTCCCGCCCACCGTTAGCGCGCTGTCCACGATCGTTCAAGGACGGCGTTGTCGTCACGGGCCGTCGTCGCGTCACTCCACCGGTGGTGGATGGCAGGGGTCAGTCGGTCGACGCGTCCGCCGGGGGTGACCAGGCGGCGGACAGCAGGCGCTCGGACGCCCGGGCGGGGTCGATCGTCGCGTCGACCACGGCGCCGGCGAGTGCGGCGAGCACGGCTTCCATCCCCGGGTCGGCGAGCCTGGCCCGCACGGTGGCCAGCGCGAGCGTGCGGATCTCGCCGCGGGCGCGGGCCAACCGGCGCCGTCCGAGCTCGCCGGAGCCGACCAGCCACTGGTAGTGGTCCGTGATCCGCCCGAGGAGGATGTCGATCCCCTGCCCGTGGACGGCCGCCAGCCGGACCACCCCCGGACCGGGACCGTCCGCCTCCGGCGTCCGTCGACCCAGGCGGAGCATCGCGGTGAGGTCGGCGACGGTGCGGTCGGCACCCGGCTGATCGGACTTGTTCACGACCAGGATGTCGGCCACCTCGAGCAGACCGGCCTTGACCGCCTGCACGCCGTCTCCGGCGCCGGGCGCGAGCAGCAGACAGGTGGTGTCGGCCAGCGCGGCGATGTCGACCTCGGCCTGGCCCACCCCGACCGTCTCGACCAGCAGCAGGTCGTAGCCGGCGGCCCCGAGCACGCGCAGCGCCTGCGCGGTCGCCAGGGCCAGACCGCCGAGCTGACCACGGCTGGCCAGGGAGCGCACGAAGACACCCGGATCACCGGCGAGCTCGGTCATCCGAATCCGGTCGCCCAGCAGCGCGCCGCCGGTCACCGGGGAGGACGGGTCCACCGCCAGCACCCCCACCCGCCGCCCGGCGTCCCGAAAGGCACGAGCGAGTGCCGCGGTCGTCGTCGACTTGCCCACCCCGGGTGGCCCGGTCAGCCCGACGATCTGCGCGGGCCTGGCCGGCCCGGCGTGGACCGCGTGCGCGGTGAGGGCGGCGCTCAGCTCCGGCCATCCGGCCGGGTCGTTCTCGGCCAGCGACAGCAGCCGGGCCACGGCCCGCCGGTCGCCCTCGGCCGCCGCGGCGACCAGAGCCGCGATCCCGGTGCCGGCCGCGGCGCCGGCCGCACCGGGCCGCACCGGGCCGGTGTCCCGCTGGTTCGCCCGCACCGATCCAGTGTCCATCCGGCCGTCCGGTTTCCCGGGGACCGTCAGCGGACGAGGCTGTGACCCGGTCAAGGCCGTCGGGGACCCGGTCAGGCCGTCGGGACGCGCAGGATGAGAGCGTCGCCCTGGCCGCCACCGCCGCACAGACCAGCGGCACCCAGGCCGCCACCGCGGCGGGCCAGCTCCTTGATCAGCGTCAGGGCGATGCGGGCGCCGGAGGCGCCGAGCGGATGACCGATCGCGATCGCGCCGCCGTTGACGTTGACGATGTCGGGGTTGAGGCCGAGTTCGCGCACCGACTGGACCGACACCGCGGCGAACGCCTCGTTGATCTCGACGAGGTCGAGGTCGGCGGGGGTGAGACCCTCCTTGGCCAGCGCCGCGGTGATCGCGTTCGACGGCTGGGAGTGCAGGGTGGCGTCGGGGCCGGCGACGAAGCCGTGGTGGCCGACCTCGGCGAGGATCGGCAGGCCGAGCTCCTCGGCCTTGGCCCGGCTGGCCACGATGACCGCGGCGGCACCGTCGGAGAGCTGGGAGGCGGAGCCGGCGGTGATCGTGCCGTCCTTGCCGAAGGCGGGACGCAGGCGGGCGAGCGACTCCGCGGTGGTGTCGGCGCGCACCCCCTCGTCGGCGCTGATCACCAGTGGCTCGCCGCGACGCTGGGGCACGGTGACCGGGACGATCTCATCGTCGAACAGGCCGTTCTTGGCGGCGGCGGCGGCCCGCTGGTGCGAGCGGGCGGCGATCTCGTCCTGCTCGGCGCGGGTGATGGCCAGCCGGCCGTTGTGCCGGTCGGTGCTGGCGCCCATCGAGACCTGGTCGAACGCGCACAGCAGCGCGTCGGTGTCGATCGAGTCGGTCAGGGCGGTGTCGCCGTACTTCACCCCGGCGCGCAGCGAGCGGACCAGGTGCGGCGCGGCGGTCATCGACTCCATCCCGCCGGCGACGACCAGGTCGAACTCGCCGGCGGCGATGTAGGTGTCGGCCAGGGCGATCGCGTCCAGCCCGGACAGGCACAGCTTGTTGATGGTGACCGCGGGGACCCGCATCGGGATGCCGGCCTCGACAGCGGCCTGTCGGGAGGCGATCGGACCCGCGCCGGCCTGGATGGCGTGCCCCAGGATCACGTAGTCGATCTGGTCGCCGGTGAGCCCGGCCCGCTCCAGCGCGCCGCGGATCGCGATGCCGCCGAGCTGCGCCGCGGTGAAGCCCTTGAGCGCCCCCGAGAGCTTCCCGATCGGTGTCCGCGCACCGGCCACGATCACGGAACCCGGCATGCCTGCCTCCTCATCGCCCCGCCGGCAACGTGCCCGCCGGTATCCAGCCCGCCGGCATCGTGCCCACTGGGCCTCGCCCCTCTGACTCGGGACACCACGCTCGTTCCCGTGGACACCACGATAACGTGATCTTGCTCGTGGCGCCCGCGTCGTGTGGGCCCTCGGCCCGGCCACACGACGGGCTCGGGCCGCTGCCACCCGGACCGGGACACCCCGCCCGCGGCGGTCATGGCCGGGCGTCCCGGGGGTGCCGCCGTCAGGACAGCGAGCCGCAGCCTGGGACGAAGGGAGACGTGTCGGAGGGCAGCCGCACGGTGCCGGTGGCCGGGCTGCCGGTCACGGTCAGCCCGTCCCTGCTCAGGGTCAGCGCCGTGGTGGTGACGGAAAACGCATTTCCGTCCGTGGACGTTCCGACGCTGATCTCGAGGTCGTGGTCGCCGCAGCGAAAGCCGCTGGCGGTGTTGGTGTGTGTCCCCGAGCTCAGGGTGAACCCGGTGGGCAGGGCGACGGTGACCAGGGTGTCCAGGCCGATGTAGTGCAACAGCGCGTAGCTCTTCGTGCCACCGCTGTCGCTGGTCTGCACCAGCAGCTCACCGAAACCGTCACCGTCGATATCGACGACGGCGCTGGCCAGCGGCACGGAGATCTCGGGCAGGGTCACCCGGGCGACGACCGCGTCCCGCGAGAACGTCACCTTGACGGTGGCGCCGTCGGACGACACGTCGTCGGAGCGACCGTCCCCATCGATGTCACCGGCCCCCGCCGGCCTGGCGGCCGGGCTGGGCAGCGGCGGACTGTTGACACCGGGGCCCGTCGAGGACGACGGTGAGCTGGGACTCGCCGACACCGTGGGCGAGGTGGTCGCCGGGGAGGTCGGCCGGGTGCCGGGCGAGCTGGACGGTGTGCTGGTGCCCCCGCCGGTGCCCGAACCGCGGCCACCGGATGACTGGCCACCACCATGGGTGGAACCCGAGCCGCTGGGCCCGGAGCCGGCACCGGCCTGGGTCGGACCGGTGTAGTTGCTCGGCATCACCGGGGGGGCCGCGGGTTCGACCAGCTGGTTGGACGGGCTGGGTCGGATCGCGACCACGGCCAGGGCGATCAGCGCGGCCATCACCATCCCGCCGAGGGTGAACGCCGGCAGCCGCCAGCGGCGCCGACGATCGATACCGGCCTGGATCTGCCGGTAGGCGTCCGCGGAGGGCCGGATCGGGTCGACCGCCTCGCTGAGCAACCGCGTGAGCTCGTTCGGTTCCAACGTGCTCACCGCAGCCCTTCCAGCTTGCCGCTGAGCGCGGACAGCCCCCGGGAGGTGTAGGCCTTCACCGAGCCGACGCTGCAGCCCATCACCGCCGCCGCGTCCGCCTCGGACATGTCGGCGTAGTAGCGCAGGACGACCGCCTCTCGCTGACGCCGCGGCAGCTCACGCAGTGCCTGGATGACGGCGGCCCGCTCGACCAGAGAGTAGGCCCCCTCCTCGGCGCTCGCGGCATCGGGCATCGGCTTCGGGGCATGCTTGAGAGCGACGAGTCGACGACGCAGCATGGAGCGTGCGAGATTGACAACCGTCTGCCGAAGGTAGGCCAGGGCCTTGTCCCGGTCCTGGAGCCGCCCCCAGGCCGCATGCACCCGGATGTAGGCGTCCTGGACGACCTCCTCGCACAGGCCGATGTCGTCCAGCAGCAGCGCGGCGAGACGCACGAGTGACCGGTAGTGCTCGGAGTACAGGGCGGTCAGGGCGGCGTCCGCATCCCGCGCGACATCGCTACGGGCGGCGTCGCTCCGCGCAGGCACGGGCCGCCACCCTTCTACGACAGTCATGGGCGCGGTCACGCCACGTTGGACGCCGACCTGACCCTCGAAGTTGCCCCGAACTCACCACGGGTTGTCCGAATCGTTCTATCGCGTCGCGTGCCAAACAGACAGCCCCCACCCCCTGCCACCGCACCGCGACACGCCGCCGCGCTCCGCCACCGTGCGGCGCCCGGGACCCACCACCCGCCGCTGGAGGCCGACCGTGAAGGACATCCTCGAGGCGATCATCGCCGGGCTCCCGTCGTCCGAGGCCCGTCATGCCGAGTTCGCCCAGTTCACGGTGCCCGATTCGTACCGTGCCGTGGTGGTTCGTCGGGACGAGACGGCCATGTTCGACGGGCTGCCCAGCCAGGAGAAGGACCCGCGCCGCTCGCTGCACGTCGACGAGGTACCGACCCCGGAACTCGGCCCCGGTGAGGCGCTGGTCGCTGTCATGGCCTCCTCCGTGAACTACAACACTGTCTGGACTTCGATCTTCGAGCCGGTGCCGACGTTCGGGTTCCTGTCCCGCTATGGCCGGACGTCCGCCCTTGCGGCTCGTCATGACCAGCCGTATCACGCGGTGGGGTCCGATCTGGCCGGAGTCGTGCTGCGGACAGGACCAGGAGTACATGTCTGGTCCCCGGGGGACGAGGTCGTGGCGCACTGCCTGTCGGTCGAGCTCGAACACGCCGATGGTCACAACGACACGATGCTGGATCCCGAGCAGCGGATCTGGGGTTTCGAGACGAACTTCGGTGGCCTGGCCGAGCTTGCCCTGGTCAAGGCCAACCAGCTCATGCCCAAACCCGCGCATCTCACCTGGGAGGAGGCCGCCGCCCCCGGTCTGGTCAACTCGACCGCCTACCGGCAGCTGGTCTCCACCAACGGGGCGACGATGAAGCAGGGCGACATCGTGCTGATCTGGGGCGCCTCGGGCGGGCTGGGCTCCTACGCCACCCAGCTGGCGCTGCGCGGTGGCGCGATTCCGGTGTGTGTGGTCTCCTCGCCGGCCAAGGCGGCGCTGTGCCGGGCGCTCGGTGCCGACCTGGTCATCGACCGGGCCGCCGAGGGCTACCGGTTCTGGCGCGACGAACACACCCAGGACCCGTCGGAGTGGCAGCGGTTCGGCCGTCGCATCCGCGAGCTCACCGGCGGGGAGGACCCGGACATCGTGTTCGAACACCCCGGACGGGAGACCTTTGGCGCCTCCGTCTATGTGGCCAGGCGTGGCGGGACGATCGTCACCTGCGCGTCGACGAGTGGATTTCGCCATGAGTTCGACAATCGTTACCTGTGGATGCACCTCAAGCGGGTGATCGGCACGCATTTCGCGAACTACCGGGAGGCGTGGGAGGCCAATCGCCTGGTCTGCCGGGGGATGATCCACCCGACCCTCTCCCGGGTGTACCCACTTACCGAAACCGGCCAGGCCACCCGGGATGTGCACCGCAACGTCCATCAGGGCAAGGTCGGTGTCCTGTGCCTGGCTCCGTCCGAAGGGCTGGGTGTGCGCGACGAACAGCTACGCGCACGCCACCTGAGGGCAATCAACCGGTTCCGTGGCGTGTAGTCGCGGAATTCGCGACGGGCCCAAACACCGGCTGGCCTCACGCTGTGCCGCAGCGTCTGAGATGCTCAGGTCCTATGACCGAACACACCGATCTGATCCCGATGGCCGGCGAGTCCGGCGGGACCCCCGCGTTCGACCTGGTGCGTCGTGGCTACGACCCCAACCAGGTCACCCACCACGTGAACTGGTTGACCGAACAGCTCCACGAGGCCGAGGCGCACCGGGCGGCAGCCGAGGCCGCGGCGTCGGAGGCGGCGAGCGAGGCGGCCCGGGTCCGTGACGACCTGGCCGCCAACCGTCCCGCCTGGGAGGAGTTCGGTGGCCGGGTCACCCAGATCCTCCAGCTCGCCGAGGAGGAGGCCGCCACCGTCCGCGCCGAGCAGACCAGGGAGGCCGAGGCCCGGCTCGAGGAGGCCCGGCGCATCGTCACCGAGGCCGAGGCCGCGCGGGAGAAGACCCTGCGCGACGCCGACGAGCAGGCCGCCTCGATCGTCTCGACGGCGCGCGCCGAAGCCGAGCGGATCGTGGACCTCGCCCGTTCGACCGCGGCCGCGGCCGAGGACGAGTCCCGGCGGCGTCTCGGCGACCTCGAACGCCAGCGTGAACAGGTCACCACCCAGCTCGCCGCCCTGCGCGACCAGGTGACGACCCAGCTCGGTGCCCTGCGCGACAAGCTGACCGCCGCGAGCGCCTCGATCGCCTCGATCGAGGCCGCCCCGATGGACGACCGCAAGGCGCTCACCGCCGAGCCGCAGGCCCTGCCGGCCCCCGCCGGGCGCGGCGCCTGACCGCACCCGCACCCGCACTCGCACCGCCCTCGGGCGTGGCGCCGTCCGGCGCCGTGGTCCGTCCGGTGGTCCGGGTGGTTCATGGCGGCCCCAGGGGGGGTCAGCCCTGCGGGCCGGGCGTCAGCCTGCCTGGTTCGGCCGTGGCCGGGACGCGCGACAACGGCGCTCCCAGCAGCCGCGGTGCCAGTGCCGGCGGTCGTCGACCCGCTCCGGCTGCCACACGACCAGATGCGGCGTGCCCGGTCTGATCTCGTGATCACAGCCGGGGCACCGGTACATCTTCACCGACGCCGCCCCACTGAGCGACCGGACGGTCCACTCGCCGTCGCGCAGCCGCACCACCGGGTCCGCGATCCACCACACACCCGGCCGCGGCCCCGTGTCCCGTTCACGCTCACGTTCGTGCCCGGATCGCCGCCGTCGCTGTACGCCCCCGCCACGGCGTGCCCCGCGGGTCACGAGCGTGCGGTTCCACCTGCCGGACCGGAGCCGCCCCGGCCACGATCCCGGTCCCTGTCCCGCCGCCCTCGCCACGAGCCGGACCCCGCCCCGCCACCCGCCGGACCGGCATCGGACTCGGCCACCCAGTCCGCCCGGCTCACGACCTCGCCGTCGACGATGCGCGGCGGATCCCCGCCCGAGGCACCGCGTGCCGCGTGCCCCGGCCGGACCCGGTCGATGCCGGCCACGACCAGCGACCGTGCCACCTTCGCCTTGCGCACAGCTCCCGCGGGGCTCGCCAACGCCGCCGAGGCGCCGATGAGCACCTGGAAGCCACGCTCGCTGCCGCGCCAGTGCTCCCGCAGAATCGGCTCGCCGGCGCCGACCACCAGCCGACGGAACGCGAACGCCACGATCGCCACATCATCGAGCTGGCCGACGACGGGGATCATGTTCGTCACCCGGTTCTTCGGCGACGCCAGATAGGCCAGCGCCACCGCGGCCTCCACCTTCGCCGAGTGCGGCACCCGCGGATCGGCGACCACCCGACGCAACATCACGACGAGGTCGGGCAGAAAGGTCACGACCTCCCGGCCAAAGGTCAGCAGAGCGTCCTTGTCGAGCGTGGCCATCGCCGCCGTGCCACCTCCCAGCTACCCGCCAGTACCCAGCTACCCGCCGGTACCTTTGATCACCTGTACCAGCGATCACGCATCCGCAAACCGGGCATCCGGTCGACCGACCACAT
>NZ_CADCWS010000018.1 GCF_902806475.1 Candidatus Frankia nodulisporulans
CAGGGAAGCACGGCATATCGCTCTACGTGCTCTGACGATTGCGGTGTGGCAGGCTGGCGTCACAAGGTGGCGTTGCCGCGTGCTGACGCAGGCAGGGGAGTGAGATGGCGAGTTCGTGGATCAACTTCCTGTCCGACTACGGTGTGGACGACGCCTCTGTCGGCGTCTGTCACGGTGTGATCGCCAGGCATGCCCCGTCGGCCCGGGTGCTTGATCTCTGTCATGGGATCGCACCGCAGGACGTCGGTCATGCCGCCATAACCTTGGCCGATGCGGTGGGCTACCTGCCGATCGGCATCCATCTCGTCGTTGTCGAGCGCCTCGACGCGGACGGGTACACCCGGGGAATCGCGGTTCGTGCCGCCGACGGCTCGGTGTTCGTCTGCCCGGACAACGGCGTCGCCTCGCTGGCCTGGGAGGCCCGCGGCGGGATCGTCGAGGTTCGCGAGATCGCCAACCGGGAGCTGTGGCTGCCGCTGCCGACCGCGGTCTTTCGCGGGCGTGACGTCTACGCGCCGGTCGCCGCCCGGATCGCCGGGGGCCTCGACCTGGCCCAGGTCGGCCCGCCCCTCGACGCGGCCAGCCTCATCCAGTTCCGGCCCCGCACCTGCGTCGTCGACGACGACCATGTGCATGGTGAGGTCGTCTCGATCGACCACTTCGGCAACCTGTCGCTGAACATGACGCGTAATGACCTCGAGGCCGCCGGCATCCTGCTCGGCGATCCCGTGGAGGTCCGCACCGGCAGTCGGACCATGCGGCTGACCTTCACCCACACCTACGGCGAGGTGCCCCGGGGTGGCGTGACGATCTGCGAGGACGCGCTGCGCCGTCTGATGATCGCGGTCAACTGCGGGCGTGCCAGCGACGCGCTGCGGCTGCGCCGGGAGGACGCCGTCGTCGTCGGCCAGCTGCCCCGCGAGACGTCTCCCTTTCAGATAGTCCGGGATCTACCCCTGTCCGTCTGACCCGGCGACCGTCCACCACCGCGAGATGGCTACTCAGAGTAGCTAACACACCGTCGCATCCTTACGCTGCGCAGTGAATGCGGCGTGTGTGCGCGTACGATGACGAGGACGATGGCGCAGCCACGAGCAGCCGGTGGATGGTGGACGGGTGGCTGGTGGCCTGCGGGGGCATCTCGCGATCAGCCGTGGCGTGGCACGTCACCGCGTCGGGGCCGGGCCGTTCCGGGGAGACTGCGATGAGACCACGCCGGGTGCTGGTGACCGGTGTCGCCCGTCCGCTGGGCGCCGAGGTCGCCTCCGTGCTGGCAGCCGATCCCGAGATCGAATCGGTGATCGGTGTTGACACCACCGTTCCCACGGCCGATCTCGGCCGTACTCATTTCGTTCGTGCCGATATCCGCCATCCGCTGATCGCCAAGGTGATCTCCGCGACCGGTATTGACACGGTGCTGCATCTCAACGTCATCGCGACGCCGCTGGGAGCCGGCGGTCGAGCCGCGATGAAGGAGACGAACGTGATCGGCACGATGCAGCTGCTCGCCGCGTGCCAGAAATCGACCACGGTCACCAGGCTCGTGGTGAAGTCCACCACCGCGATCTACGGTTCCTCCGCGCGCGATCCCGCGCTGTTCACCGAGGACACACAGCCACGTGCGCTGCCCATGGCCGGCTATGCGAAGGATGCCGTCGAGGTCGAGGGCTACGTGCGCGGATTCAGCCGGCGCCGGCCCGACATCGCGGTCACCGTGCTGCGGTTCACCAACATCCTCGGCCCGCACTCCGACAACGCGCTGGCGCTCTACCTCGATCTTCCGGTGGTGCCGACGGTGCTGGGCTTCGACCCGCGCATCCAGTTGCTGCACTCCACCGACGCGCTCGCGGTGCTGCTGCGCGCCGCGCGCGGCCACCACGCGGGTACCTTCAACGTCGCGGGGGATGGCGTGATGCTGCTGTCGCAGGCGATTCGACGGGCCGGCCGGCCGAGTGTTCCCGCTCCCTTCCCGGCCATCGAACTACTCGGGGGGCTCGCCCGCCGACTACGGATCATCGACTACTCCGCGGAGCAGCTCGATCTGCTCACGCATGGGCGGGCGGTGGACACGAGTCGGCTGATCGGGGTTTTCGGCTACCGCCCGCGGTATTCGACGGTGGAGACCTTCGACGCGTTCGTGCGGTACCGGGACCTTCGATTCACCATCGATCACGAGCTGGTCTCCCGCGTCGAACATGGTCTGCTCGGTTCGCTGAACCGGCGACGGCTGACGGGTTCGGCGCGATGACGGCCCGGTTCGCGACGTTCCGCCATGCCCGGCGGGAAGCCAGGGAAGGCGGCGGCGTTCATGTCCGACGGTGACGTACCCGAGCCCACACAGGGCGAGGCGAAGATCATCCCACTCAACGGTGACCGACGCCCGGACCAGGAGGGCGCGAGGCCCGGTGCCACCCGCCGTGACCGGACCCGCGCGCGTGGCACCACCGCGCGTGGCACCACCCAGCCCGCACAGCGCCGTTCGACCACCCCGACCACCCCGACCACCCCGACCACCCCGACCGCCGCGACCAAGCCGACCGCCGCGACCAAGCCGACCGCTCCCGCCGCGGCACGCGCCACCCCCGACGCCGACGACGGTGGCGCGTCGCCCCTGCGCGGTGTCGGCCCGGACGCCGCCGGCCCGCCGGGTGCGAACCGGACCCCCGCGGCCTCCCGCACGGCCGCGGAAGCACCGTCGCGTGGCCGGACCGGTGCGACCGGTGAGGTCGCGCGGGCACCTCGAGCCCGCCGCAGGACGCTGGACGGCCCCGCGTCGGCCGATCCGCCAGCCACGGTCACCGATATGGGCCCGCGGCCCGCGGCCGACGATGCTGACCGGCCGGCGGACGATGCCGAGCGACCCGGCGCGGGTACCGGTGACCTCGAGTCGGCGCTGGCGGGTGTGCTCGCCTTTCTGCGCCGCCGGATCACCGGCGACTACGTCATCGACGAGCATGGCTTCGATGCCGATCTGACCGAGCACGTGCTCGCTCCGCTGCTGCGCCCGATCTACCGCGACTACTTCCGCGTCGAGACCCGGGGCCTGGAGAACATTCCCGACACCGGTGGTGCCCTGGTGGTCGCCAACCACTCCGGCACCCTGCCCGTGGACGCCCTGATGATGGCGATGGCGATCCTCGACCACCATCCCGCCCACCGCAACCTGCGGATGCTGGCGGCGGATCTCGTGTTCGCCGTGCCGTTCCTGGCGCCCTTCGCCCGCAAGATCGGTAACACGCTGGCCTGTCAGGCCGATGCCGAGCGGCTGCTGGGTGCGGGCCATCTCGTGGGCGTGTGGCCGGAAGGGTTCAAAGGGGTGGGAAAGCCCTTCCGGGATCGCTACACCCTCCAGCGTTTCGGCCGGGGCGGATTCGTCTCGGCGGCGCTGCGGGCCGGCGTGCCCATCATTCCGTGCACGGTCGTCGGCGCGGAGGAGATCTATCCGATGATCGGGAACGCGAAGTCACTGGCCCGACTGCTCGGACTGCCCTATCTGCCGATCACGCCGACCTTCCCCTGGCTGGGGTTGTTCGGTCTGGTCCCGTTGCCATCGAAGTGGTACATCGAGTTCGGTGAGCCGGTCGCCACCGATGTTCATCCGCCGGAGGCGGCTGACGATCCGATGCTCGTCTTCGAGCTCACCGACAGTATCCGGGAGACGATTCAGCACACGCTGTACAGCCTGCTGATGCAGCGCCGTTCGGTCTTCTTCTGACAGGGGCCAGCCGGCCAGTGGGTCGTGGGCGGATCAGGCGCTGACGACCCGCCGCCGCAGCGCCATCCCGGCCGCGACACCGCCGGCGAGCGCGCCCGCGCCGGCGGCCGCCGGAATGCCGATCCGGACCGCCTTGCGGGCCGTCCGGAAATCCTTGACCGGCCAGTCCCGTTCCCGGGCGATCGCCTTGAGATCCGGGTCCGGGTTGATGGCGACCGGATGGCCGACCAGGGAGAGCAGCGGAAGGTCGTTGATCGAGTCGGAGTACGCCCAGCAGCGGGACAGATCCAGCCCCTCACGTTCGGCCAGGGCCGCCACCGCCTCGGCTTTCGCCTGGCCGTGCAGCAGACCGCCGACCAGCCTGCCGGTGTAGGAGCCGTCGCGGACCTCGCTGACGGTGCCCAGCGCACCGGTCAGGCTCAGGCGGCGAGCGATCACCGAGGCGAGTTCCACCGGGGTCGCGGTCACCAGCCAGACCCGCTGGCCGGCGTCCAGATGCTGCTGGGCGAGCGCATGGGTGCCCGAGTAGATCTGCTCCGCCATCCGCTCGTCGTAGATCTCCTCGCCGTAGCGGACGATCTCCGCGACCGAACGGCCGGCCACGAAGGCGAGGGCGGTCTCCCGGGCGTCCTTGATGCCGTCGGGGTTCTCCTGCCCGCGCAGCCGGTAGGTCAGGTGCGCCAGCCCGAAGCGGAGCAGAGCGCGGGAGTCGAAGAAGTCCCGGGCGGCCAGACCGCGGGCGAAGTAGAAGATCGACGCGCCGGCCATCACCGTGTTGTCGACGTCGAAGAAGGCGGCCGTGGACTCGTCGAACGGTGGACGAGGGACTTCCTGCGCCGCGACCTTCAGCGCGGCGATCGCCGCAGCCTCGGCCGCCTGCCTGATCTCGGCCGCACCCTTGCGTCGCACCCTCATCCGGTCATCTCCATGCGGTCCTGCGCCCGTCAACGTGTCGTCAGACTACGGCGCGATGCTGTCGGCGGACGGCTCTCGGCGGGGATCTGATGGCGCGAAGGTGCTCCCGCCAACAACAATGCGCAGGGCGGGTCGGTGATTCGCCGGAAAATTCCGCGGATCGCGAGTCCGGTCCGATGGATCGGTACTCAGGCCGATCTGTGCGCGGGCAGGGAGCGCGCCAACGTGCGTACCGCGCGCAGTTGCAGCGCCCGGACGGCGCCCTCGTTGCGGCCCATCGCCAGCGCGGTCTCGCGCACCGACATCTCCTCGAGGAACCGCAGCGCGATGCACTCCCGCTGGTCCGGCCCCAGGCGTTGGATCGCTTCCAGCAGTTCCTGGCGGGTCAGGCCCGCGACGATCAGCTCCTCGGGGCCGGGTGTGACGTGCCGGTGGTCGCGGTCGGCGGCGGCGAGGATGTCCGCGGTCGGGATCTCGAAGCGACGCCGCGCGGAACGGGCCTGGTCAACCAGCAGATTACGGGCGATGGTGATGAACCAGGCGCCGATGTCGCGGCCCTGCCAGGTGAAGGCGCCAATCATCCGCAGTGCCCGGAGGAACGTTTCGCTGACGACGTCCTCGGCCGCCGCCGGATCACCGCCCACCCGGTAGAGCGCGTAGCGGAACACCCGATCGGCGTAGTGGTCGTAGAGCTCACCGAAGGCATCGCTGTCGCCCCGGCTGGCCCGGGTGACCAGGGCCGCCCAACGCTGGTCGGTGGGTTCGTGCCGGTCGGGTTCCGCGGCCGGCTCCGGTCCGCCCGCCGGGACGGTCGAGCCGGTGGGGGCGTCCGGGCTGTCGCCGTCGCGGCCGGGGCGGTCCGGGCCGGGCGTCGCGGTGGTGGGATCGGCGGCGGTGCGCTCCGCGGGTGCGTCGATGGGCGGTGACGCGCCCGTCGCCGCCACCGAGGTGGCGAGCAGCCAGCGGCCGAGCCGGGCGAGGCCAGGCAGGCCAACCCGGCCGACCTGACCGGCCGGTCGGCCGGTCGCGGGAGACAGCGCGGGGGCCGGTCGCACGTTCCGGCCTCGCCGCGCACTGGCAGGGCCGGCGGCGACGTTGGTGAACGTGCAGTCGGTCACAGTCCGGACTCCGGAGGTTCGGTCGCGCCAAGACGGCCGCGAGGCCTCGGTGGACAAGGACTCAGGTAGCTGAGTGTAGCTGTACCGCGTACGGGTGGCAGCCGGGGACCGCATCCGGGTCGCCCGCGGCCGCCCCGCACCGGCCCTCCCAGGCACGGCCTGGACCTACCATCGGGGGCATGAGACCCGACGGCCCAGGCTCCGCGGAACCGGACGGCGAGGCCCGCATCACGCTCCTGACCCGGGTGGGTTGCCACCTGTGTGACACCGCCCGCGACGCGATCATTCGCGTCGCGGCGCAGGAGGGGGTCGGCTGGCGCGAGGTCGACGTCGACTCCGACGTCCGGCTCGCCGACGAGTACGGCGACCGGGTGCCGGTCACCCTGGTCGATGGCCGCGAGCACGGTTACTGGCGGGTGGAGCAGGAGCGGCTGCGCCAGGCCCTCGTCGGCGGCGGCCGCTGGTCGATGCGTCCCACCGGCCGTCCCTGATCCATGTCCAGCGCACTTTCGTGCACTTCGTGAATCGCTTCACGAAGTCGTACACTGCCCGACGACATCTGACTTGTGGCGCCGCACCTCGACGAGGATCGGCAAGGCCACGAAAGATGGGCCCGCGACTTCTGACGGGATCTCCCGTCCTCGCAGCGAGGGACGCGTGCCCGCAGATCGGAGCCGCGGATGAGCCAGCCACGGCGTCGCCCAGCGGTCATCAGGCGACGTGCGCGCAGTGAACCGGCGGCCAACCGATCATCGGTGCCGGAGGCGACGGTGGCCCGGCTCCCGCTCTACCTCCGCGTACTGACGACCATGGCGGATCATGGCGTGCACACTGTGTCGTCGGACACGCTGGCCGCCGCCACCGGGGTGACGTCGGCGAAAGTCCGCAAGGACCTGTCCTATCTGGGTTCCTACGGCACCCGCGGGGTGGGCTACGAGGTGGATGTCCTGCTGGACTGCATCGCCACGCGGCTTGGGCTCACCGAGGACCGTTCCGTCCTTCTGGTCGGGGTGGGCAATCTTGGCCATGCTCTCGCCGGTTACGGGGGGTTTCATGCGCGGGGTTTCCGTATCGTGGCTCTGGTCGACGCGGATCCCGACCGGGTCGGCGAGCGGGTCGGCGAGGTGGTCGTCCGTCCCGTCGACGAGCTGGAGCAGGTGATCGCCGAGTGTGCCGTCACGATCGGGGTGATCTGCACTCCGGCGGCTGCGGCACAACGGGTGTGTGACCGGCTGGTGGCCGCGGGGGTCACGAGCATTCTCAATTTCGCCCCCACGGTTCTGATGGTGCCGGAAGGGGTGGACGTGCGTAAGGTCGACCTCGCCGTGGAACTGCAGATCCTTTCGTTCCACGAGGCGCGCAAACGACCGGCGGGATCCGCCGCCGACGGGTCGTCCAGCCCCGCCCCGCCCGTGCGGACCGGCAAGGCCGCGGATTCCGCCGCGACGGTCAGTGCCCGTGGCGCCCTCGAGGTCCACAGCGGAGCGCGGGCGCGGCCGCGGAGGTTGGCCGGGGCGGTGGGCGAACCGCGTCCGGGGCCGGCGACGACACCGGCGGCGGAGCCACCCGTCGCGGATCGCGACCGGCTCGGCGATCCGCCCCCGACGACAGCGGCACGTGGGGTGAACTCCCGGCCGGACAGGGTGACAAGCGAGACGGATGGGGTCGTGCGGGTGACTCGTCAAGCCGGACAGGCACGGCCGGCGCAGGTCGTGCACGAGATCGGACCGAGCTGGCCGGGGCAACCAGGCTGGTCGGGGGGACCGACACCGCCGGTCCTGCCGCGCGGTGTGGTGGCCGCGCCGCCAATGTTCGCCGCCCGCCCGAGTGCCTCGGGTGGTCCGGGTGGTGAGTGGGCATGAGCCTGCTGGTCGTCGGACTCAACCACCGCACGGCGCCGACCTCCCTGCTGGAGCAGGCGTCGGTCTCGCCCGCGGACACCCCCAAGGTCCTGCACGATCTGACGGCGGCCGCGCACGTGAACGAGGCGGTCGTGCTGTCCACCTGCAACCGCACCGAGTTCTACGCGGAGGTCGAGACCTTCCACGGCGGCGTCGCCGACATCTCCGACCAGCTGAGCCGGATCTGCGGTATCGACCTCGCCGACCTGGCCGCGCACCTGTACGTCCACCACGACGCGCGGGCGGTCGGGCACCTGTTCTCCGTCGTCTGCGGGCTCGACTCCATGCTGGTGGGCGAGTCCCAGATCCTCGGGCAGGTACGTGGCGCGTACCGGGCCGCGCAGGAGGCCGGGGGCAGCGGTGCCGCGTTGTCGGGCCTGTTCCAGGCGGCGCTGCGGGTCGGTAAGCGGGCCCATTCCGAGACGTCGATCGACGCCGCCGGGGCGTCCATCGTAGCGGTGGGCATCCAACTGGCCGCGGTGAGCCTCGGTGTCCTGGCGGAGACCCCGGTCGCACCCCTGACGGAATCGGCACAGCCCGCGCAGCCGCCGCTGGCGGGTGCCCGCGTGCTGCTCATCGGCGCGGGCGCGGTCGGCTCGCTGGCGGCGCAGACGGCGCGGCGTGCCGGAGCCAGCGACATCGTGATCGCCAACCGTACGGCGGCCCGGGCGGACCGGGTCGCGCAGCTGCACGGCGGGCGGGTCGTGAGCCTGTCGGACCTGCCGCACGAGATCATGCTGGCGGACCTGGTGATCTCCTCCACCGGTGCCGCGGGCCTGGTCGTCGACCAGGAGATGACGGCCGCCGGCCTCGCCGGGCGCGGGGGGCGACCCCTGGTCTTCCTCGACCTCGCGCTCCCGCACGACATCGACCCGGGCGTGCGTGAGCTGGCGGGGGTCAGCCTCATCGACATCGAGACGCTGCGGGTCGCCCTGGACGGGGCGCAGGTGGCGCACGACGTCGAGGCGGTCCGCGGGCTGGTCGCGACCGAGGTCGCGGGATTCCTCGACCGGCGCCGCGCCGACCGGGTCGCGCCGACCGTGGTGGCGCTGCGCGCCTACGCCGACTCCGTCGTCGGCGCGGAGCTCGCCCGGTTGCGTACCCGCCTGCCTGACCTGGACAGTCGAGAGTGGGAACAGGTGCAGGGGGCGGTCCGCCGCGTCGTGGACAAGCTGCTGCACGCCCCGACCGTGCGCGTCCAGCAGCTGGCCGGCGCACCCGGCGGCGACTCCTACGCGGAGGCGCTGCGGGAACTGTTCGACCTGCCGCGCGAGGTACCCGCAGTGGTGTCCGCGCCCGATCTTGATCTTGTGGAGCATTCGTGACGGCGACCGACCCGACCAGCGACCACGTCGAACCCACGGGGCGGCGCGCGCAGCTGCGCGCCCACTTCGCCGGGCGTCGACTGCGGCTGGGCACCCGCCGATCGGCGCTGGCGATGGCCCAGTCCGGGATGGTCGCCGACCAGCTCCGCGCGCAGGTCGGCTGCGAGGTCGACCTGATCCCGATCGTCACGGCGGGCGACCGTTCGGCCGCGGAGATCAGCCAGATCGGTGGCACCGGTGTGTTCGTCAGCGCGCTGCGGGACGCGCTGCTGGCGCAGGAGATCGACCTCGCCGTGCACTCGTTGAAGGACCTGCCGACCGCGACCCCGTCCGGCCTCGTCCTGGCCGCCGTCCCGCCCCGGGAGGACACTCGGGATGTGCTGGTCTCACCAAGTGGCCGGCGGCTGCGGGAGCTCGGGCGCGGCGCCCGGGTCGCGACCGGGTCGCCGCGCCGCGCCGCGCAGCTGCGGGCGCTCAGGCTGGACCTTGACGTCGTCCCGATCCGCGGCAACGTCGACACCCGGATCAAGAAGGCCATCGACGGCGAGGTCGACGCGGTCGTGCTCGCCTACGCCGGGCTCGCCCGTCTCGACCGGCTCGACGCCGTCACCGAGGTCATCGACCCGCAGGTGATGCTGCCGGCGCCCGGCCAGGGGGCGCTCGCGATCGAGTGCGGCGGGGGTGGCGGGCTCGCGCTGGCCGGTCCGGGGCGGGTTCTGGTCGGCGTGCCGATGACCGAACGTGAAGGGGCGAACCGGGAGATCCAGGGCGTGACGGCGCCGTGGCGCGCGTCTGCGGGATCGACCGGTGGCCAAACGTGGCCAGATCATGGTCAGCCCGTCGATGGTGCCCTCGCCGAGCTGCTACGGTTTGTGCTCGATGACGCATCGTCGTCCATCGCGGTGAGGGCCGAACGCGCGTTCCTCGCCGCGATCGAGGCCGGCTGTACCGCCCCGGTCGGCGCCCTGGCAGTGGCACAGCCGGCGCCGGTGGCGGACGCGGGCCTGGTGGGCGCCGGCTCAGTGGCAACGGCCGGTGATGCGTCCCCCGCGGGTCGACTGCGCCTGCGGGCGGTCGTCGCCGCGCCGGATGGCAGCACGGTCCTCCGGCGTGACGTGACCGGGTCCGCCGTCGACCCGGAGGCGCTCGGGCAGCGCCTCGCGGACGACATGCTGTCCGCCGGAGCACACTCGCTGATGGGAACTAGCTGAGCATGGCCACCCGACGCACGAAGAAGCCCGTCTCCCCGGTCGCACTGGTCGGCGCCGGCCCCCGCGACCCCGGGTTGTTGACGGTCCTCGCGGTCGAGACCCTGGCGGCGGCCGATCTCGTCGTCGCGGATCCCGACGTCGCACCCGCCGTGCTGGACCACCTCACCGCCGAGGTCCTGCGCATCGGTGACCTCGAGGCGTCGAAGCCGATCCGGGACGCCGAGGCCGCGACGGCCGCCGTGGTCAGCCGCGCCCGCGCCGGTGACCGGGTGGTCCGGCTCTACGCGTCCGACCCGTGGCTGACCCGGATTGGCGCCGCCGACGCCCAGGCGCTGGCGAAGGCCCGCATCCCCTACCGGGTGGTGCCCGGCATCCTCACCGGTGCGGCGGTCGCCACCTACGCCGGCGTCGCACCCGGCTCGCCGATCACGTTCGCCACCACCGCCGGTGACTTCTCCTCCTCGGGCACGCTGCCCGCGCCGTCGCCGTTCGGCGGCAGCGACCCGGTCGGGCCGCTGACCGCCCCCGGTTTCGGCCGGCTCGGCGCCCGGCCGATGACCGGGCTGGGCAGCGGCCTCGGTGGGGGTCTGGGCGGCGGCTTCGGCTCGCCGCTGGGCCTCGGTGGCGGTGGTTTCGGTGGCTTCGGCGCTCCGCCGCCCGCCCCCGGCGACCTCGACTGGGGCGCCCTGGCGCAGACCCCGGGGACCCTCGTCATCACCGCGGCGCCGACCGAGACGGGCAAGGTCGTGGCCGCCCTGGTCGAACACGGCCGGCCCGGGGACACCCCGGTCGCCGTCACCGTCGATGGCACCACCACCGACCAGCGCACCGTCACCTCCACGCTGGACCGCCTCGAGGCCGACGTCGCGCCGCTGCTGAACGCCAGCCAGGCACCCGTCTCCCAGGTCGTCATCTCGGTCGGCCCGGTGGTCGCCACCCGCGCGAAGCTGTCCTGGTGGGAGACCCGCGCGCTGTTCGGCTGGACGGTGCTCGTCCCCCGCACCAAGGAGCAGGCGGCCACCCTGTCCGACCTGCTGCGTTCGCACGGCGCGAGTCCGCTGGAGGTGCCGACGATCGCCGTCGAGCCGCCGCGTACCGCGGCCCCGATGGAGCGGGCGATCACCGGCCTGGTCTCCGGGCGCTACCAGTGGGTCGCCTTCACCTCCGTGAACGCGGTGCGCGCCGTCCAGGAGAAGGTCGAGGAGCGCAGCCTGGACGCCCGGGCGTTCGCCGGGGTCAAGGTGGCCGCGATCGGCGAGGCCACGGCGGACGCGCTGCGGGCGTTCGGCATCCGACCGGACCTCGTCCCCACGGCGGCGCAGACCAGCGAGGGTCTGCTGGAGGACTGGCCGGACTTCGACGAGTCCCTCGACCTGCTGGACCGGGTGCTGCTGCCCCGGGCCGACATCGCCACCGAGACCCTCGTCGCGGGCCTGAAGGACCGCGGCTGGCAGGTCGACGACGTCACCGCCTACCGGACGGTGCGCGCCGCCCCGCCGCCCGCCCCGATCCGCGAGGCGCTCAAGGGCGGCCGGGTGGACGCGGTCGTGTTCACCTCCTCGTCCACCGTGCGCAACCTGGTCGGGATCGCGGGCAAGCCACACGAGACGACCGTGATCGCCGTGATCGGCCCGGCCACCGCCGCGACCGCCCAGGAACTCGGTCTGCGGGTGGACGTCCAGGCCCCGGAGGCGTCCATCCCGGCGCTGGTCGGTGCCCTGGCCGAGTTCGCCGCGGAACACCGCGAGGAACTCGGCAAGATCGGCCCGCTCGCCGCCCGCCTGCCCAAGCCGCGGCGCGGCGCCCGGCGGTGAGCGCGTCCGGCGGGCTGCCCGGCGGGCCGCTCGGGGACTGGTCGACGGCACGGCCCCGGCGCCTGCGGCGGACGTCCGCCCTGCGCCGGCTGGTCGCCGACGTCCGGGTACACCCCGCAGACCTGGTGCTGCCGATGTTCGTCCGGGAAGGCGTGGACGAACCCGTCCCGATCTCCTCGATGCCCGGGGTCGTCCAGCACAGCCGTTCCTCGCTGCGCAAGGCCGCGGTGGAGGCGGTCGAGGCGGGTGTCGGCGGACTGATCCTGTTCGGGGTGCCGGCGGACAAGGACGCGCGCGGCTCGGGCGCCGACGATCCGGGCGGCATCGTCCAACTGGCGCTGGCGGATCTCGCCGGTGAGGTCGGCGGCGACGTCGTGCTGATGAGCGACCTCTGCCTGGACGAGTACACCGACCACGGACACTGCGGCCTGCTCACCGCCGACGGCGAGGTCGACAACGACGCCACGCTCGTGCGCTACGCCGAGATCGCCCTCGCCCAGGCCCGGGCCGGCGCCGAGGTCGTCGCGCCCAGCGGCATGATGGACGGCCAGGTCGCCGCGATCCGGGCGGCCCTGGACGGCGGGGGCTTCACCCACCTGCCGATCCTGGCCTACTCGGCGAAGTACGCGTCGGCGTTCTACGGCCCGTTCCGCGAGGCCGCGCAGTGCGCGCCGCGGTTCGGCGACCGGGCCGGCTACCAGCAGGACCCGGCCCGGTCGGTGGGGGAGGCGCTGCGCGAGGTGGCGCTGGACCTCGCCGAGGGCGCGGACGCGGTGATGGTCAAGCCGGCGCTGGCCTACCTGGACATCCTGCGTGCGGTGGCCGACGCGGTGGACGTGCCGGTCGCCGCCTACCAGGTCTCCGGCGAGTACGCGATGATCGAGGCCGCCGCGGCCGCCGGTTGGATCGACCGCGACCGCATGATCGCCGAGACCATCACCGGTATCGCCCGTGCCGGCGCCGACATCATCCTGACCTACTGGGCCGTCGAGGTCGCCCGCGGCCTGCGGTCCACCCGCTGATCCCCTGCCGCGCTGGCCCCTCGTGGCCAGATGGTGGGAGGCGGGCATCATGTCAATAAATTGGTACTTTCGCGGCTTATCGGACGAGGGTGCTCCGTCCAAAGTGACGGTCGGTGTCCTGGCGGCCGCCGCCACGCGGATGCCCATCGTGGTGGTCCGGTTTCACCCTGTGGCCGCAGGCCGTTGGCGCAGGTGGCGGCGGGTGTCGTGACGCGCGCGGCTCGGGCCGGGGCGGGCGGACGCGTCAGCGTCGCAGGCGGCTCTGCCCGCCTCGGGGTCGTGACATCCGTCGCTTCGGATCTGGTACCCCCCGGGGGTAGTGGTGGACGATACGGGGGAGGGGTACTTTCGGCATGCCGGACGTGCCCGCCCGGGTGCTCCGCCCGGCGAGGACATCGCCCGCGGAGCACGCTGACCGAAGACCGAGAAAGGGATGAGGGTCGCCGATGACCACCACTGCCTACACCGTGACCGGGATGAACTGCGGCCACTGCGTCCAGTCGGTGACCGAGGAGCTGGAGCGGCTGGCCTCGGTCTCGACCATCACGGTCGATCTGGCCGACGGTCGGGTCACCGTGGTCAGCGAGCAGGATCTGGCCGACGGGGACGTCCGCGCCGCGATCTCGGAGGCCGGGTTCGAACTCGTCGGGCGTGCCTGAACGTGCCCGCCACCGACTCCACGCACCCTGACCGGGTGGAGCTCGCGATCGGCGGGATGACCTGCTCGTCCTGCGCGGCACGGGTGGAACGCAAGCTCAACCGGCTGGACGGCATCACCGCCACGGTCAACTACGCGACCGAGAAGGCCACCATCACCCGGGTCGCTCCCCCCCTGAGCACCGACCCCCTGAGCACCGGCACGGCGGCGGCCGATGGTCAGGCGGCCAGCGGTCAGACCGTCGGCACCGAGCCCACCAGCCTCGGACTGTCCGTCGACGATCTGATCGCGGCCGTGCGTGCCGCCGGTTACACGGCGACGGCCGCACCGGCGTTCTCACCGGCAGCCCCGACAGTCCCGACAGCGCAGCCCACGGCCGGCGCCCAGCCGGACAGCCCCGCTGCGGCTGAACCCGCCGGGCGGCCCGAGGCGGAACCCGGCGGCGCCGATCTGCGCCTGATGCGGCGCCGTCTGCTCGTCTCGGCGGTGCTGGCCGCGCCGGTGATCGCACTGGCGATGGTCCCAGCCTGGCAGTTCGACTACTGGCAGTGGGTCAGCCTGGCCCTGACGGTGCCGGTGGTAACCTGGGGGGCCTGGCCGTTCCACGCGGCGGCGGCCCGGGGTGCCCGGCACGGCGCGGCGACCATGGACACCCTGGTCTCCCTCGGCACGCTCGCGGCCTTCTGCTGGTCGCTCTACGCGCTGGTCTTCGGCGGCGCCGGCGATCCCGGGATGCGCCATGGCTTCTCGTTCACCGGCGGCCTGGGCGACATCGGCGCCCACCCCACCCCACCCGCCATGCCCGGTATGGACGACATGCCAGGCATGACGAACATGCCGGGGATGACACCGGCCGGTGGGGCCGCCGGCGGCACGGACGACGCGGCGATCTACCTCGAGGTGGCCGCCGGCGTCCCGGTGTTCCTGCTGGCCGGGCGGTTCCTGGAGCTGCGGGCCCGCCGGCGTTCGGGGGCGGCGCTGCGCGCCCTGCTGCACCTGGGCGCACGGGAGGTCACCATCCGCCGTCCCGCCGACGCGACGCGACCGCCCGCGCCCGCCGCGCCCGCCGTGTCGGCGGACCGTCCTCAGGACACGTTCGTCGAGGTCCGGGTGCCGATCGAGGAGCTGCGCATCGGCGCGGAGTTCGTCGTGCGACCCGGCGAGAAGATCGCGACCGACGGGGTCGTGGTCGAGGGGCGTTCCGCGGTCGACGCGAGCATGGTCACCGGGGAGTCGGTGCCGGTCGAGGTCGGGCCGCAGGACGCCGTCGTCGGCGCGACCGTGAACGCCGGCGGGCGGCTGGTGGTGCGGGCGACCCGGGTCGGCGCCGACACGCAGCTCGCGCGGATCGGGCAGTTGGTGGAGCAGGCCCAGAGCGGCAAGGCGAAGGTGCAACGGCTCGCCGACCGGGTCTCGGCCGTGTTCGTCCCGGTCGTGCTGGTGGCCTCCCTCATCACGCTGGTGGCGTGGCTGGTCGCCGGCGCGTCGACGACGGACGCGTTCACCGCGGCCGTGGCCGTACTGATCATCGCGTGCCCGTGCGCGCTGGGCCTGGCCACACCGACCGCGCTGCTGGTCGGCACCGGACGCGGCGCGCAGCTGGGCATCGTCATCCGGGGACCGGAGGTCCTCGAGTCGACCCGTCGCATCCAGGTGGTGCTGCTGGACAAGACCGGGACGCTCACCAGCGGCCGGATGCGGGTCACGGAGGTCCATCCGGCACCGGGGGAGGATGCCGCCCAGGTGCTGCGGATCGCCGGAGCCGCCGAGGACGGCAGCGAGCATCCGATCGGTCGGGCGATCGCACGGGCCGCACGGGACGCGCGGGCCGACGGCACGCTGCCGCCGGCGACCGAGTTCGCCGGGGACGCGGGCCTTGGCGTGCGCGCGGTGGTCGAGGGCCATCGGGTGGTCGTCGGCCGGGACAGCCTGTTCGGCGAGCTTCCCCCCGTGCTCGCCGGGGCTCTGGCGGGCGAGCGGGAGCTTGGCCGGACCGCCGTCGTCGTCGGCTGGGCCGGGCAGCCCCGCGGGCTGATCAGCGTCGCCGACACGGTGCGGCCCACCGCGGTCGCCGCGGTCGCCGATCTGCGCCGCCTCGGTCTGCGTCCGATCCTGCTGACCGGGGATTCGACGGCCGTCGCGCGGGCGGTGGCCACCGAGGTCGGCATCGCCGCCGGCGAGGTGATCTCCGAGGTGCTGCCCGAGGAGAAGGTCGCCGCGGTGCGCCAGCTCCAGCAGGACGGCCACACCGTCGCGATGGTCGGCGACGGGGTGAACGACGCGGCCGCGCTCGCCCAGGCCGATCTCGGCATCGCCATGGGCGGCGGGACGGACGCGGCGATCGAGGCCTCCGACCTCACCCTGGTGCACGGCGATCCACGGCTGATGGCCGACGCGATCCGGTTGTCCCGCGCCACCCTGCGCACGATCCGCGGCAACCTGATCTGGGCGTTCGGCTACAACGTCGCGGCTCTGCCGCTGGCCGCCGCCGGCCTGCTCAACCCGATGATCGCCGGCGCCGCGATGGCGTTCAGCTCGGTGTTCGTCGTGACCAACAGCCTGCGGCTGCGCCGCTTCCGCCCGACTCCGCCGTAGCCCCCCGCCCGCCGAGCCGGCCCCGCTGGGCCGGTCCGGCGCGCGGGGCCGCTCCGGCGGGGCTGGTCCGGCTGGTCCGCCGGCAGGCGGACTCAGGCCTTGGCCAGCTCCAGCCGGGGGAAGACCGGGGTGGGCTCGGCCACCTGGTCGCCGCCGTCGCCGCACTGGGCGGCGATGCGCGCGGCCGCCTCCGGGAGGAACGCGACCAGTCGCGTCGCGATCTCACGGCAGGTGGCGACCAGTTCCGCGAGTACGGCGTCGAGGGCGGCGGGGGGCGCGTCCTGCTTGCGTTCGGCCTTCGCCAGCTCCCAGGGACGGGCCGCCTCGACGTAACGGTTGCCCTCGTCGCCGATCGCCGTGATCGCCTCGGCGGCCCGCCGGTAGTCGAACGCGGTGAAGGCGGCGTCGATCGCGGCGGGCGCGTCCGCGCGCGCCTTACGCAGGGCGGCCGCGCCCGGATTGTCCGCGGGGACCGGGGGGATCACCCCGTCCCGGTAGCGGCGGACCATCGACACCGTGCGGTTGACCAGGTTGCCGATGTTGTTCGCGAGATCCTCGTTCGCCCGGTTGACCAGACGCTCGGTGGTGTAGTCGGTGTCGCCGCTGCGGGCCACGTCACTGAGCATCCACCAGCGCAGCGCGTCGGAACCGTAGGCGGCGACGATGTCGGCCGGGTCCTCGGCGTTGCCGGCCGACTTGGAGATCTTCATCCCGTCGGCGGTCAGGTACTCGTGGACGAAGATGGTGTCCGGCAGCCGCACGCCCGCGGAGAGCAGCATCGCCGGCCAGTAGACGGCGTGGAAGCGGATGATGCCCTTGCCGATGACATGCACCCGCGCGTCACTGCTCGTCCACCAGTGGTCGAAACTCGCCTCGTCCGTGCCGTAGCCGGGGGCGGTGATGTAGTTGCCGAGCGCGTCGAACCAGACGTAGATGACCTGGTCCGGGTCACCGGGTACGGGGATGCCCCAGCCACGGGCGCGGGTCATGCTCCGTGAGGCGCTGAAGTCCTCCAATCCCGCCTCGATGAACGACAGCACCTCACGCTTACGGGTGGCGGGTTCGATGCGCAGCCGGTCGGTGGAGATGAGCTCGTGCAGCTGGTCGGCGTAGCGGCTGAGCCGGAAGAACCAGTTGCTCTCCTCGACCAGGTCCGGGACGGTGCCGTGCTCCGGGCAGCGCCCGTTGACCAGCTCGTCCTCGCCGTAGAACTGCTCGCAGCCGACGCAGTACAGGCCCGCGTAGCTCTTGCGGTAGAAGTCGCCGGATTCGGCGCACGCCGCCCACAGCTTCTCCACCCCGGGCCGGTGCCGCGGGTCGGTGCTGGTCTTGATGAAGTCGTCGAAGGACAGGTCCAGCGGTTCGCGCAGCGAGATGAACCGGGCCGCCACCCGCTCGACGTACTCCACCGGGGTGATGCCCTCGGCCTCGGCGCTCTGGACGTTCTTCAGCGCGTTGTCGTCGGTGCCGGTCTGCAACCGGACCTCCTCGCCACGCGCCCGCAGGTGGCGAGCGTAGGCGTCGGTCTCGACCAGCTCCAGCGCGTGCCCCACGTGTGGTTTGCCGTTGACGTACGGGATGGCCGTCGTCACGAAGTAGCGACCCATCGGTTTCGGATCCTCCCGCCCCGCCGCGGCCCCACCCGAGGAGGCTCCGCCCGGGGCCTCCTCGGTGGTCTGTCAGGACGCGCGCAAGAGGCCGGATGGCATGTGCATCAGCATCATCCGGCTGCTCGTCGCCTCGGCGTTGACCCGTGTCGTCGACACAGCCAGATCCTACGCCGCGCCGGATGACGCACAGGTGCGACGGACTGGCAGCTGCGATCATGCCGCATTGATCATTTTGGGTTACCGTCCCAGGCCATGGGACCAGCACCCACCCACAGTCATCCCCATGCCCGTTCTCATCCGGACGGGTCCACCCGATGGTGGCCACGGCTGCGCCACCGGCTCTCGGATCTGTTCGGGAGCCATCTGTTCGGGAGCCACAGCCATGACAGCGCCGACCAGATCGACGACGCGCTCGAGGCGGACGCGGCCGGCCGGCGGGCGCTGCTGATCAGCCTCGGTGGTCTGGCGGTGACCGCGGTCGCGCAGGCGATCGCGGTGGTGCTGTCCGGATCGGTGGCGCTGCTCGGCGACACGCTGCACAACGTCGCCGACGCGCTCACCGCGGTACCACTGCTGATCGCGTTCACGGTGGCCCGCCGCCCGGCGACCGACCGTTTCACCTACGGCTACGGACGGGCCGAGGACCTCGCCGGCCTCGCCGTCCTGGCGATGATCACGCTGTCGAGCGGGGTCGCGGCCTACGCGGCGATCGACCGGCTGCTGCATCCCCAGCAGATCCATCAGCTCGGCGCGGTGGCGGCCGCCGGTCTGATCGGCTTCGTCGGCAACGAGATCGTGGCCCGCTACCGGATCGGGGTGGGACGCCGCATCGGATCGGCGGCGCTGGTCGCCGACGGCCTGCACGCCCGCACCGACGGGTTCACCAGCCTCGCGGTTCTGCTCGGCGCCGCCGGCGTGGCGGCCGGCTGGAGATGGGCCGATCCGGTGATCGGCCTGGTGATCACCGTGGCGATCCTCGGGGTGCTGCGTTCGGCCGCCCGTGTCGTCGGTGCCCGGCTCATGGACGCCGTCGACCCGGCGATCGTCGCCGAGGCCACCCACACCCTGCTGCACACCCCCGGCGTCGAGGCCATCCGCGAGCTGCGCATCCGCTGGATCGGCCACAGCCTGCGCGCCGAGGTCGACGTCACCGTGGACGCCACCCTCACCCTGGCCGCCGCCCACGACGTCGCCCATGCCGCCCAGGCCCATCTGCTGCACCACATCCGCCGGCTGTCCGCGGCGACCATCCACACCAGCCCGCGAACAGCCGCTCCCGGACACTGACCCCGCCGGCCGACACTGACCCGCCGGCCGATGTCGAGAACACGGCGGCGGCTCCGTCCCAGGGGGTGAAAGGCCAGGGTTGTCGGGTGACCGGAGGTGGCGGGTGATCGGGGGCATGGTGGACGAGTCGTTGCTGCGGGAGCTGGTGCCCACGGTGATCGGCGTCCTCGTCCGACGCGGGGCGGATTTCGCATCGGCCGAGGACGCCGTGCAGGATGCGCTGATCCGAGCGCTCGGGACCTGGCCCGAGGATCCCCCGCTGGACCCGAAGGCCTGGCTGGTCACGGTCGCGTGGCGGCGTTTCCTCGACGCGACGAGGGCCGAGGCGTCCTGACGTGGACGCGAACAGGTCGTCGACGCCGAGCCGGAGGTGGGCCCGGCGCCCGCCACCGACGACACCCTGCGCCTCTACTTCCTGTGCGCGTCGCCGGTGCTGGCGCCGGCGTCGGCCATCGCGTTGACGCTGCGTGCGGTGGGCGGCCTGACCACCCGGCAGATCGCGTCGGCCCACCTCGTCCCCGAGGCGACCATGGCGCAGCGCATCAGCCGGGCGAAACGGCGCATCGCCGGCCTCCCCCTGGACACCGCCGGTGGCCTCGCGACCGTGCTGCGGGTGCTCTACCTCGTCTTCAACGAGGGCTACGGCGGGGACGTCGACCTCGCCGCCGAGGCGATCCGGCTGACCCGCCAGCTCGCCGAGCTGACCGACGAGCCCGAGGTGGCGGGTCTGCTCGCGCTCATGCTGCTGCACCATGCCCGCCGGGTGTCGCGGACCGGCCCGTCCGGCGACCTGGTGCCACTCGCGGACCAGGACCGCACCCGCTGGGACACGGCCGCGATCGCCGAAGGTGTGACGATCCTGCAACACGCCCTGGCCCGTGATCAGCTCGGCGAGTACCAGGCGCAGGCCGCGATCGCGGCCCTGCACGCGGACGCCCCCAGCACCGCCGAAACAGACTGGGTACAGATCGTCGAGTGGTACGACGAACTGCTGCGCCTGACCGACAGCCCGGTGGTCCGCCTCAACCGCGCCGTGGCCCTAGGCGAGGCCGACGGCCCACAGACCGTCCTGGCCGCCCTCGCCGCCGTACCCCCCGACCTGCCCAGATACGCCGCCACCTCGGCCTACCTGCACGAACGCGCCGGCGACCTGGCCCACGCCGCCGACCTCTACGCGCAGGCCGCCCACGCCGCCACCAGCGTGGCCGAACGCGACCACCTCACCCGCCAGGCCGCCCGCACCCGCCACCACCTGACCCCGCCGTCCTGACCCCCGCCGTCCTGACCCCCGCCGTCCTGATCCCCCACTCGTGGTCCGGGTGGTTCCGCGGAACACCTGTGTCGGCCAGGGGCGTCGGTGGCGGTGTCGGACTCGCATCCGCCGCACATGTTCCACGCAGGCGACTCACACGTGAGCCTGATGTTCTCGTCCTACCGGTGCATCCAGAACGCACCGGTGCATCTGTGTCGAAGGGAGTCTCCACGATGAGCCGAACGTCCCAGGCGCCGTCCGTCGAGTCCGTGCCGCGGCCGGCGGCGGTGCCGCTCGCGGTACCGGGGCCCGCGGACAGCGCGATCGTGGCGCTGCGGCGGTTGCGGGCTGATCCGCTTGGGCGGCTCACCGAACTGGCTCGCGAGCATGGTCCGGTGGTGCGGGTGGCGAGCTGGCCGGTGTCGGCGTATCTCGTCGCCGAGCCGGACGCGATCGCCGACGTGCTGGTCAGCGGGCACCGGGCCTACGGCAAGGGAGCGGTGCGGCGTGGGCCGGCGGGCCGGCGCACGGTGGTGCAGCCGCTGACACTGCTGCTCGGCGAGGGGCTGCTGACCAGCGCGGGGGACGTCCACCGGCGACAGCGCCGGCTGATCCAGCCGCTGTTCCATCGGCAGCGCATCGCCGGTCACGCCGCGACCTTCGCGCGGATCGCCGAGCGCACGGCCGCCACCTGGCGCGACGGCCAGCGTCTTGACGTGCACGCCGAGATGACCGAGATGACCCTGGCGATCGTCGCCCGGACCCTGTTCGACGTCGACCTGGACAGCGAGGTCGTGGACATCGTCCGTGCCACGATCGACCTGACGATGCCGGCGGCCCGCCGGGCCGGACTACCCGGTTTCACGGCCCTGGAGCGGCTGCCGCTTCCCGCGTCCAGGGCCCGTCGGGACGCGCGCGCCGCACTGGACCAGGCGATCCACGCGATGATCGCCACCCGCCGAGCCGCCGGGGCCACCGGCGACGACCTGTTGTCCCTGCTGCTGGCCGCCCGCGACGACGAAACCGGCGCGCCGATGAGCGACGAGCAGATCCGGGACGAGGCGCTCACCCTGCTGCTGGCCGGACACGAGACCACCGCGAACGCCCTGGCCTGGACGTTTCACCTGCTGGGACGGGACGCCGCGGTCCGCGCCGCGTTGCACGCGGAGGTGGACGAGGTCCTCGGCGAGCGGTGCCCGACCATGGACGACCTGACCCGACTGCCGTGTACGAACGCCGTCCTCGCCGAGGCGATGCGGCTGTACCCGCCCGTCTGGGCGATGGGACGGCACCTGTTGGCCGACCGGGACATCGCCGGCTACCGCCTGCCCGCCGGCTCCACCCTCATCCTCAGCCAGTGGGTGGTGCACCGCGACGAACGCTGGTGGCCGCGGCCGGAGGTCTTCGACCCCACCCGCTGGACGGGCCAGCCGGGCCTGCCGGGCCTGCCGGGCCAGCCGGGCCTGCCGGGCCAGTCGGGCCAGTCGGGACGGCCGCGGTTCGCGTACTTCCCGTTCGGTGGGGGGCCGCGTCAGTGCATCGGCAACACGTTCGCGCTGGCCGAGGGCGCGCTCGCGCTGGCCGCGATCTCCCGGCACTGGTCGCTGGCCCCGGTGCCGGGCACCGATGTGGTGCCTGTCCCGCAGGTCACTCTTCGCCCGGCCGGTGGGCTGCCGATGACCGTCCACCGCCGTCATGGTCGTGCGGAACAAGGGTGACTCTTGTCATGGCGGGTCGGTGTCTGGGGTGAGGATGCGCTGAACAGGCGGCATTGTCGGGCGCCGCGGGCCACGGCGCGGGCCCCCGATCGGGCGAGGCGGCACCGCCCCTCGGTAGGGTCAACCAGGAACATTACGGCCTGCCGGGCGATATCAGGGCAACACGTTTATAAAGCCTGATTCCCGGCGTGTGGCGCACAGACCGCCGCCGGTGGGCGGCCGGGGCAGACCCCCGTCCGCCGGCGGCCTGGGCCCGTCGGCGCTGGTGGCGCCCATCCGGGCCAGGCGGAGACCGGCGGCACGTCCATGCGGGGCGCGAACTGTCGTAGGGACCTGCGAGGATCGGGGCATGGTGGTTCCCTCCGCCGCGCCGGCCTCCGAGGAGCTGTTCCGGCGCGCCGAGCGTGTTGTTCCCGGCGGGGTCAACTCGCCTGTCCGAGCCTTTCGTGCCGTGGGTGGCAGCCCGCGCTTCATGGTCTCCGGTGACGGTCCCTACCTCACCGATGCCGACGGCCGTACCTACGTCGATCTGGTCTGCTCCTGGGGGCCGATGATCCTCGGCCACGCGCATCCGGCCGTGGTCGAGGCGGTGTCGCGGGCGGTCACCGCCGGCACCAGCTTCGGCACGCCGACGCCCGGCGAGGTCGAACTCGCCGAGCTGATCGTGGAGCGGGTCGGGCCGGTGGAGAAGGTCCGGCTGGTCAACTCGGGCACCGAGGCGACCATGAGCGCCGTGCGGCTCGCCCGTGGCTTCACCAACCGTGCGACGATCATCAAGTTCGCCGGCTGCTACCACGGGCACGTCGACGCGCTGCTCGCCGCCGCGGGCTCGGGCCTGGCCACCTTCGGCCTGCCCGACACCCCGGGCGTGACCGGCACCGCGACCGCCGACACGATCGTGCTGCCCTACAACGACCTCGCCGCGGTCGAGGCGGTCTTCGCCGAGCGGGGCGCCACGATCGCCGCCGTCATCACCGAGGCCGCCGCGGCCAACATGGGTGTCGTCCCGCCGCTGCCGGGCTTCAACGCGGGCCTGCGCCGGCTGTGCGACATCCACGGCGCGCTGCTGATTCTGGACGAGGTGATGACCGGCTTCCGGATCTCCCGGGCCGGCTGGTGGGGCATCGAGGGCGACCTTGAGGACTGGTCGCCGGATCTGTTCACCTTCGGCAAGGTGATGGGTGGCGGGCTGCCCGCTGCGGCGTTCGGCGGGCGGGCCGACGTGATGTCACGGCTGGCTCCCGCCGGGCCCGTCTACCAGGCCGGCACGCTGTCCGGGAACCCGATCGCGGTCGCCGCCGGCCTTGCCACCCTGCGGGCCTGCACCGACGAGGTGTACGCGACGGTGGACGCCCGCGCCGGTGACGTCGCCGGCATCGTGTCCACGGCGCTCACCGAACAGGGCGTGGCGCACCTGCCGGCCAGCGCAGGCTCGTTGTTCAGCTTCTTCTTCACCGACGCCACCGCCGTGATCGACTACGCCGGTGCCCAGGCGCAGAACGCCGCCCGCTACGCCGCGTTCTTCCACAGCATGCTCGACGCCGGCATCTACCTGCCGCCGTCGGCGTTCGAGGCCTGGTTCGTCTCCGCCGCCCACGACGACGTCGTGCTCGAGCGGATCGCCGCCGCCGCCCCGGCCGCCGCCCGCGCCGCCGCCGCCGTCCCCGACGCCACCCCGGCCACCCCGGTCGCCGCCGGAGGCGCGTCGTGACGCCCCTGGACGGGCGCACCCGGGTGCATCTGGTCCGCCACGGTGAGGTGTTCAACCCGGGCAAGGTGCTCTACGGTCGGCTGCCCGGCTTCGGCCTGTCCGACAACGGGCACCGCCAGGCCAAAATCACCGCGGAGCACCTCGCCGACCTCGACATCGCCGCCGTCGTGGCGAGCCCACTGGACCGCGCCCAGCAGACCGCCGGGCCGATCGCCGCCGCCCACAACCTGCCCGTCGGTGTCGATGCGCGCCTCATCGAAAGCCGTAACGCGTTCGAGGGCCGCACCTTCGAGGCCGGCCCGGCGGCCCTGAGCCGCCCCGCCATGTGGCCGCTACTGCGCAATCCGTTCCGGCCGTCCTGGGGGGAGCCCTACACCGAGATCGCGCAGCGCATGCTCGCCGCCGTCACCGACTGGCGCGACCAGTACCCCGGCCGCCACATCGTGCTGGTCAGCCACCAGCTCCCGGTGTGGACGGCCCGGCGCGCCCTGGAGGGCGTCCACCTGTGGCACCGTCCCGACCGGCGCCAGTGCGCCCTGGCCAGCGTCACCACCGCGGTCTACCAGGGCAGCCAGCTCGTCGGCGTCGAGTACGCCGAGCCCAACGGCCCGACGGGCAACACGCCCGGTTCGGTCGGCGCCTGAGCGCGATGGGCGCCCCCCCGGGCCTGACCGGCATCCTGTCGGCGTTGCGCTGCCCGGTGTGCGCCGACGAGCTGGGCGGTGCTGGTTCGGGTGGTGCTGGTTCGGGCGGTGCGGGTTCGGGTGAGGTGTGCTGCGCGGCGGGGCACAGCTTCGACCTTGGCCGCGGGGGCTACCTCAGCCTGCGCGGCGGCCGGTCGCGGCGGATCACCGGCGACACCTCGGCGATGGTGGCCGCCCGCGCCGCCTTCCTGGACGCCGGGTACTACGCGCCGCTGACCGCCCGGCTTGGCGCACTCACCGCCGCGGCCCGCGCCGATGCCCGGGCCGCACCGACGATCCTGGAGATCGGTGCCGGCACCGGCCACCACCTGGCCGGCGTGCTGACCGCCCTCGAACACGGCGCCCGTGGGATCGCGGTGGACGTGGCGCCGCCGGCGCTGCGTCGCGCGGCTCGGGCGCATCCGCGAATCGGGGCGGTCTCCTTCGACGCCGCCGAACAGTGGCCCGTCGCGGACGGCCAGGTGGACGTGCTGCTCGACGTGTTCGCCCCGCGTCATCCGGGTGAGATGCGCCGGGTGCTGCGCCCGGGCGGGCTGCTGCTCGTCGTCACACCCGGACCCGCGCATCTCGCCGAGTTGCGGGGCCCGCTCGGCCTGGTCGGCCTGCACCCCGACAAGGACGGCCAGCTCGCGGGACGGCTCACCGAACAGTTCAGCCCCGGCCCGGTCGAGCGGCTGGACGTCCCGCTCACACTCCCGGTCACCGCCGCCGCCGACCTCGCCCTGATGGGCCCCACCGGCCACCATCGCACCCGCGACGACCTGTGTCAGGCCGCCGCCGCGGCCTGGGGGAGCGACCTCGAGAGCGCCACCGTCCCCGTCACCGCGAGCTTCCGGCTGCATCTGTTCCACGCCGGATCGGCCGGTTCGATCAGGGTGGCATGGTAGCCGGCGGCCGCGGCTGCTGACACCGGCGCGGCCGTGGGGAACCACACGCGCACCGGTGGGTACTCGCGCCTACGCTGAGTCGAGTTCTACAGCTGGTCGTAGTTCTACAGTGGGTCGTAGACGGGTGCGGGAGCCGAGAGGGGCAGGGCACATACTGGTGCGCGTGGCAGAGATGGGACGGCGGTTCAGATCAGCTGATGGTCCGGACTCGCCGCTGAGTGGCCATGCCCGTGTTCGACCGGTCCGCGTTCGACCGGCCCGGGTGGGGCGCCTGCTGGCGCTGGTGATGGCGTTGGTCGGTGTGCTCGCCGCGTGCTCCGCGCACGGCAACGCGACCGATGCGACGGGTGGCGACGGCTACGGCTTCGTCCAGCAGTCGGCCGGGACGGACTACGTCAGTGTCGGCAACCGGCACGCCGCGCCCAGGCTGTCCGGCAAGGATCTTGACGGCAAGCCGATCGACCTGGCCTCGCTGCGGGGCAAGGCCGTCGTGGTCAACTTCTGGGCCTCCTGGTGCGCGCCGTGCCGCGCCGAGTCACCGGGCCTGGCCAAGCTCGCCCGTCAGGAGCGGTCGGTCGCCTTCCTCGGTGTCAACGAGAAGGACGGCACGTCCAGCGCGAAGGCGTTCACCCGTGACTTCGAGATGCCCTATCCGAGTGTCGTCGACCGGCTGGGCACACTCGCCGCCGGCTGGCCGGTGGCGCCCGGGCTCCCGTCGACGTTCGTGCTCGACGCCGACGGTCGGATCGCCGCCCGGTTCACCGGCGGTGTCCTGCCCGAGGAACTCGCCCCCGTGCTGACCCGGTTGCAGGCCGAGACGTGATCCGCCCATGAGCGCCGCTGACCTGGTCACCAACGGTTCGGTGCTGCTCGCGGCACCCGTGGCGGCCGCCGCCGGACTGATGTCGTTCCTCTCTCCGTGCGTGCTGCCACTCGTCCCCGGCTATCTCAGCTTCGTCACTGGCCTGTCCGGTGAGGAACTCGAGGAGCGCGAGCGCCGCGACACCCTCCCCGAACCGGCCGAGCCGGTACTCGTGAGCGCCGGGTCAGCTGGTGGGGCGGTGCTGCCCGCGAACCCCGGCCTGGCCGGGCAACGGGAACCGGGCCCACCGCGGGCGCGGCTGCGCCAGTTGCGCTGGGGCGGACGGGTGACCGCCGGCACGGGACTGTTCGTGCTCGGGTTCACGGCGGTGTTCGTGTCCTACGGTGCGGCGTTCGGCGGGCTCGGTAACCGACTGCAGGCCCATCAGGTGGGGGTGAACCAGATTCTTGGTGCCTTCACGGTCGTGATGGGCCTCGCGTTCGCCGGGCTGTTCTCCCAGCTGTCCTGGGCGAACCGGGAATGGCGTTTCCACCGGCTACCGCGTCCCGGGCTGATCGGTGCGCCCCTGCTCGGGGTGATGTTCGGTGTCGGCTGGGCGCCCTGTATCGGTCCGACCCTCACCGCCGTGCTGGGGCTCGCGACGACGAGTGCGACCGCTGGCCGGGGCGCGTTCCTGTCCGCCGTCTACTGCTTCGGGCTCGGGGCGCCGTTTCTCGCGGTCGGGCTCGCCTTCCGGCGGGCCGCTGGTGCCCTGCTCCTGCTGCGCCGGCACTCCCGCATTCTGACCGTCTCCGGTGGGCTCCTGCTGGTCGCGGTCGGAATGCTCCAACTCACCGGGGCCTGGGCCGATCTGATCATCTTCCTGCGGCCCTACGCTCCCGGCTTCTCGGAGACGCCGCTGTGACCCCTCCTCCCAGCTCCACCTCGTCCACGCGTGAGACCAGCGAGGACGCCGGGTTCGACCAGGAGTCCGCGCCCACCCGCCGGCTCCCCGACGGCCATGCCGACGCGGCCGCCACCGTCCGTCCGGAGGCGTTCGACCCACCGACCCGCGCCAGCACGGACACCGGCGCGGGAGCCGCCGAGCCGGACGCGCCGTCGCGGGCGAGCCCGACGCGTCCCGGCGGGGCCGCGGTGGGACGGTCCGGGCCGTGGGCGCTCGCGGTGCGCAGCTGGCGGCAGCTGACCAGCATGCGCACCGCGCTGTTGCTGCTGTTCCTGCTGGCGCTCGCCGCCGTGCCGGGTTCGCTGCTACCCCAGCGCAACATCAACCCGCTGCGGGTCGAGCAGTATCTCAAGGTTCATTCGACGATCGGTCCGGTGCTGGACCGGTTCTCCGGGTTCGACGTCTTCGCCGCACCCTGGTTCGCCGCGATCTACCTGCTGCTGTTCATCTCGCTGATCGGCTGCCTGTCCTCGCGTATCCGCTGGCACGCGCGGGCGCTGTTCACCGCCCCGCCGAAGGCCCCGGCGCGTCCCGGTCGTCTGCCCGGGGGCAGTTCCTGGACGTCCCCGCTGCCGCCGGACGAGGCCGCCGAGATCGCCCGCGGGGTGCTGCGCGGGCGGCGGTTCCGGGCCAGCGTCGCGCCCGCCGATGCCCGCCGGCCGGACGGAACCCCCGACCACTCCGTCGCCGCGGAGAAGGGCTACCTGCGCGAGACCGGCAACCTCGTCTTCCACGTCGCGCTGGTCGGCCTGCTCGCCGCGGTCGGCTTCGGCTCCTGGTTCGGCTATTCGGGGACGACCCTGGTGGTCTCCGGCGACGGATTCGCCAACACGCTCGTCTCCTATGACCAGTTCAGCGGCGGCAAGATCGTCAACACCGCGAAGCTGCAGCCCTTCTCACTGACCCTGGACCGGTTCCGGGCGTCCTACCAGCCCAACGGCGAACCGGCCGACTTCCGCGCGGACGTCAGCTACGCCACCGACCTGGACGCCCCGACCCGGACGTCGACGATCCGGGTCAACCATCCGCTGATCCTCCACGACGCCAAGGTCTACCTGATCGGCCACGGGTACGCGCCGCATTTCGTCCTGCGTGACGCCAAGGGCACCGTCGTCTGGCAGAACAACGTGCCCTGCACGCCACGCGACGGCATGTTCACCTCCACCTGCACGGTGAAGATCCCCGACGCCGGCCTCGCGCCCGTCGGCACCCGACGTGAACCGCGGCAGTTGGCCTTCAGTGGCGTCTTCACCCCGACGACCCGGCTGGACCCCACCCGCGGCTACGTCTCGATCTTCCCGGCGGCCACCGCCCCCGGAATGACGATCACCGGTTTCGTCGGCAACCTGCATCTGGACGAGGGCGTGCCGCAGAACGTCTACACCGTCGACACCCGGGACATGAAGCAGATCCCGCTGACCGGCCCCGCCGGCGCCGGCCGCACCGCGCAGATCCTGGCCCCGAACAACCCCCGCCAGCGCACGCTGACCGGCCTGCCCGGCGGCCTGAGCCTCGAGGTCGACAGCGTCGCCGAGTTCGCCACCTTCCAGGTGAAGGCCGACCCGGCCAAGCGCGAGGCGCTGGTGTTCGCGGTGCTCATCATCGTCGGCCTGATCGCGAGCCTGCGGGTGCGCCGCCGCCGGGTCTGGGTCCGCGCGCGTCCGGCGTCCGGCGGCGGGTCCATCGTCGAGATCGGCGGCCTGTCCCGCTCGCACGGGGACGGCTTCGCCACCGAACTCGCCGACCTCACCACCGGCGTCCGCGAGGCCACCGGAGCACCACCGCAGGACAAGGCAGCAGAGCCAGCTGAGGCAGCAGAGCCAGCTGAGGCAGCAGAGCCAGCTGAGGCAGCAGAGCCAGCTGAGACAGCAGAGCCGAAGAGCAGGGAACGGGAGCGCTGATGGCGGTCAACGAGGGCTTCGCCAGCCTGTCCAACCATCTGTTCGGCAGCGGCATGGCGGTGTACTCGGCCGCGATGCTCGGTTTCGCGGCCGAGTTCGCGTTCAGCCGCCCGGGCACCCGTGACGGCGAGGCGGTGACCTCCACCGAGACCTCCACCGTCCCAGCCGCACGTACGTCGGCGGACCGGTCCGCCGTGCTGGTCGCGGCCTCGGCCGCCGGGTCGGCGGGCAGCGTGATCGATGGTCCGGCCGCGGACGCCGCGGAGCGCGCCCGTGAGATCGAGGAGGTCCGCCGGCGGGACCGGGCCGCGCACTCGCTCGCCGGCGGTGACGACGGTGACCTGCGGGTCTCGGCGCGGGCCCGCTGGATCGGCCGGTTCGCGGTGGGCGCCACCGCCATCGGCTGGGCGTTGCATCTCGCGTCGGTCGTCACCCGCGGGGTCGCGGCGGACCGGGTGCCGTGGGGCAACATGTACGAGTACTCGTCGATGATCTGCCTGATCGCGGTCACGACGTTCCTCGGCCTGATCACCCGGCACAACGTGCGCTGGCTGGGCGTCTTCGTCATGGTGCCGGTGGTGCTCTACCTCGGCTTCGCCGGGACGGTGCTCTACGTGGCGCCCGGGCCGCTGGTGCCGGCGCTCAACTCGTACTGGCTGAAGATCCACGTGGTCGGGGCGATCGTCGCGAGCGGGGTGTTCCTCGTCTCCGCGGTGACCACGCTGCTGTTCCTCATCAAGGAACGCTGGGAGAACCGGCTGGCCGAGGTCGCCACCGGACGGGCCGAGGCCAGCCGGGCGATGCAGAACCGCGGTGGGATCGTCATGCGGCTGCCCTCGTCGGCCGCGCTGGACACCCTCACCTACCGGATCATCGCGTTCGCCTTCCCGATCTGGACCTTCGCGATCATCGCCGGTGCGATCTGGGCCGAGGCGGCGTGGGGTCGCTACTGGGGCTGGGACCCCAAGGAGACCTGGTCGTTCATCACCTGGGTCTGCTACGCCGCCTACCTGCACGCCCGCGCGACCGCCGGCTGGCGTGGCCGCCGCGCCGCGACCATCTCACTGGTCGCGTTCATGGCTCTGTTCGTCGACTACTACCTGGTCAACCTGGTCATCACCGGCCTGCACTCCTACGCCGGCGTCTGACCGGACGCCGGCACAGAAGATCCCCTCGTCTAGGCCGCCCCTCGGTCGGGGCGCCCTAGACGAGGGGCGGCTGTCAGCCGCGGGAGGGCGAGGGGGGCTCGGACTCGCCGCCGCGGATGCGCTCGGTGAGTTCCCGCAGGAACTCCGGGTCGTCGTCCGGGCCCTTGGGACGGGCGACGGGACGGCGGGTACCCATCCGCGAGCCGGGATGGCCGAGACCGGCCTCACGCCGGGTGACCTCCCAGGCGGACCGCTGACCGAACGCCGGATGGTCGGAGACGGCGCGTCGCGGCGCGCGTGCGCCGTAGCCGTTCACCCGCGGCCGGCCGAACAGGAACCAACCGACCGCGCCGGGGATCCAGAACAGCGCGACCGCCACGATCCAGAGAAGTTTCGACCCCACTCGTACTTCGTCCGGGGGCGTCCCGACCACATCGATGATCGCGTACGCCCAGACACCGATGATCACAAACGTCAGCGCGAGGCCCAGCACCTGCTGGTCGCTCCTTCCAGCTCTCCGTGACCGATTACGTCCTGTCAGGTTTCGCCTGGCATATGGGCTATGAACGTCGGCACGCGGGTTAGTAGTCCCGGTCCGCCGGGCGGTCACCGTGGCCCAGCGGGGCAGCCGCCGCGGCCTGCGGGTCCTGGCCGTGCGCGGCGACTCGGACGGGCCGGACGGTGTGCTCCCCCGCTGTCCGCGGCTGCCCGAAGGCGGCCCCCGGAGGGCGCACGTGTCGCGAAGATGGCCGGCCCGTGTATCCCTAGTGTGCCCCTCCTCCCGGGGTCGCGTCCGGCCGGTTGGCAACAGCGTTGTCGGCGTCGCCCCGACCGGCAGCGCTGGGTGCGCCGATCGTCACCGGTGGTGGGGGAGCCTACGGTTGTCGGTGCCGGCTGCGAGGATGGGGCAATGGCCTGGGCGGATCTACGCGCGTTTCTCGCGCACCTCGAACGGCGGCGTGACCTGCGACGGGTGTCGGTGCCCGTCGACCCCAGGCTGGAGGTCACCGAGATCGTCACCCGGGTGGTGCGTGAGCACGGCCCGGCGCTGCTGTTCGAAGCCCCCCTCGGGTCGGACATGCCGCTGGCGATCAACGTGTTCGGCACCGAGGCGCGGATGGCCGCGGCCCTCGGCGTCGAGCGTCTGGATGAGATCGGCGAGCGGATCGCCGCCCTGCTGCGCCCCGAGCTACCGGTCGGCCTGTCCGGCCTGCGCGACGCCCTGGGCAAGGCCGCGTCGCTGACGTCACTGCCGCCGCGCCGGGTGCGCACGGCCCCCTGCCAGGACGTCGTTCTCGAAGGGTCGGACGTCGACCTGTTCCGCCTGCCCGGGGTGCACGCCTGGCCGAGCGACGGCGGCGCCTTCCTCAACCTGGGGCTGACCCACACCCGTCATCCCGAGACCGGCGCCCGCAACCTCGGGATGTACCGGTTGCAGCGCCACGACGCCCGCACCGTCGGCATGCACTGGCAGATCCACAAGGATTCCAACGCCCACCACGCCGTCGCCGAGCGGCGCGGCGAGCGGCTCCCCGTGGCGATCGCGTTCGGCTGCGACCCGGCGGTCACCTACGCCGCGTCCGCCCCACTGCCCGCCGACATCGACGAGTACCTGTTCGCCGGCTACCTGCGCGGCGAGCGGGTGGAGATGGTCGACTGCCGCAGCGTCCCGCTGCGGGTGCCGGCGAACGCGCAGATCGTGCTCGAGGGCTGGCTGGAGCCGGGGGAGCGGCTGCCCGAGGGCCCGTTCGGCGACCACACCGGCTTCTACACGCCCGTCGAGCCGTTCCCGGCACTGCACGTCGACGTGATGACGATGCAGCGTGAGCCGGTGTTCCAGACGATCGTCGTCGGCCGCCCGCCGCAGGAGGACGGGCCGATGGGCAAGGCCACCGAACGGATCTTCCTGCCGCTGATCCGGATGATGATTCCCGAGATCGTCGACTACGACCTGCCGGAAGCCGGCGTGTTCCACAACTGCTGCATCGTCTCGATCGACAAGCGTTACCCCAAGCACGCCCAGAAGGTGATGCACGCCATCTGGGGCGCCGGGCTGCTGTCGCTGTCCAAGCTGATCGTCGTGGTCGACGCCGACTGTGACGTCCACGACTACCACGAGGTGGCCTGGCGGGCGTTCGGCAATGTGGACTACGCCCACGACCTGCTCACCACGATCGGCCCGGTCGATCATCTCGACCACGCCTCGTACGAGCAGTTCTGGGGTGGCAAGGTCGGGGTCGACGCGACCCGCAAGCTACCGACCGAGGGTTACCGCCGGGACGGCGGCTGGCCCGAGGAGATCGTGATGGATGCCGCGGTGCGCGACCGGGTCACCCGGCGTTGGAAGGAGTACGGCCTGTGAGTGACGCGACCTTCCTGCCTGGACCGTCCGGCGGCCTGTCCGGCTCCTCCGGGGGCGGCGAGCGGCACGAACTGGGCCACGTGCGGGCGTTCCTACGGCTGGTCGTCATCGAACACTCGGTGTTCGCGTTGCCGTTCGCCTACATCGCGGCGCTGGCCGCCTGCTTCGACGCGTCCCGCTCGGTGCACTGGACGGACCTCGGGCTGGTCACGATCGCGATGGTCGCCGCCCGCACCTTCGCCATGGCCGCCAACCGGATCATCGACCGGGCGATCGACGCCCGCAACCCGCGCACCGCCGGTCGGGAACTGGTCACCGGCGCGATGTCGGTGCGCACCGCGGTGGTCGGCTCGGTGGTCGCGCTCGCCGTGTTCCTCGCCGCCGCGGCGATGCTGAGCTGGCTGTGTCTGGCCCTCGCGCCGGTCGCCGTCGCCCCCCTGGTCGTCTACCCGTACGCCAAGCGTTTCACCGACTTCCCGCACGCCGTCCTCGGCATCGCCCAGGCCATCGCCCCCGTCGGTGCCTGGATCGCCGTCTCCGGCCACTGGTCGTGGGCCGCCGTCGTGCTCGGCCTCGCCGTCGGTGCCTGGATCGGCGGGTTCGACCTCATCTACGCCTGCCAGGACGCGGAGATCGACCGCCGCATCGGCGTACGGTCGGTCCCGGCCCGGTTCGGGATCCGCGGCGCGCTGATCGGCTCGACAGTCACACACATCGTCACGTTCGCCCTGTTCGTGACGTACGGCCTGATGGAGGGCACCGGCGCGTTCTGGTGGGCCGGCCTCGCCATGACCGCGGCCACGTTATCCTACGAGCACGCCATCGTCTCCCCGAACGATCTCTCCCGGGTCAACCGGGCCTTCCTCACGGCGAACGGCTTCGTCGGCATCGCCCTGTTCGCCTTCGCCGTCGCAGACCTGTTCAGCCGCGGTCTGTCGGTCTGACGTGCCGAGGGTGCCCTGGGTGGTGGGGGTCAGCGGCGCCAGCGGCACCCCGTACGCCGCCGCGGTGCTCGGCGGCCTGCTGGCCGCCGGCCATCCGGTCGACCTGGTGCTCTCCCGCGCCGCCCGGCTCACCCTGCTGGACGAGACCGGCCTCGCCTGGCACGACAGCGCCTGGCCGCCGGTCCTGACCGCCTGGCTCCGCGCCCCCTTCGGCGCCGCAGCCACCTCCGCTGTCCCGTCCGGACCAGGGGCAGCGTCCAGGCTCGGGGAACTGCTCGCGGCGCGGGTCAGGGTGCACGCCCCCGGCAATCTCGCGGCCGGGCCCAGCAGCGGCTCCTACCCCACCCGCGGGATGATCGTGGTCCCGGCGAGCACCGCCTGCCTCGCCGGCATCGCCCTCGGCCTGTCCAAGGACCTGCTCCAACGCTGCGCGGACGTGACCCTCAAGGAAGGCCGCCGCCTGCTTGTCGTCCCCCGCGAGATGCCCTACACCGGGGCGACCCTGCGGCACATGCTCACCCTGCACGAGGCCGGCGCGGTCGTGGCCGCGGCGAGCCCCGGCTTCTACGCGGGCGCCCGCGACGCCGCCGACCTGGTCGACTTCGTCGCCGGACGAGTCCTGGACGCCGCCGGCGTCCCGCACACGCTCTACCGCCGCTGGTCCGGCGAACTCGGCGCCGCCCGCGGCGACACGCAGCCCCGAAACGGTTCCGCGGAACCGGCTGGCGACCTCGGGCATCCAGGCCGATGATCGCCCCACAGCCGCCCCCGAGGCTCCCTGGCGGAACCAGCCTCCGAGGGAGCACAGTGTTCCCGGACAGGCGAGGTGTTCCCGGACGGGCGAGGCGGCGGTGAAGCGAGGGTGACGGATATGGCGGGCGGCGACTCGGCGAAGAAAAAGGCGAAGGCGAAGGCGGCCCCGCCGTCCGATGTCGATCTGCGGGCGCAGCTGCCGTACTTCGTGGCGCGGTTGGCGGTGCTGGTGCTGGTCACGGTGGTTCTGGCGCTCGTGGGGGTGAGCGTGCTGCTGGCGGTGCTGATCGGGTTCGTCGTGGCGGGGCTGCTGACCTGGCCGCTGGGGCGGTTGCAGCGGCGGGCGGCCAGGCGCGACCGCCAGTAGTGAACCCCTCCGACGAGGGGGGCTGTGATGGGGCAGCCGTGCCGGGACAGGCGGAGCGGGGCGACGATCGGGCTAGTCTGGACCGTATGGATGCTGGGCTCAAACGGGAGATCGAGGCGAAGGTCGCGGCCGGTGAGCGCCTGAGCCGAGCCGACGGTGAGGCGCTGTACGGCAGCGACGACCTGGCCTGGCTGGGTGGCCTCGCGCACGACGTCCGCACCCGAAAGAACGGCGACCGGACGTTCTTCAACGTCAACCGGCACCTGAATCTCACCAACGTGTGCTCGGCGTCCTGCGCCTACTGCTCGTTCCAGCGCAAGCCCGGCGAGTCCGACGCGTACACGATGCGCATCGAGGAGGCCGTCCGGCTGGCGAAGGAGATGGAGCCGGCCGGCATCACCGAGCTGCACATCGTCAACGGCCTGCACCCGACCCTGCCGTGGCGCTACTACCCGCGCTCACTGCGCGAGCTGGGCAAGGCGCTGCCGGGGATGGCGCTCAAGGCGTTCACCGCCACCGAGATCCACTGGTTCGAGAAGATCAGCGGGCTGCCCGCCGACGAGATCCTCGACGAACTGATCGACGCGGGCCTCGAGTCGCTCACCGGCGGCGGCGCGGAGATCTTCGACTGGGAGATCCGGCAGAAGATCGTCGGCCACGAGACCCACTGGGAGGACTGGTCGCGCATCCACCGGCTCGCGCACGCCAAGGGGCTGCGCACGCCGTGCACGATGCTCTACGGCCACATCGAGGAGCCCCGCCACCGGGTGGACCACGTGCTGCGGCTGCGTGAACTGCAGGACGAGACCGGCGGGTTCGCGGTGTTCATCCCGCTGCGGTTCCAGCACGACGCGGCCGGCGACCCGCGCAACCGGCTGATGAACCAGCCGATGGCCACCGGTGCCGAGGCGCTGAAGACCTTCGCCGTCTCCCGGCTGCTGTTCGACAACGTCGACCACGTCAAGTGCTTCTGGGTGATGCACGGCCTCACGACCGCCCAGCTCGCACTGAACTTCGGTGCTGACGACCTGGACGGTTCCGTCGTCGAGTACAAGATCACCCACGACGCGGACCGGTTCGGCACCCCGACCACGATGACCCGCGAGGACCTGCTGGGCATCATCCGGGACGCCGGGTTCCGGCCGGTCGAGCGGGACACCCGCTACCGGGAGATCCGCGCCTACGGCGGGCCCGATCCGGCCCGCCGCGAGGTCGCCACGGCCATCGACGCCTGAGGCGGGCCGTCGCGATGGTGAGCAGCAACCCGCGGTATCCGTCCCGCCCGCCGGGGGCACCGGGCACCGGGTGGGTGTTCGCGCTGGCGTTCGTGGTCATTCTCGTCCCCGGCATCGTGGTCGACGCGTTGCTGGCCTGGGTCGGGGTGCCGATCGGCCCGGCGGCCCTGCTGGGGCTGCTCGCGGTCTTCGTCGGGCTGGGCTTCTTCCCGACCGTGCTGCGCCGCCTCGGCTGGGTGCCGGCGAGAAAACGGAGGTCCTGATGAAGTGGCCCAACCGGCCCGGCCCACGGCCACAGCGCGGGCTGCTGGCCATCAACGTGCGGTACTTCGCGGTGCGGGCACTGCTGTTCGGGGTGGTACTGGCCGTCGTGCTGCTGCTCGGGCTTGGCGGCCTGCTCGCCTTCCTGCTGGCGCTGGCGATCAGTGGGCTGGCCAGCTATCCACTGGCGCTGCGGCAACGTCGGGCCGTCATCGACGCGATGGAGAACCGACACGGCGGGCAGCGTTGAACAGCGGGCCGGCGCGGCCACGGGTCGGGCACATCCAGTTCCTGAACTGCCTGCCCCTGTACTGGGGGCTGGTCCACTCGGGCGCGCTGCTCGACCTCGAACTGACCAAGGACACCCCGGACCGGCTGGCCGAGGCGCTCGTCGCCGGTGATCTGGATATCGGGCCGATCAGCCTGGTCGAGTACCTGCGCCATGCCGACGAGCTGGTCGTCCTACCGGATCTCGCCGTCGGATCGGACGGACCGGTGCTGTCCGTGCTGCTCAGCACGGCGGTGCCGCTGGCCGAGGTGCGCACGGTCGCGCTCGGCTCCACGTCCCGGACGAGTGTGCTGCTGGCGCGGATGCTGCTGGAGGAACTGCACGGCCTCACCCCGACCTACGTGACGATGCCGCCCGACCTGCCGCTGATGCTGCGGGAAGCGGACGCGGCGGTGATCATCGGGGATGTGGCGCTGCGGGAGACCTACGAGGCCGAGCGGGACGGGGCGGCGCATCCGCTCGGTCTGATCGACCTGGGCGCGGCCTGGCGGGACTGGAGCGGGCTGCCGATGGTGTTCGCGGTGTGGGCGGCCCGCCGGTCCTTCGCCGACCAGCACCCCGGGGTGGTCAAGGAGGTGCATGACGCCTTCCGCGCCGGCCTCGACCTCGCGCTCGGCGACGTGGCGGCGGTCGCGGCCCGGGCGGCCCGGTTCGAGGTGTTCGACCCGGCGACGCTCGCCCGCTACTTCACCACGCTGGACTTCTCCCTGGGTGAGCGGCAACAGGCCGGCATCCGGGCCTTCGCGGCCCGGGCCGCCCGCCGCGGCGACGTACCGCCGCTACGGACCATGACCTTCGCCCAGGT